>DAOTUB010000225.1:0-145231 GCA_034437455.1 Anaerolineae bacterium | reverse complement strand
AGAAGCAGAGACTTCGGAAGTCTATCGTCAAGAACTTCAGAAACAAAATCAACCTGTTTTGCTTCAAAATCGGGTTCGTAAACCACATTTTAAGACTTCCGAAGTCTGGAATCACTAAATTGCAGGAGTCAAGTTGTAACCGTTCACCCCTCTCTCGCCGGGAAGGGTGAACGGTTACCTTTTTTCAGTCCTTTGTGCCATCCGTGTTCTGAACTCTATGCCATGGCAAGTGATCGAGGTCCACATTTCCGCCCGAGATGATGACGCCGACATGCAGCCCCTGAGGATCGAATGATTCAAACAGCGCCGCCACCGGTACAGCAGAGGATGGCTCGACGATGACCTTCATACGCTCCCAGATCAGGCGCATCGCGTCAATGATTCCCCGCTCGCTCACCGTCACGATATCCGCAACGTGCTCGCGGATGATGGGAAAGGTCACGTCGCCCAAAGAGGTTCGTAGACCATCAGCAATAGTCTGTGGGTTCTCGGACGGATAAATCCTGCCATCGCGAAACGAACGATAGGCGTCGTTCGCCATCTCTGGCTCGGCGGCGATGATGCGCGTCTCTGGCGATCGCTCAGCGACCGCCAGCGCCGTCCCGGCCAGCAACCCCCCGCCGCCGACCGGCGCCAGCACTATGTCGAGGTTGGGGACATCCTCGACGAGTTCCAATGCCGCCGTGCCCTGCCCGGCAATCACGTAGGAGTCATTAGAAGGATGCACAAACGTCGCGTTGGTTTCCTGTAAGACGTGCTCCAGCGTGTGTTCGCGCTCCAAAGGACGCGAGCCAGCGGTCACGATCTGCGCGCCGTACCCCTCCACCGCCGCGCGCTTCACTGGCGGGGCGTTGTCGGGCATCACGACGATGACCGGAACGCCGCGCAACCCGGCAGCGTAGGCCAGCGCCGCGCCGTGATTCCCCGACGAGTGGGTTGCAACCCCGCGTTGGGCATCTTCTTTGGTCAGCGCAAAGACCGCGTTGCATGCCCCCCGCGCCTTGAAGGCTCCCACCCGCTGTAGATTCTCGCATTTGAAAAAAAGTTCAGCGCCCGTCATCCGGTTCAACGTTTGGCTGGTCAGCACGGGCGTGCGATGCACGTAGGGTTCGATACGCTGCGCCGCCGCCAGCACATCTTTGAAACTGGGGATATATTTCATCGCTCTCCCATCCAATATTTTTGACTCGTTTGTTGCTCGATTTTACCTTACTCGGCTTCCTTGCACAAATCGTCAAAAAGGTGAGCATATCGTGCTGGGGACAAGATGGCTCGTTGCTGTCTCGCGGAACGTTGAAACGTACCGCTGGTATTCAAAACCTGTTAGAAACAGGTTGTTTCAATGCGTTTTTAACGCATTTTGCGGCGCAGAGCGTAGCCGTTGATTGCCATCGGGTGATGGAGATCATCGGCGGGCAGTTTGTGGCCCTTGTCCCAAACATGATACGCTCTCCAAAAAGCACTTTGAACAACTGGCGGACTGTGGTATCATAGCGGCATGAGCGCCAAATCACCAATATAACGTTGATATACAAGGAGAAATGCCTGATGACAAATCTAACTCCCGTCGCCGCTACGTATGGCGGCCCAGGCTGGTCGCCGCGCACCGCCACGACGCGCGAGGAAATGCGCCAACTCTGGGGACCCTGGGGCGTGGCCTCCGAGTGTATGACTCTTCGAGCGGTATTGCTGCACCGGCCTGGTCCCGAGATCGATGCTCTGGCCGAACCGAACGACGTACAGATGTTGGCCCCCGTAGACCCGGAGCAGATACGGCGCCAACACGACGCGCTGGCCGACGCCTACCGCAGCGAGGGCGTCACCGTCCACTACCTGGAGCCGGTCGATACTCCGTCTCCCAATAATTTCTTTCTCCGCGATCTCTTTTTCATGACGCCAGAGGGCGCTATCCTCGCCCGGCCTGCGTCTACCGTGCGCGCTGGCGAGGAAGTGCGCGTCGCCCGGCGGCTGGCCGATCTGCGCGTGCCCATCCTGCGCAGCGTGCGGGGAACCGGCGCCTTTGAGGGAGCCGACGCCATGTGGGTGGACGAGGGGATGGCGCTGGTGACCACCGGGCTGCGCACGAACGATAAAGGCGCGGCGCAGGTCCAAAGCATCTTGGAGGAGATTGGCGTGGAGGTGGTGCGGGTGGATCTCGCCTTTGGGACCATGCACCTGCAAGGCGTGATCAATTTTGCCGACCGCGACCTGGCGGTAGGCTGGCCGGGAAGGACGCCCCATCGGGTGGTGAACGCGCTGCGCAAGCGGGGACTCGAGATACTGTGGCTGCCTGATGAGAAGGAAGCCCGTCCGGGAATGGCGCTCAACTTTGTCGCCCTGGCTCCCCGGCGGGTGTTGATGCCGACGGGCTGTCCGCGCACGGTGGCGATGTACCAGGCAGCAGGGATCGAGTGCGTCGAGGTGGAGATTGGCGAACTGGTCAAGGCTGCCGGGGGGATGGGCTGCATGACGGGGATTCTGAGCCGGGAGCAGTAGGGCGGTAGGCAACCAAAGGTTGCACGCAATCCGACCTACTTCAGCCACTTGTCTACCAGCGCTTCCAGTGTCCCATCCACTTCCATCTCTGCCAGCGCCTCGTTGATCGCGCGTAGCAGTTGTGTGCTGTCTCGACGCATGGCCACCGCGTAAGGCTCCGCGACGATTGATTTCTCTACGATAGTCAACTCGTCGCCTGGCTCGATCGCCGCCAACGCCGAGACGCGATCCACTAATGCCGCGTCCGTTTCGCCTGCCGTGACCGCAGTCAGCGCCTCGGCTGCGGTTTGATAGGGCACGGTGGTGAGATTCGTTAATTGCCGCGCCCACTTGCGCGCTTCCAGGTCGCCCTGCGTGCCGAACTCGGCTGCCAGCGTGCGACCGCTCAAGTCGGCCATCTCTTCAATGCTACTCTCCTCACTCGTGGGAGAGCGTATCACCAGAACCTGTCCGGCGTCAAAGTAGGAAGTCGAATAAGCAAAATCCTCCATCCTTCCAGGATTGACGACGAGGGCGGAGATGACGACGTCCACGCGGTTCACCGTCAGCACATCGTAGAGACCGTCGTAAGGTAAATTAGCGACGAATTGCGCCTCTACTTCCAGCCTCCTACTTAGCTCCCTTGCCAGGTCCACGTCGAACCCGATCAGCATTCCATCGGCGGCGATGCTCTCAAAAGGAGGAAAGCCGGCGTCCATTCCCACGCGCAGGATGCCGGTCTCGCGCACGTGCTCCCAAACGTCGTCACGAGGTGCACACGCGGCCAGGCCGATGACGAATAACAAATGACCAATGACCAATAGTAAACGACCAATTGAGTGGAAGGTTTGTTTATTCACTGCCTATTTCCTCTATCTGGTAGCGCACACTCAGAGTCACACGCTTTCAGGCTGTGCGCTGCTTGAGGAGCATCAGTCCGATGGCTCCCATAACAACCGCTATGCTCAGGGCAACCCACGGCCAGATCGTCAAGCCTGTGTAGTCGCCGACAGGTTCCGTTTGCCTCTCAAGGAAAAGTACGAATCCATCGTGATCCGACGAGGCAAGCGGTGTCGAGCCATCGTTGATGAGATGTTCCGCCGCGTCCGCGTTACCGCGCCCATACTCGAAACCGCGGACGAGAGGATCGCCCGCCGCCGAGGTCAAGGCGTGGTCAAGCGCCTCGGCGTTCCCGTGGAAGATAAACGAGTACCGCTCCTCAGCAGGCAGGCGCAATACTTGCCGGGTGAGGTTCGGCTCGACCAGGTCTGGACCGGAGAGCGTATTCTCCACGGGGTCAACGTCGCCAGCGATCTGGCCGATGACGTCGACGTAACCGTCGGTGAACTGGAACGCATTATAGTCGCCGATCAGCACCAACGGCGTCGTCGGGTTGGCGGTCTGGAAATCCTGCACCTTTTGCGCGATCGACTGGGCCTGTTCGAGGCGTTTTTGCTGCACCCGATCGCCGTCAAAGAGGTCGTCGATACCGCCCAGAGAGCGGGTGTGGTTGACTATGACGGCGATGGGGGAGGGCGTGCCGCTGTCGATGCTGATTAGATCGGCGTCGGCTTCGAGCAGGAGCGGCGGTCGGTCGTGGAGCGGCGAGCCGTCGAGCGTCAACACCTCATCCGCACCCAACTGGGTCACCGCACGAACGCTCACCGTGTCGCGCACCAGAAAGCCCACGTCCATCGTGCCGATGTCGTTCCCCTCCTCCAGATAGGCAGTGTAACTCACGCTGGCGTCGAGCGTGTGGATCTCGGCGGCTAAATCCTGGAGTACCTCGATCTTTTCCGCCTCCTGCACGCCCAGGATGTCTGGGGCGCGCAGGACGTTGAGGATATAGTCGGCGAGCTTGGCGCGCCGGGTGTTGTACTCGGCGGCGCTCACGACGGTATCGTCACGCCCCCTCGAACCCGGCGGATCGTCGTGAGCGTCAAAGAGGCGAAACAGATTGAGCGAGCCGACGGTGAACTCGTCGGCGTTGCGGCTGCGCACCGGTCGCGGGAGAGAGAGCGGGTCGACGGTGAGGCTCGTGGGCCAGAGTTCATAACCGCCGAACTCGTAGCCGATGACGCCTTCGGCGGCAAAGATCGAGCCGGCCGGGATCGCCTGGTTCGGCAGACCAAGCCGGTCAGGATCGAGCTCAAAGACCTCGGGGTTGCCATCCCAGGTGGGCAGGTCACCGTCGCTTCTGGGGAACTTGATGCCAGGCCCGCGGAAACAGCGCTCCGATGCCGCAGTGATGAAAACCTCGGCGATGGGATCGGAGTCGAACGTCTGGTTCGGTCCGCACACCACGCCGCTGGTGATGGCGACTCGCATGCCCTCGAATCGCTCAAACTCGACCGCCGACTGCGGCGGATCGGGCGATGGGGTGGCGGCGTCGAAGGGTACGGCGGCAGGTAATGGGTTCCCCGACGAATCGACGACCACGGTTAGCGGGCCGACGATCTCGGTGAGATCGAAAAACTCGATCACTTTGCCTGTAACGTCAACCTGATCGCCGACCGCGACCGTTGGAGCTGCATCCGTGAAGACAAGGAGGCCATTCGAGGTGTTGGGATCGCCGTCGTCGCGGGCGTCGGGGGTCTGGATGGTGAACCCGTCGGGGCCGACCGCGGTCACGACGTTGTCGAGGGTGGCGACCACGTCGCCGTTGAGAGGCGAGTTGGCGCCGTCACCCTGGATCTCGAAAATTTCGTAGGTGGGAGCGACAGGCGCAGCGGCGATCTGGGCGGGCAGCCACATCGCCACGGCAAATAGAAGGAGTATATTTCTGGTTTTCATTGCTTGCCTTTTCCTCTGCACATCTCATATCGCACGAGCGTATTGGCTCGGCGAGCTATTATATCTTTGCCTCGAGCACTGTCAAACGCCAAGTTGGCAACCGTATCAAGGTGGGGACATCTGAAAAGCAGAAGCAGGCCATTATCAGTTTGCTGTGTATTCTAGCTCAAGTTGGCCTCCAGTCCAATTTTTACCCCACGAATCTGCCTAGATCCAATCGTTCGTTTACCCTGTGCATGTCCTCCAATTGGTATACGATCTGTTTTGCCGCCTAAATCTCTATGGCTCACTGGGGACATTTCGTCAAGTCTTTCAAACTAGCACAACACCATATTTATGGTACAATACCGCCCACCTGTGGATTTGGTTTCTAACACAAAATGGATTCCCAGGTTTCTCGCCATCGTTTCCGAGGGCGTCACAGGCGAGCAGATCGTGACAGGGCGCTCCGAGACGATGGCTTTGAGTACCTGGCGCTAAACTATAAAACTAAGGAGGTTTTTGTGCGCAAATCTGTTCTTTTATTCATTGCCCTGCTACTCGGGTTGGTTACCGGATGTGGCGGGGGAGTGACGCCGCCACCCGCATCGCCGTCACCAACACTGTCGCCGTCGCCGACGTCGGCGCCCTCTCCCACACCCATCCCTGAAACGGACACTGCCGAGTCAACCGTAGCCCCAGAGCCTTCTGGACCGGCTACTTGCGAGTTGTTTACTTTGCCGGTTGCATCCAACATTCCGCCCGTGACGGAAGAGGAGCACATCCACGGCTCGGAAGACGCTGCCATCACGTTCATCGAGTACGCCGATTTCCAGTGCCCGGCCTGCTCAGCGTTATCCACGCTGAGAGTGTATCTGGAAGATACACACGGCGAGAACTTTCGAAGTGTATACCGCCACTTTGCGCTGAGTTTCCACGATAAGGCGATCATCACCGCTGAAGCTACTGAAGCCGCCGGCGCTCAGGGCAAGTTCTGGGAGATTCACGACTTGATCTACGAGCGCCAACAAGAATGGAACCCGCTCTCGGTCGACGAAACACGAACAAAATTGATCGAATACGCAGAGGAACTGGAACTCGACGTCGAGCGATTTACTCAGGAGTTGGACGATCACGTTTACAAGGATAAAGTTGACGCTGACACTCAATCGGCCATCGAGATCGGCCTGGGGGGCACGCCGAGCTACATCATCAACGGCGTGGTCTATCCCACCCAACAACTAGGGCTTCAACCCATTCTCATTGACGCCTTTATCCGTCTAACGCTGCTGACCGAAGAGCAATACACCGAGCTTCCACCCCAGGTGGTCGATGCTGAGAAGGACTATGTCGCTACTATTCGCACGAGCAAAGGAGACATTGTCGTCGAACTGTTCGACGATCAGGCTCCCGTCAATGTCAACAATTTCGTCTTTCTGGCACAGGAAGGATGGTACGACGACCTTACATTCTTTCACGTCGAGCCGGGCTTTGTGGCCCAGAGCGGCGATCCCACCAACGTGGGACTTGGCTTTCCCTATCCTGGTTATTTCTGCGGCGACGAGACCAGCCCCGATCTGACCTTTGACGAGGCCGGGATGGTGGCGCTGTACACTTCGTCGCCGGGTCGCAACAGCAGCCAGTTCTTTATCACCTATGCGCCTCAGCCGGACTTTAGTGGCACGTACACTATCATCGGCAAGATCGTTGAGGGGATGGATGTCACAGAGAGCCTCGCAAAGACTCAACCAGGCGCTGAGGATTCAGCGCCTGACGTCATCGAGACGATTCTGATCGAGGAAGAGTAATCAACAGCAAAGGACGATAGGTGCAACGCCGCGCGCTGTGGCTCATCATCGGCATTGTTGGAGGTCTCCTCGCCCTCCTGCTCTTTGGAAGTGGACTGGCGTTGGCATGGTTCCTCGCCAGCCGGGGGAGGTTGACCGTAGCTGAGACACTGCCAGTGGTCAGTGTGATAGCGTTGGGCCTCGAGCTAGGCGTTCCGCTGGCGCTTCAGGGATGGCATGGCTGGCAGGCGCGGCCCTCGCGTCCTTTCAGCCCATCGCGCCTTTGGCGCTTGGGGTTCCTGCTCGCGCTTTTCATTGTCCTGGGGGCCGTGGTCAGTTCATTCCATCTGACCACGGCCTTTTTGCTGCCTCCCATTCACGTTCTGGCGATGTCTTTTCCGCCTTTGATCTTGCTTGGACTGACAAGGTGGGCGTCACGTGAGATGGGGCCAGAAGAAAAAAGCTCCTGGCGTGAAGTTATCGCCGGTGTGGCCAGCGGCGGTTTCATAGGTACGGGAGCTTCTCTGATCTGCGAGGTGCTGATCGCCTTGACCCTCGTCGCGGCCGCGCTCCTGGTGACGCTGGCAGTACCTGGCGGGGAAGAAAGGCTCACATCTCTGATGAGCGATCTGCGGGATCCGGCCTGGCTGGCGGACGTGGCGAATTCGTCACAACTTTTACTCTCACCAACGATAGCTATCTCCACGCTGGTGATGTTTTCCATCATTGTCCCTCTAGTGGAGGAATCTTTCAAAGCATTGGCGGCCGGCATGATGGCCCGTTGGATTCGTCCCTGTTCCGCGCGCGCTTTCCTGTGGGGCGTGGCCAGTGGAGCCGGATTTGCACTGGTGGAGAATCTGTTCAACGGGGCTTTAGGCGGTGTGGAGGGGTGGGCGGCGGTGGCCGTGTCCCGCTTTGGCGCGACGGCGATACACTGTTTTACTGGAGGGCTGGTCGGTTGGGGCTGGGGACAGTTCTGGAAGAAGAGACCGCTTCGTCT
Source organism: Anaerolineae bacterium (assembly GCA_034437455.1). Classification (GTDB taxonomy): domain Bacteria; phylum Chloroflexota; class Anaerolineae; order B4-G1; family B4-G1; genus DAOTUB01. The sequence continues at coordinate 137,197 of DAOTUB010000225.1, read as the reverse complement.
TCTAGGTTCCTACGCGGCTGCTGTGACCATCCACGGGGTGTGGAACGGAGCTGCCATGGGCGTGGTGCTCCTGAGCGCCAGTGCGTTGGCACGTGCAGGGGATAGCGTCTGGTACGCTCTTGCAGGGAGCGGAATATTGGCGCTCATGGGGATGCTGGGATTTCTGACCGTTGCACTCATCGTCGCGCTGTTCCTCGTCGGGCAGAAGCTGACTGGTGAATCGCAGCGCTGAGGACGCTCGTTCCACATTCTACGCTTCTGGCACGCGGTTGCGGCCCAACCATTTCTTCAGCCAGGCGAGGATCTTTTCGCGGTTATCTCGCCACAGATGGATCAGCGTGGGGATCCCTGGGATAAAAAAGAAAGCCAGCACCAGCAGCGTGAAATACCGGTCGACCCCTTCGATCGTGCCGAACCAGGTGCCGAGAACGTACCCCAGGAGCGTCATCCCTATCGCCCAGACCACCCCGCCCAGGAGATTGAAAAACAAAAAGCGGCGGTACTCCATCTGCACAGCGCCTGCCACGATAGGAGCAAAGGTGCGAACAAAAGGCATAAATCGGGCCAGCGTGATCGTCTTGCCACCGTGTCTGTCGTAAAAAGCCTTCGCAGCCAACAGGTTCTTGGGCTTGAAAAAGAGCGATTCTTCCCGCTTGAAAAGAGGCGGTCCGGCCTTGGCGCCGAACCAGTACCCCACCGAGTCGCCCAAAACCGCTGCCGGGAACAATATCAGAATCAGGGTGACAATATTCAAACTGCCACGAGAAGCCAGCAACCCGGCTGTGAGCAACAGACTGTCGCCGGGGAGGAAAAAACCAAAGAACAAGCCAGATTCGGCAAAGACGATGGCAAACAGTCCCACATAGCCAATCGTCTCGATAAGTTGAGCCAGATCAAAAGACATAGCACCTCACCTGTAAATCCGCCAATCTCAAATCAGCTAATCTTACATCAGGCGTGAGGCGGCATTATACCATCAGCGGGACGAGATGACAAGGCGCTTGACAAGGTGCACGATGTATGGTATTCTCACTTTTGGTGAGGCGGGGTGCAAACGTTGAGTAAAGCGATCAAGGAGGCGAACAATGGCAGAGAGATCTCGTGCTGAGCGCTTGGTGAGACGGTTGCGGGATTTGCAGGCGAATGCGCCAGACGTCGAGGCCACGGCGGTCGTGAGTGTAGACGGGCTTACGATAGCTTCCTCCCTCCCGGTGGGTGTCGAGGAAGATCGTGTCGCGGCGATGTCTGCCGCGATGATATCGCTGGGTGAGCGCATCGCCAGCGAACTGGGACGGGGGTTGTTGGACGAGGTGTACATCAAGGGGGAAAACGGATACGTTGTGCTCCGCGACGTCGGCCAGGAGGCCGTCTTGACCGTGCTGGCCCGTCAGCAGACCAAGCTCGGCCTGCTTTTCCTGGATATGCGCCGCGCATCTGAGGATCTGGCTGCAATCCTGGGGACTTGATCCCAGGAGAAGGCGTGGCATGCAGCAGATTGAACCCAGTGGCTATTATTATACCAATATGATCGTCCATTTCACTCTTGAGGCCATGGAAGAGGTGATGGGCAAGAACGGGCTGAACGCCATCCTGAACCTGGCGGGCCTTTCCCACCTGATTGACAATTATCCTCCCGTCGATCTGAAAAAGGAGTTTGATTTTTCAGAATTCTCCATGTTGATGGGGGCATTGGAGGAGATGTATGGGCCGCGCGGCGGTCGTGGGCTTCAGTTGCGCGCCGGACGGGTGGGGTTTGCCCGCGGCGGGCAGAAAATGGGCGCCATGATTGGCGTCGGCGACCTGGCTTTCAGAGTGCTCCCTCTGAGCGCCCGACTAAAGGCCGGCATCCCGGCGATGGCCATGGTGTTCACCAAGTTCAGCGATCAAAAAACTACCGTCGAGGATCGCGGCGACCACTACATCTACATCATACATCGCTGCCCGGTCTGCTGGGGCCGCACTGCCGACCGGCCCATCTGTTTTGCAGCCAAAGGATTGATCGAGGAAGGGCTCCATTGGGTCAGCGGTGGACACAAATTCAGAGTCGAAGAGACAGAGTGTGTAGCTATGGGCGGGGAGACTTGCACGTTTGCCATCTACAAGGAACCGATAGAGTAACCGTCCATTCCTCAGCATCGAGGATGAACGGCGAAAGCGTGGCAAGGGCTCCTCTTCATTGTCATCGTGGTAGGCTAGATTTTTGAACCGCTTGATGTCCCAGTTCTGCACCCAAGCCTGTACAGAATGCGACATCGTTGTCTGAGGAAACAGGTATGGCAGAGAGATCTCGTGCTGAACGCTTGGTGAGACGGTTGCGGGATTTGCAGGCGAGCGCGCCAGACGTCGAGGCCACGGCGGTCGTGAGCGTAGATGGTCTTACGATAGCTTCCTCCCTCCCGGCGGGTGTCGAGGAAGATCGTGTCGCGGCGATGTCCGCCGCGATGATATCGCTGGGTGAGCGCATCGCCAGCGAACTGGGGCGTGGATTGCTGGACGAGGTGTACATCAAGGGAGAGAACGGATACGTCGTGCTCCGCGACGTTGGCCAGGAGGCCGTCTTGACCGTGCTGGCCCGTCAGCAGACCAAGCTCGGCCTGCTTTTCCTCGATATGCGCCGCGCATCCGAGGATCTGGCTGTCATTCTCGAAGCCCAATAGGAGAGAATCAAGGAGGGCAAAAGTGCAGCAGATTGAACCCAGTGGTTATTATTACCCCAATTTGGTCGCCCGTGTCTATCTCGAGGCGATGGAAGAGGTGATGGGCAAGAACGGCCTGAACGCTGTTCTGAACTTGGCTGGCCTTTCACACCTGATTGACAATTATCCCCCCACGAACTTGAAGAAAGAGTTCGAGTTCTCACACTACTCCATGCTGAATGGAGCGTTGGACGAACTGTATGGGCCACGTGGAGGACGTGGGCTGCAATTGCGGGCCGGGCGGGCGGCCTGGGCCAGGGGGCTTCAGGGGCTAGGGTCTCTTTCTGGCGTCGGCGATCTGGCCTTCAAAGTGCTGCCGCTGGGCGCCAAACTCAAGGCCGGTCTCCCGGCGATGGCCAAGGTCTTTACCCAGATCAGCGACCAGAAGAGCACCATTGAGGATCGCGGCGACTTTTATGCCTACATCATGCAGCCGTGTCCCGTCTGCTGGGGTCGCACGGCAGATAGCCCCATCTGTTTCGCGGGGAAAGGCTTGCTAGAAGAAGGTCTACATTGGCTCAGTAGTGGATTAAAATTCCGGGTAGACGAGATCGAATGTGTGGCTATGGGCGCTCCAACCTGCACCTATGCCATCTACAAGGAGCCGATAGGGTGACGGGTTTAACCAACGGCGTTCCTACGTGTGGTGAGATGGAGGGTAGAACATGGCCGAGGCTCCGCATATCCTCATCGTAGAAGATCAACCAAGCACGGCCGAGATGCTCACCTCGTACTTTGAGTCCCAGGGCTACGAGGTGGACTCGGTAGGCTGGGGAGAAGACGCCCTGGCCTTTGTCGAAAAAACTCTCCCCGACCTGGTTGTGTTGGATATTCGATTGCCAGACATTGATGGCTATGAAGTATGCCGCCGGTTACGCTCTCATCGGCGGACCAAATACGTCCCCATCATCTTCCTGACCGAGAAAGGTGAGCGAGGCGACCGGTTGATGGGATTGGAACTGGGCGCCGTGGACTATATCACCAAGCCCTTTGACGTCCAGGAATTGCGCCTGAGAGTGCGCAATGTATTGCGTCGTTCCAACATGGAACGACTGTCTCACCCCATCACCGGGTTGCCGACCTCTCCCTTGTCTGATGAGCGCCTGCGCGAACTGCTGGCCGGTCCCAGTTGGACGGTGCTCTCCGTAGGATTGCGAGGACTGCAAAAGTTCTCCGAGGCATACGGATTTGTGGCGCGAGATGACGTCGTGCGCGCCGTGACGCTCATACTGAGCCACATCGTCAAAGATCAAGCCCCGGGCGCATTTGTGGGCCACCTGGACGACGCCAATATTTTTGTCGTCATCGCACCCAACAAGGTGGAACAAGTCCAGCATGCTCTGAAGGCACGCCTGAATGAAGCGATGTCCTTCTTCTACCCTTATGCCGATCGCAAGGGAAAGCAAGGAGGAACAGATGTCCAGTTGCCGCACTTGAGCGTCACGATGGGCGTGCTCAATGGTTCGGCGCGCTCTTTTGAAAATCTGGAACAGTTGAGACAGGCCTTGATCGAGGTTCAACAGATCAAACTCACAGATTAGGCGCGCATTTCGACATCCGTAGTGCGTCTCCCGTGATCCCCATCTAGTGCAAAGCTTCCCTATGTCCCGTATGCCAAGATGGCTTGGAGGATCGAGCAATGGGACTGCCGTGGCGGTTCTCATACTGCGATCATGCGATAGGTTGGTGGCATGATCCATAGCAAGCGAAGCGACACATTGGCTGACCTGGCTATCCTCATCCTGTTGCTCCTTCTCCCCCTTCTGCTATTCGCGCCGGCAGCTCTGGGGCCAAAGACCTTGTTGCCGGCTGATTATCTCTTCCTGTTCGAACCCTACCAGGCGGCAGCCGCTGATCTAGGGGTAACCTTCCCTCACAATCACCTGGTCGCCGATCTGATCCTGCAGAACTATGCCTGGAAGCAACACCTCGTCGAGGCGATCCAGAATCGAGAACTACCCCTCTGGGACCCCTACCTCTTTGCCGGGCACCCCTTCCTGGCGAACGGGCAGCATTCGGCGCTCTATCCGTTGAGCCTGGTTTACTACGTTCTACCCCTGTGGCGGGCTTTTGGGATCTTTGCCTGGCTCCAATTGGGATTGGCCGGGATATTTGCCTACCTCTTTGCCCGTGTGTTGGGAATCCGCCGGCTGGGAGGGCTGATCGCCGGGATCACGTTCCAGTTCAGCGGGTTTATGGTCGTGTCTTCCATCCCGCACCCGATGATCATCGCCGCAGCATCCTGGCTGCCCTTCCTCCTGGCGATGGTCGAGTCGATCGTGCAGCAACGTCCCGCGCTGGGACGGCGACCCGCGACGCTGCCCCGTAGGGGCGTCGACCCCTACGGGACTACGCCCTGGGCGCTCCTGGGCGCGCTGGGCCTGGGCTGCCAAATGCTGGCCGGTCACGTCGAGAATACCTATTTCACATTGCTGGTGACAGGAGTCTATGCGCTGTGGCGACTCGTCTACCCATTGACTCATCTACTCGGTGCCAGAGAAAGGAGCAGATGGGTAACCGAGGCAAGAAAACTTTCCCGTCCTGTCTTTTGGCTTGCCGTGATGCTGGTGCTGGGCCTGGCGTTGGGGGCCGTGCAGTTCGTGCCCTTGTACGAGGTGGTCACCGATAACTTTCGCGGCGGTGAGGCGGCGGCGAGCCTCCAGCAGGTGCGAGAGTGGGCCTATCCCTCTCGGCGCCTGATCGCTTTTGGCATCCCCAACTTTTTTGGCAACCCGGCCCATCACGGCTATTTTGACCTTTTCACTCGGCGTTGGACGCCGGCGCAGACGTTTTCCGACGGCCAGTACATTGACTGGGGCATCAAGAATTATGTCGAGGGCGGGGCCTACCTGGGCCTCTTGCCACTATTTCTCGCTGTCACTGCCGTGCTCTATTGGCTCGCGCCCCGCCTCTCACGTTTCACGCATCACGCATCACGCATCACCACGCATCACGCTATCCCCTTCTTCACCCTTCTATCCCTCTTCTCCCTCGGCTGTATCTTTGGCACGCCGCTCTACGCGCTGGTCTATGCGCTGCCGGGGCTTGAACAATCCCACTCTCCTTTCCGCTGGGTTTTTCCGCTCACGTTGTGCGTCGCTATCCTGGCCGGTTTTGGCATCGAGGCGCTGCAGAGAAGCAGAGGAGCGGAGGAGCAGAGGAGGGAAAAGCGATCTTTGCTCTCCAACACCTTTTTGCTTCGCGCTTCCTTTTCACCGATCATTTTGTTCGCCGCGCTGGCCTTCTGGGGTGGGATCGTCGCCCTTGCCAGCCTGGCTCTCAGTCGGATCTTTTTCGTCCAGATCGAGCCATTGGTCGAGCGCGTGTTCCTTTCGCTGGCCAAAGCGCCGGAGGCTTTTCCCCATCATCGCGCCTTTTACTCCTACGAATTCAAGTGGGTGGCCCTCTTTGGTCTCCTGCTCACCGGCACCGGCATCGTCCTGCGCGTGAGCCGCTGTCCCATCTTTGTCCGCCGCCGACCCGTGTGGGAGCTCCTGGCGGTAGGACTGCTGGTATTAGATTTTGTCACCTTTGGCATAGGCTTTGCCCCCGCCCTGGCCCCGGCGTTGCTCGACTACACCCCGCCGGTGATCGAGTTCTTGCAGCAAGACACTTCCATCTGGCGCTACGCCGCCTTCACCTCATCCAGCACCACCAAGACGATGAACTCGAACGTGGGCATGTTCTACGGCCTCCAGAACGTCGCTGGCTATGACTCGATCTTTAGCCGCCAGTACGCCGACTATATGACGCTCATCGAGGAACAGGACCAACTTCTGTACCTCCGCATCGACTCCTTCAGCGAGTGGTCGAGCCTCGATAGCCCACTTACCGACCTGCTCAACGTCAAGTATATCATCACCGAGCTGAAGCTCGATAGCCCCAAGTACGAACTGGTCTACCAGGACGAGGCCGTGCGCGCCTATGAGAACCTGGGCGCGATGCCCCGCGCCTTCACCCTCCCAAACTCGGCGACGGTAGAGACCGACGACTTTGCCGCCGCCGTGCAGACATACGATCCTCGCCACTATGTGATACTGGAAACTGGTGAGTCAAAATCGGGGACTCGCAATACGCACATCGAGCAACCCATATCCAGCTACACCATCAACGAAGTATTCATAGACGCGACCGTTCCCGAGACTAGTTGGCTCGTGCTGGCCGATTCCTACTTTCCTGGCTGGAAGGCATTCGCGCGGCCCCAGGGAGCTGGCGAGGATGCCGAAGAACAGGTTCCAATCTATCGCGTGAATGGCAATTTCCGGGGCGTGCGCCTGGAGCCGGGCGTGTGGACGGTGCGCTTCAAATACAGCCCTGATAGCGTAAAGATAGGCGCTTTTATCAGCTTTATCGGCGGGATGGCCGTGCTCTTTTTGATCGGGATTTACCTGTGGCGCTTTTTCTACCGCGAGGAGGACGACGCCAGCACCGTCCGGCGAGTGGCGAAGAACTCGATTGCCCCCATCATTCTTACCCTCTTCAACCGGATCATTGATCTTGCCTTTGCCATGTTGATGGCCCGCATCCTGGGGCCGGTGGGGAACGGGCGGTATTTTACTGCCATCGTGATCTATGGATGGTTCGACATTATCGCCAACTTTGGCCTGGACATGTACCTGATGCGGGAGGTGGCCCGCGACCGGGCCAACGCGCGGCGCCTCTTTGTCAACGCGACGGTGTTGCGTCTGCTGCTCTTTGTGGCGGTTATACCGATACTGGTCGGCTTTCTGGCTGGACGCCAGGCGCTGGGCGAGCCGCTGCCCGCAGAGACCGTGTGGGCGGTGGCGCTCCTCTACGTTGGGCTTTTGCCAGGCGCCGTGGCCAACGGCTTGACGGCCCTTTTCCGTGGTTTCGAGAAAAATGAATACCCCGCCGCCATCGAGACTGTGACCACGATCATCAAGGTCACGCTGGGCGTGTTGGCGCTGGTGGGCGGACTGGGAGTGATGGGGCTGGCCGGGGCCTCCATCCTGACTAGCGTGGCGACCATGATGATCCTGGTGTTCCTGGCGCGGCGCATGATTTGGGCCAAGATACCGCGTGAGCAAAGTCAAGTGTTGTGGTCATTGCAGCGCGCGATGCTGGTCGCGAGTTGGCCGCTGATGGCCTCGCTGCTGTTGCAGGTGCTTTTCACCGGCGTCAACGTGGTGCTCCTCCAGCTCCTACAGGGAGACGATGTGGTGGGCTGGTACGACGCCGCGTCCAAATGGGTGATGAACATGCTCAACATCATTCCCTCGGTCTTTACCTTTGCTATCTTCCCGGTGATGTCGCGACAGGCGGCCCAGGATAAAGCTGGATTGCAACGCTCGTACTCCCTTTCCGTCAAGCTGCTGACGATGATTGCGCTACCTGCCGCCGTGCTCATCACACAGATGGCGACGCCGATGGTGGGGGCGCTCAGCGGCGCGAGGTTTTTGCCTCACGGCGCGACGGCCTTGCGAATTCTAGTCTGGTCTATCCTCTTTGGCTGGATCAACAGCCTGACCAATTACGTGCTCATCGCGCTCGACCGCCAGCGATACGTGCTCCTGGCCTCTGGAGGACGCGTGCTCTTTTCCATAGCGGCCAACCTGCTGCTCGTGGGGAGATTCAGTTACGTCGCGTCCGCGTGGATCATCATCGGCGGGGAAACGTTATTGGCGGCACTGTTCTACGCCGACCTGCGCCGCCATCTTGGGTCGGTGGGGTGGAGTCGAGTTTTGGGACGGCCCGTACTCGCCGGTCTGGCGATGGGAGCGACGGCCTGGGCACTGTCAGCTTACAGCCTCCCGCTGGCACTATTGGCCTGCGTGGTCGTCTATCTGTTGGCGCTGGTTCTCCTGCGCGCCCTCACGCCAGAAGAGTGGGCGCTGCTGTCTCCACTAATACCGATGCGCTTGCGCAAAATAGTGCCAGTCTGAACCTTGCCTCTCGCTTCTTGTCACTCTGCACATTCTACGGTACAATCCATTCCAGACATCCAAATGAAATCGTAGGAGGTTCCACATGCCCAAGACGATCCGTATCGAAAATATCGCCCAGCACGAAGGAGAACAAGTCACACTCCAGGGCTGGCTCTACCATCACACCGACAAAGGGAGGCTCCAGTTTCTCCAGGTACGGGATGGTACCGGCTTTGTTCAGTGCGTGGTCTTTGAGAAAGAAGTTGCGCCGGAGCTTTTCGAGACAGTTCAGAATCTGACACAAGAATCGTCTCTCGTCGTCACCGGCACCATTCGACAGGATGACCGCGCTCCAGGCGTCCCTGGCGGCTACGAAGTGGGCGTCAGCGATCTCCAGGTGCTGCAACTGGCCGAGGAGTACCCCATCCAGCCCAAGGAACACGGGGTCGAGTTTCTGATGGATAACCGCCACCTGTGGGTCCGCTCGCAGCTCCAGTGGGCCGTGCTGCGGGTACGGGCGACCGTCATCCGCGCCATCCGCGACTGGCTCGACGACAACGGCTTTGTCAACATGGACACCCCCATTCTCACTCCCGCTGCATGCGAGGGCACGTCCACGCTCTTCGAGACCGATTATTTTGGCGATTCGGCCTACCTGGCTCAGTCGGGGCAGCTCTACAACGAGGCAAACATCTACGCCTTTGGCCGCGTCTACTGCTTCGGCCCCACCTTCCGCGCCGAAAAGTCCAAGACTCGCCGCCACCTGACCGAGTTCTGGATGGTCGAGCCGGAGGCCGCCTTCTGCGATATGGATCAACTGATAGAGATCGAAGAGCAGTTCATCTCCTACATCGTCCAGACCTGTCTGCGCGAGCGAGCGGCGGAGTTGGCGTTGCTCGAACGAGACACCAGCCACCTGGAGAAAGTGCTCCCCCCTTTCCCGCGCGTCTCTTACGACGAGGCCCTGGAGATGCTGTCGGAGATCCGAGCCGAGATTCGGGAGCAGACGGACGACGAGGAACTTGAGGAGCTTTTGAACATTGAATGGGGCGACGATTTTGGCTCGCCCCACGAGACAGAGTTAACCAAACGGTTCGAAAAACCCGTGTTCGTCTACGGCTACCCCACCGTGGCCAAGGCGTTCTACATGGAACCCTGGCCCGGCAGACCGGAGGTCACAAAGAGCGTGGATCTGCTCGCTCCGGAAGGATACGGCGAGATCACCGGCGGCTCGGAGCGCATCTCCGACCTTGACCTGCTGCTCCAGCGGCTTGAGGAGTGGAATCTGCCGCGCGAGGCATTCGAGTGGTACATCGACCTGCGGCGCTACGGCTCGACGCCCCATTCCGGCTTTGGGCTGGGGGTCGAGCGCACTGTGACCTGGATCTGTGGAATAGACCATCTGCGCGAGACGATCGCCTTCCCGCGCATGCTGAAGCGGGTCTATCCGTAACGTGATGCGTGAAGCGTGAGGCTGATTACCGGCTACTGAATACTTGAACGTGGGGCACATCAGGCAGAATCCAGGTAACGGCGTCTCGGGGTACCTGGTTGTTAAGTCGGTTGAGCCACGACTCGACTTCTGCTGAAAGGCTTATCTCGTAAAGCCGCCGAGTTGCGGCGCTGGTGGATTCAGCGGCAACACAATCGAAATAGAAACCAAAGTGCCGTGTCGAGGTTTGCATTCATAATAGACACCTCTCGATATGTTTCTCGCCATGCGAGACTCCTCGCGTTAACACTTTTCCTAGTTTATTGCCTGAGTGAGAATTGCGGGTATAATACAAAGTATCGGCGGAGACGACCATCACAAAGCTGCAAAGGGATCCCTAGATGAAACGCTCGACTGCCCTGGTGATCGGCGCTGGTGTGGGGGGTATCGCCACTGCGGCCCGTCTGGCGCGACACGGCTACCAGGTCACCGTGATAGAAAAAGATAAACAAGCGGGTGGACGTTGCAGCCGTCTGGTCAAGGACGGGCATTGCTTCGACACCGGCCCGACACTGTTTTTGATGCCCGAGATCTATGCTCAGACGTTCACTGACCTGGGCGAGCGCATGGAAGACCATCTGGACTTGCGCCGCATAGACCCCACGTACCGGATTCATTTTGACGACGGCTTTTCCCTGACCATGACTTCGGATCTGAACAGAATGCAGGCGCAGTTGGAGGCCATCGAACCCGGTAGCTTTGGCGGCTTTTTGCGCTACCTCGACGAAGCGCGTGTTCATTACAAACTCGCTTTACCCCATCTGGTGGAGCGCAGCTTTGACAACCTGTTCGAGTTCTTTAACTTGAAGAACCTGCTTGTGCTTTTCAAGCTCAAGCTGCTGGTCAAGCATTACGCTCACATGGGAAACTATTTCGACGATCATCGGTTAAAAGCCGCGTTCACCTTCCAGGACATGTACATCGGCCTTAGCCCCTACGAGGCTCCGGCCACTTTTTCGTTGCTCCAATATGCCGAGTTGGTGAGGGGCGTCTGGTTCCCGATGGGAGGGATGGCCCGTATCGTCGAGGCGCTGAGGGGCATTGCCGAACGAAACGGAGTCCAATTCATGTACAGAGCCTCTGTCAAACGGATCGACGTGAATGGCCGACGGGTGACCGGCATCACCCTGGCCGACGGGCGACAGATACAGGCCGACATTGTCGTTGCTAACGCCGATCTGCCCTACGTGTACCGCCGCCTCCTGCCCGACAATGGCACCGCTGACCAGCTCGAACGTAAACGGTACAGTTGCTCGACAGTGACCTTCTACTGGGGCGTTGATAAGCCGTACCTGCAACTCGGGCCGCACAACATTTTCCTGAGTACCGAGTACCGTCAAGGTTTTGATAGCGTTCTCAAGGAACTTACGCTGCCCGATAAGCCGAGTTTTTACCTGAACGCGCCGGCGCGCATAGACCCCTCGCTGGCCCCACAGGGGCAGGACACGTTGATGGTAATCGTTCCGGTAGGGCACATCAACGACGCTGCGCCCCAGGACTGGGCTGCCATGAAGAAACGGGCCAGGCGGCTCGTGCTGCAGCGGTTGGCGCAAATCGGCGTTGACGATCTGGACGAACACATCAAGTTCGAGGTGAGCTACACCCCGCGCCACTGGCAGAGTCGGTACAACATGGTCAAGGGCGCCAATCTTGGCCTGAACCATAACCTGATGCAAATGGGCTATCTGCGTCCGCATAACCGGCATGCCCGCTACCAGAACTTGTACTTTGTAGGGGCCAGCACCCATCCTGGCAGCGGCGTGGCGCCCGTACTCATTTCCGCCCGCCTCACCGCCGAACGTATCCTACAGGACGCTGCCAAGTGGAGATAGCACGTGAGGAGAGCGTACTTGCAATGGATGCCACTGCCGACTTGGCCCGGTCTATTACCTGGGCCAGTAGCAAGCAGACATATTACACAGCTCGCCTGATGGTGGATAAAGACCTGGTGGATGACTGCTATCGGGCGTATGCCTATTTCCGCTGGGCCGACGATGTCATAGATATTTCATCTCCATCCAGCGACGAGCGCATCTCCTTCATCAAGCGACAAAGGGAGTTGATTGATCGACTATACAAAGGCGAACGCCCCGATGATCTGACGCGGGAAGAGCAAATGATCGCCGACCTCGTTAGCCACGACAGGGGCGAGAACAGTGGGCTGGAATCGTTTATTCGTAACTTTTTGGCGGTCATTGAGTTTGACGCTTACCGCAAAGGGCGGCTCATTAGCCAACAGGAGCTGACCTGGTACTCGAACTGCCTGGGCAAGTCGGTCACCGACGGCATCCAGTATTTCATTGGCAATGGTCACCCTTATCCTGTCAACGAGTACCGTTACCTGGCAGCCACTGCTGCCCACATCGTTCACCAGCTCCGCGATATGCTGGCGGACATCGCCGAGGGATTCATCAACATACCCGCGGAATACCTGGAAGTGCACAACATCGATCTGAAAGATGTGGACAGCCCTCCTTTTCGAGCCTGGGTGCAAGAGCGGGTGAACCAAGCGCGGCAATACTTTTCCGAGGGCAAACGCTATTTAGACGAACTGACCGTTTTACGTTGCAAGATCGTGGGGTATTGGTATTGCGCCCGTTTTGAAGGCGTCCTGGATGCCATAGAACGCGACGGCTACACGCTGCGCGCTGCATACAGCGAACGGCGCAATCTTTCCACCTGGCTCAAAATCGGCTGGTTGGCCGTCTCCGTTGCTCTTCAGCACGTCGCCCGCCGAGACCATCGTGACTCGATGAAATTATCAGCAATATGAACCAGCGCACTTTGCCGGTCGCCAGGTGTCTCAGACGGTCATCAGATGGCGAATTCGAGGGTATTATGTCTGAAACAAAAACTGTTCTATCTATTATCATCGTCTCCTGGAACGTACAGGATTTGCTCAAAGCTTGCTTGCAGTCCATCTATGATACCGCCCCGCCGGGGTTGTCGTACGAGATCTTTGTGGTGGATAACGCCTCCCACGACGGCAGCCCAGAGATGGTCGCGCGGGAATTCCCCGACGTGCGGCTCATCGCCAACGACGACAACAAGGGCTTTGGCACGGCTAATAATCAGGGGCTACGGCTATGCCGGGGACGCTATGTCTTGTTGATCAATCCTGACACGATCGTACCGGCAGGCGCGATTCAGCGGATGCTCACCTTCATAGAGGAACATCCTCGCATCGGGTTGATGGGGCCGGAATTGGTGGGCGGGGATGGACAATTGCCCTTTAATTGGGTGCGTTGTACGCCGCGTCAATTGACCGAGTTTCTCATCGAACGTCTGGCCTCGCTGGGTCAGGATCAGGTGCGCATTCTATTCCCTGAGCCGCGCCAGGTGCCGATCTTGACCGGGGCCTGTTGGCTGGTTCGATGCGAAGCTATCGTAGAAGTGGGGCTTTTCGACGAAGATTTGTTTTTGTATGCCGAGGAGCCTGACGTGTGCACCAGAATGCACGACGCCGGGTGGGAGATCTGGTTCTTACGCGACGTTCAAGTGATGCACTACAAAAGGCAAAGCACTAAACAGGATGGCGATGCCTTTTTCGTGTTTGTAGAACTGGGGCGCTTCTTTCAAAGTATGCTGACTTGGATAAAAAAGCGCTGGCAGTTCAAGCTACGCATTTGATAGACCGCCTTATCTGTTTAAAAAGGATTACGCCTGCCTCCGAAACTGACTGTTGTAGAGATCGGCGTACAAGCCCTGTGCAGCCAGCAGTTCCTCGTGCGTGCCCCTCTCGACGATGCGGCCCCCTTCGAGCACGAGCACTTGATCGGCGTTGCGGATGGTGCTCAGCCGGTGGGCGATGACGAAAGAAGTACGCCCTTTCAGCAACTCGTCCAGCGCGCGTTGGATCAAGAGTTCAGTGCGCGTGTCGACGCTGGAGGTCGCCTCGTCGAGGATCAGGATGCGCGGATCGGCCAGCACCGCGCGGGCGATGGCGATCAACTGCCGCTGTCCCTGGCTCAGGTTGTGTCCGCGCTCGCCCAGCTCGGTCTGGTAGCCCTCCGGCAGCCGGGTGATGAACTGGTCGGCGTTCGCCAGTCGCGCCGCTGCGATGACCTCTTCGTCCTCCGCCTCGAGACGACCGTAGCGAATATTCTCCATCACCGTGCCGGAGAAGAGGAAGGTGTCCTGGAGGACGATGCCCATCTGCCGCCGCAAGCTCTCGCGCTTGACCTGCCGCAGGTCGTGACCGTCTATCAGTATCTTGCCCTGATCCACGTCGTAGAAACGGGAAAGCAAGCTGACGAGCGTCGTCTTGCCCACGCCGGTCGGCCCTACCAGCGCCACCGTCTGGCCTGGCTCGGCTGTCAGGCTGATGTCTCGCAGCACCGGCTCATCCTCCTGGTAAGCAAAAGTGACGCGGTCAAGCTCGACTCGCCCCTGAATGGGCGGCAAAGTCACGGCGTCGGGCACGTCGGTGATCTCCGGCGGAGTGTCGAGCAGTTCAAAGATGCGCTCGGCGCCCGCGATGGCCGCCTGGAGCTGAGTGTAGAGCGTGGCGATCATGCGGATAGGCTCGTAGAAACGCTGTACATAGATCAGGAAGGAGACGATGACTCCCACGCTGACCAGCCCCCCCCCTCCTCCCCCCCCAACGGGGGGGGCTGTGGGGGGGGACAGCGCCAGGTAACCGCCGTAGCCCGCCACGATGGCCAACGCAATCGTGCTGAGCACGTCGAGAGCAGGAGAGAAAGCCGAGAGAATCGATTGGGCCTGGACGTTGGCGTCGCGATTGGCGGCATTGACCGTCTCAAACTCGGCCACGTTCGCATCCTCGCGGGCAAACGCCTGCACCTCGCGCACGGCGGCGATGTTCTCCTGCAATTCTGCGCTTACCTCGCCGATGGTCTGGCGGGTGCGCCGAAAAGCGGTTCGCGCCCGCCGGGAAAAGAGCGTCGTGGTCAGCAGCATCACCGGCAGCACCGTGAAACTGACCAACGCCAGTCGCCAGTTGAGACTGAGCATCGAGATGACGATGCCGATGAGCGAGAGGCTCATGCTCGCCAGCCGCACGATCCCGCCGCTAAAGACCTGGTTGATGACCTGAGTGTCGTTGACCAGGCGGGACATCAGGTCGCCGGCCTCTTGCCGGTCGAAGAAACTGAGCGAAAGAGTCTGGATGCGGCCAAAGATCAGCGTGCGCATGTGGAGCAGCACCCGCTGCCCGACCACCGTCATCAGGTAGAATTGTCCGGCGGTAGCAGCCCAGTTCAGCAGGTAAGTACCGAGCAGCAGGAGCATGGTCGTGGTGAGTCCAGAAATGCGGTTGGTTTCCGGGGATAGCTGGTCGCCAGGCTCGATGAACCGGTCCACGGCGACGCCGATCAAGTAAGGGGCGGCCAGTCGCAGTAGCGTGCTGACGACGATCAACACAGCCGCTACCACCAGCAGTTTCCAGAACGGACGGAAATACTCCAACAAGCGACGCAGGGTCTTTCCTGTCTCCGTCGGCTTGACAACCTCTTGTGTCAGGCCGCGCATGTGTCTACCGCCAAATATCATCGTGCGACCTCCAGTTTTTCATCACGCTCTCCCTCCAACTGCGAATAGTAAATCTCGGCATAGATAGGGCTTTTATCCAACAATTCCTCGTGCGTGCCCCGCGCCGCGATCTCGCCCCGCTCCAGCACCAGGATCTGGTCCGCGTTGAGCACGGTGGCGACGCGCTGAGCGATGACGAAACTGGTGCGACCCTCCATCAATCGCTCCAGCGCCTGCTGGATGCGGTACTCCGTCTCGTAATCCACGCTGGAGGTTGCGTCGTCAAAGATGAGAATGCGCGGATCCAGGAGCAGCGCGCGAGCGATGGCGATGCGCTGCTTCTGCCCACCAGAGAGCGTGACTCCCCGCTCGCCCACCAGCGCGTCGTATCCCTCGGGAAAGCTCGTGATAAAGTCGTGCGCCTCGGCGATCTTGGCGGCAGCGACGATCTCTTCCATCGGGGCATCGGGCCGACCAAAGGCGATATTCTCGCGGATCGTGCCGGAGAAGAGCATCGTCTCTTGCAACACGATGCCGATCTGCCGCCGCAAGGAGTCGAGCGTCACGTCGCGCACGTCCTGGCCGTCAATCATCACCCGCCCCTCGGTCGCATCGTAGAAGCGCGGGATGAGGTTGATGATGGTCGACTTGCCGGAGCCGGTCGCGCCCAGGAGCGCCACCGTCTGGCCCGGCTCGGCGGTAAAGCTGACGTCCTTGAGCACCATGTCGCCCCCGCCAAAATAGCGAAAACCAACGTGCTCGAAGGACACCCGTCCCTGAGAGGAAGGAAGGGAAATCGCGTCCGGCTTTTCGAGCACCTCCGACTGGGCGTCCACGATCTCAAAGACACGCTCGGCAGAAGCGCCCGCCTGCGAGATCATCGCCATGATCATCCCCAGCATCATCATTGGGAAAAAGGCCATCATCATGTAATTGGCAAAGGCGACCAGCCGCCCCACACTGACGCGACCGGCGATGGCCTGGTAGCCGCCGATCCAGTAGACAGCCAGGAGCGACAGGTTGGCGATGAGAAAGATGAGGGGCATGGCCGTGGACATCAACCGTCCAACAGCCAGGTTGAGGTCGAACAAGTTCTGATTCGCCTGGGCATAGTGCGCTTGCTCGTAAGGTTCGCGGGCAAACGCCTTGACGACGCGCACGCCGACCAGGTTCTCCTGCAACACGGTGTTGAGATCGGCCAGACGCTGCTGAATCTGCATAAAGAGCGGGCGGGCCTTGCCGGCGAAAAAGGCAAAAAGGCCAAAGGTGAGTGGCACCAGTACGAGCATGATGAGCGCCAGTTGCCAGTCGGTGGCGACCAGCAGCACGATGCTGCCGCCCATCATCAAAATGGCGCTGAGAAGCTGGATAAAGCCCATGCCGACGAACATGTGCACCATATCGACGTCGGACGTGGCGCGGGTGAGCAGTTGCCCGGTCTGGGCGCGATCGTGGTAGCTGAAGGACAGGGATTGGATCTTGGCATAGAGTTGGTTCCGCAGATCGTAAGCCACGCCCTGGGCCGTGCGCGCGGAGAGCACCCCCTGCAAAAAGGTAAAGCCCGACCCGGCGATGACCAGGACCACCATCCCCACCGCAGATCCGATAACAATGTCCAGCCGTCCCCCCGCGATCCCGTCGTCAATGATCCGCTGGGTCAGACGCGGGATGACCAGGCGCGCGGCGGTGGAGATGAGCAGGCTGAGAAAAGCGCCTATGGTCAAGAGCCAGTACTGTCTGAGATAACCTAATGCACGTCCGAGATACTTCAAAATGATTGTCTCCAGTTTGGGCCGGCGATGCCATCCAATAATAGATCTACTGTCGCGTCGAGCAGCTCGGGCAGGGGAGCGGGACGATAGCCATGATGCCACATCATCAACTGCTGGAAGAAAAGCGCGCTGATCACGTTGCCCAGGTAGACCGGGTCCAGATCGGCGCGAACCTCGCCCGCGGCCTGGGCCTGGCGCACCTGTTCGGTCAACAAGTTGCGCAGGGCATGCCCAGGATGGGCATCTCGCCGACGCATCACAGCCGTAAAGAGCCGCCGCGCTAACTTTGCCTCGCAGAGCGGATCTTCGGCCATCAGGCGCAGCGCCAACTTGATGCGCGCGACGGGGCTGGCGGGCGCGCCTCGTTCGGAAGAGAGCATCTCTTCCAGTTGCTGCAACAGCCGCGCGGCGATGGCCGGCAGGATCGCCTCTTTCGTCGCAAAGTAGTTGAAGAAGGTGCCCTTGGCGACGTCGGCTGCCTCGGCGATCTGCTCGACGGTGGTCGCGTCGTATCCGTGCTCGTGGAAGAGTTCCAGCGCGGCTTCCATCAGCCGTTGGCGGGTCTCGCGCTTTTTGCGCTCGCGTCGTGAAAGTTGCTCATTCATCGTCATATTGATGACCGCAGGATAAAAATGACCAGGGTCATATTGTACTCAACGGGAGGGAATTGTCAAGTCCGCTGCCGGGCGTTACGAATACATTCCAACGCCCAGGCGGCGTGCTCGACTATCAGCGGGTCGGGATCGGCGAGGGCGCGCTCCAGCGCGGGGATGGCGGCCGGATCGCCCAGGTTGCCCAGCACGACGGCGGCATTGCGCGCCAGCCCCACACGCCCGGCGCGCCAGAGCGGAGTATCGCGGAAGCGCGCGCGGAATCCATCGTCGTCGAGTTCCAGCAGGTCGATCAAGTCGAGGGCGATCTGACCAGGACGGGGCGCAAAGGCAGGCTCGCTGGTGGAGCGAGCGAAGCGTCGGTTCCAGGGGCAGACTTCCTGGCACGTGTCGCAGCCGAAAACCCGGTCGCCCAGCAGCGGGCGGATTTCCACCGGGATGGAGCCTCGGTGCTCGATGGTGAGGTAGGAGATACAGCGGCGAGCGTCAAGAGTACGGGGAGCGAGTAAAGCCCCTACGGGGCAGGCATCCAGACAGGCGGTACAGTCGCCGCAACGATCGGCGGCAAAGGGCGCGTCTGGCTCCAGTTCGAGATCGAGAAGCAACTCGCCCAGGAAAAAGTACGAGCCTAGCTCTGGATGGATGAGATTCGTGTTCTTGCCCGCCCAGCCTAGCCCGGCCCGCTGGGCCAGCTCTCGTTCCAACAGCGGGCCGGTGTCTACGTAGACTCGATGCGCTATCGGTTGTCCAACTTGCTCTGCGATCCAGGCGGCGAGCTGACGCAGCCTTTCTACCATCACCGTGTGGTAATCGGTTCCCCAGGCATAGCGGGCTACGCGGCCTTGCAGCCCCTCGGTCGGCGGGGGATCGCCCATGTAATAGTTCATCCCCACGACGACGATAGAGCGGACCTGGGGCATGATGCGGCGGGGGTCGGCTCGCTTCTCGACTCCGTCGGGCCGGGCCAGATAGTCCATCTCGGCGTGGCAGCCTCGCGCCAGCCAGTCGGCGTAGAAAGCGATGTGGGCGCTGGGGGCAGGATAGGTCACGCCCACCAGATCAAAGCCCAGGCGGTGAGCTTGCTCTTTGACTCGCTTGGTCGGGTCTTTCATTCAGATACTCGATCTGTGGATTGGATTAGGGCGCAATCGTCGCTACCGGCACTGCATCGTCCGGGCAACTGACGCCGTCCACAAACGCGGGCAGGCGACCCTCCTCATTGAACAAGCCTACCTGCACCGTGTGGGGCGTGGAGCCTGTCGAAAAGATGTGGCGCACGTCATAGATGCGGTCGCCTGAGCGCCAGAGCCAGGGCGGCACCATGCCGCCCAGCGCCGGTCCGTCTGCTTGCGCAACCACGTTGCCGTCGGCGTCGCGCACGTGGACGAAAATCCTGGCGTCCACCGGGCCCGACGCCAGCCACGCGATCGTCACGGCCCAATGGCCGTCTGGCATCTGCTCCACCGTTGCGGATTCGATCACCGGTCCATCTTCGAACCGCACCAGGGGATCGTTCGAGGAAGGCGTCGCGTTGGCCTCGATGCTCCCGACGTGATCCAGCGAGAAACGACCATCGCGCCACCGCGCGAGCCAAACTATCCGATGCTCGCTGGCGAACCGGCGCATTCCCTCCCAATCGACCCCATCTCCCTGGAAGCCAAACATCAGCTCCGTCTCTTCGAGAACCGGCGAGAACATCACGGCATCCGCGTCTCGCCATCTCCCGTTCACCTCGATAAACTCGGCGACGTTCGAGTAAGCGGGGATAAATAGCATGGCTTCTTGAATCATGGCGTACGTTTTCTCCGGGTACGCCAACGACTTGGGCAGATTCACAAATCCCAGCGGCGAGTTCTCCTTGTCCCTCGCCGCTTCCAGAACGCGCCGGTAGATCTGATTGAGGGATACGTGTAATTCGCGGTAGCGGTAGATAAACGCGACGTTCTGCACCACGATCAGGCCAGCCAGCAACCCCCAGATCAGCCGCCGTCCCCACATATGACGCACCGTTCTGCCAAGCTCAATGATGATGTAAGCCCACAACATCACGACGCCCACAGACGAGAGGGCATACAGGCGTGGGGAAATATACAGCCTGCTGTAGCGCAGCGATACGACCGCCGGGAGCGCCGCGCCAGCCCACCAGCACAGGCTACACGCCATCCAGCGCCAGTCCCGGCTGCGCCGCACTGCCCATACCAACAAAAGCCCCAGAGAAACCGCAGCGATTTTGATCAGTGTAAAATCGTGCCCTCCGCGATGGTGCACCAGCCAACCGATGATGGGGGCGACGGGATAGGTCAGGCCGTGCAGGAAAAACATCGTGTTCTCAGCATAATCCTGTAGCCCCGCCATGCGCGCCTCTCCCACACCAGGGATATAGTTGCGCAGCAGGAATGTTCCGAGGCTGAGCGCCATCCCTATAACAATCCCGACGATGCGCCGCCGCCCTGAACGGATGCCATGCTGGATGATCACCCATCCAGCGACGATAAAGCCGCACACCTGGCCGCTCTCATGGGCGAAGGAGGCCAGCAGAGTCGCCGCAAAGCTCACGCCCCACCAAACTGTCGCATGGTCGCGCTCGGCCTTCAGAGCGGCGTATACGGCCAGCAAGGTCAATACCGTAGCCAGGTGGTGAGGCATGGCCGTGATCCAGGGGACCGCGAGGAACATGAAGGGGAATACGGCAAACAGGACCGAGGTCAATAACGCTTGCCTGTAGCTCTTGCCCCAGAGCTTGACGATCTGGGCGGCGAGGACAGCGCTGCTCCAATAGGCCAGCAGGTTCACCGCGTGCAGCACGACCTGCCGCGCACCTTGAGGGAATAAGAGTCCAAATTTGTACACGGTAAACGTCAGCGGGCGATAGAAGGAACCTTCGCTCGACATCGTCCAGATGTCTGCCAAACTGTGGCGGCCCACCCACGTCATCACCGGCAGATCGTCAAAGAAGAATGGCAACTGCAAGGCAAAACCATAACAACCGAACACCAGTATACCGCTGACGACGACACCTACCCACGTGTGATACTGATGCCACAGATTGCGCCACTGCTTCATCGTGAGCTTCTGCTCTGAATCACTCGGCACGCAGCACACCCTTCAAAAACTGTCCCGTGTAACTTCTCTCCGCCTGCGCCACCTGCTCTGGCGTGCCCTCGACCACGATCTCGCCCCCGGCGTCGCCCCCCTCCGGCCCCAGGTCGATGATCCAGTCGGCCACCTTGATGATGTCGGGGTGGTGCTCGATGATGACCACCGTGTTGCCCGCGTCCACCAGCCGGTTGAGCACCGCGATCAGCTTGTCCACGTCGGCGGCGTGCAGCCCCACGCTTGGCTCGTCGAGCACGTAGAGCGTCTGCCCGGTGGCCCGCTTGCTCAGCTCCCGCGAGAGTTTGACCCGCTGTGCCTCACCGCCCGAAAGCGTCGGCGCGGGCTGCCCCAGCCGAATGTATCCCAATCCCACGTCTTGCAAGGTCTGGAGCTTGGTCTGGAGCTTGGGGATGTTGGCAAAGAAGGACGTGGCCTCGCTCACCGTCAGGTCGAGCACCTCGGCGATGGTCCGCTCCTTGTAGCGCACCTGGAGCGTCTCCCGATTGTAGCGCCTTCCGTGGCAAACGTCGCAAGGAACATAGATGTCGGGCAGGAATTGCATCTCGATGCGCAGCGTCCCGTGCCCCTGGCAGGCCTCGCAGCGCCCGCCCTTGACGTTGAACGAAAAGCGACCCTTCTTGTATCCGCGGATTTTCGATTCCGGCAGCGCGGCGAACAGCTCGCGAATGGGAGTAAAGAGATTGGTGTAGGTGGCCGGGTTGGAGCGCGGCGTGCGCCCGATGGGCGATTGGTCGATGTTGATGATCTTGTCGATCTGCTCGGCCCCCTCGACGGCGTCGTGAGCGCCGGCCGGCTCGCGGGAGTTGTGCAATATCTGCGCCAGCCGCCGGTAGAGCACCTCGATCAGCAGCGTGGACTTGCCGGAGCCGGAGACGCCCGTGATGCAGACGAATTTCCCCAGCGGGATGCGCACGTCGATCCCCTTCAGGTTGTGCTCTCGCGCGCCCCGCACTGCCAGCCCGCCGCCGTTTCCCCCGCGCCGCTCCGAGGGTACAGGAATGCGCTCCCGGCCAGAAAGATACGCGCCGGTCACGCTCTCCGGGCTAACGAGCATGTCCTCGACTGTACCGGAAAAGATCACCTCTCCGCCGTGCTCGCCGGCTCCCGGCCCCAGGTCGATGACCCAGTCGGCGGCGCGGATGGTGGCGTCGTCGTGCTCGACCACGATGAGCGTGTTGCCCAGGTCGCGCATCTCCAGCAGCGTGCGGATGAGGCGGGCGTTGTCGCGCTGGTGCAGGCCGATGCTCGGTTCGTCCAGGACGTAGAGCACGCCCATCAGTTGCGAGCCGATCTGCGTCGCCAGCCGGATGCGCTGCGCCTCGCCCCCGGCCAGTGTGGCGGCGGTGCGCTCCAGCGTCAAATAATCCAGCCCCACGTTGACCATGAACCCCAATCGGTCGTGGACCTCTTTGAGGATGCGCCGGGCGATGACCATATCCTTCTCGCTCAACGACAACCCATCGATCCACTCCAGCAACCGGCTCACCGGCCAACCGGCGATCTCGCTGATCGGTTGATTGGCCACAGTGACGGCCAGCGCCTCCGGTCGCAGTCGCGCACCCTTGCAGACCGGGCAGGGCCGGCGGGTCATGAACTCTTCGATCTTGCCCCGGATATAGTCGGAGCTCGTCTCCTGGTAGCGGCGTTGCAGGTTGGGGATGACGCCCTCGAAGCGGACGAGATCGCTGCGGTATCCACCCCCGCCGGGCCGGGCGTAGCGGACGCGGATGCGCTCGTCGCCGCTGCCGTACAGGACGATCTTTTTCCGGGCGGCGTTCAACTCGCGCCAGGGCGCGTCGGTGGGGATGTCAAAGTGATCGCAGGCGGCCTTGAGGATGTGCCACAGATAACTCTCTTGATTTCGGGTATTCCAAAATTGGACGGCCCCTTCCTCGAGGCTTTGATCGGGATTGGGCACGATCAACTCGGGGTCGAGTTCCATGCGCGTCCCCAACCCCTGGCATTCGGGACAGGCCCCCTGGGGCCGGTTGAAGGAAAAGGTACGCGGCTCGATCTCTGGAAGGCTGATGCCACAGACCGAGCAGACCATGTGCTCTGAATAAAGCACGTCCTGCGGTGGATCGCTGGATAGATCATTGATGATCACCACGCCATCGCCCAACTGGAGCGCGGTCTCGACCGAGTCGGCGAGGCGCGAGCGAAAGCTATCCTTCTCTTCCGGGATGATCAGCCGGTCGACGACCGCCTCGATGGTGTGCATCTTGTAGCGGTCGAGTTCGATCTCCTCGTCCACGTCGTACACACGACCGTCCACCCGCACGCGCACAAACCCCGCCTTGCGCACGTCCTCAAAGATCGCCTGGTGGTGCCCCTTGCGTTCCTTGATCAACGGCGCCAAGACCTGGAAGCGAGCGCCGGACGCCATTCTCAACACCGCATCCACGATCTGCTCGGCGCTTTGACTGGCGACCTCGCGGCCGCATTGGGGACAATGGGGCGCGCCGACGCGGGCATAGAGCAGCCGCAGGTAATCATAGATCTCGGTGACGGTGCCGACGGTCGAGCGGGGATTGTGCGAACCGCCGCGCTGGTCGATCGAGATGGCCGGCGAGAGCCCCTCGATCTGATCCACGTCCGGCTTTTCCATCTGGCCGAGGAATTGACGCGCGTAGGCCGAGAGGCTCTCGACGTAGCGCCGCTGCCCCTCGGCATAGATGGTGTCGAAAGCCAGTGACGACTTGCCCGATCCCGAGATGCCGGTGATGACCACCATCCCGTCGCGTGGAATCTCGACGGTGATGTCTTTTAGATTGTGTTCTCGCGCTCCCCGCACAATGATCTTGTCCTGGGCCAACGATTCCTCCCCTAGTTTTGCTACCTTCGTCAAGGCGAAAGAATATTGTAACATGTTTTTAGAGGTTGGACAAAGCAAATGCCCAGGGCGGGGAGCAACGAGTGTTCCAATCGACAGTTTTATGGTATACTAGGCAAGCGTTGGCAGAATCCCATTCCCCCACTAGAGAAACAAACAGCAAATGGGCATGATGATTACGAGGAGGTGATTTTATACATCCAAGCGTGATGAATAAACATCTATTTGGACAGCCAAGCATATACAAGAAGGAGAAACATGAACATTCGCAAACTTTTGGTGATTGGTGGGTTGGTTTTCATCGCTCTCGCCACCGTGATTATCGCCGGCTGCACGCCGACCGCTTTAACCTCTAGCTTCAGCTATCAAGGCGTGTTGACCGACGGCAGTGGCAATCCTGTATCCGACGGTGACTACGAGGTTGCCTTCCGGTTGTATAGGGCGGGCACCGGCACTGAAGTATACGTGGTCACACGGACCGTCACAACTCAGAACGGCATTTTCAGTGAGGTGTTGAGTCCGCCCATCGAGGAGATGCACGAGCCAATGGAAGTGGATCTGACAGTAGAAGGGGAGCACTTGCCAAATCGCCAACGGCTATGGGGCGCGCCGTACGCGATGAGCCTGGTACCCGGAGCCACGATCGATGGTTACGTCTACAAGACCAGCCCAATGAGCGCCACCCTGAACATCGCCAACGCTGGTGACGGTATCGGCCTCGGTGTCGCCGTTGTGCCCTCAAGTGGTGATAGCGGGAACGCGATTTTGGCTGTGAACAATGGGGCTGATGTGCCCACGTTGGAGCTGGCCAACTTGGATCCTGATGGGGACTATATCTATGCCTACCGAGGTGATGGCGTCTCGGACCCATTTAATGAGCGCGTCTTCCGTGTCTACGACTATCTAGATACAGTGCGTGCCCGTGTGGATGGTACATTCGAAAATGGTGGAGCCGATTACGCCGATATGCTGCCGACAGGCGAAAGCGCAGAACCTGGAGATGTCTTGGTCATCGGGACGGATGGGCTCTTGATACGTTCCGCGGAGTCTTACGCCACCAATGTCGCTGGTGTATACTCCACCCGTCCGGGCTTTCTCGGCGGTGATGTGATTCCAGAGATCTTGGAAGGCGATCCCAACATACCTGAAATCGAGCATCTTCCCAAGTTTATGTATGATCTGGAACTGGACCACGTGCCTGTCGCGATGGCCGGCGTGGTACCCTGCAAGGTCTCGGCTGAGAACGGCGCGATCCAGCCGGGCGACCTGTTGGTCACTTCGGACACGACCGGTCACGCGATGCGGGCCGATCCTCTCCAAGTGGGCGACGTGGAGTTCTATCCGCCTGGTACCATCCTGGGCAAGGCAATGGAGTCGCTGGATCAAGGCACCGGCGTCATTCTGATCCTGGTCTCGCTCAACTAGGCAGTCCTGGCTAAAGGAGGCCGATGATGAGCAAGCGAAAAAAGATCATTCTGGTAGTATTGATGCTGGCCTCACTGACGTTGTTCTCTGGCGCTTTGTTGCTCCAGGGATACGATATCGTCCGCCACGTCGTCGCCGGAGGCGGAAGCCGCGTGACGGGGACCAACTATGGCGTGATCAGCACGATGGGGCAGGGCGCGGTGGGCAGCTTTGGCACCAGCGCCAACTATGGCGCCTGCGCCGGTTTCTGGTGTGGGGGGGAAGCCGAGTTCAAGATATTCCTCCCGTTGGTTCTCAGAAACTTCTAGTCGTGTGGGCAGGCAAGATACGCAAATACAGACCCCCGCCCCCCCTCTCTCCCCCCCAATGGGGGGGACGGAAGGGGGACGGGGGTCTGGCATGAAACAACTCGTCCTCCCGTGGGCGGCAGCGCCCACGGGAGGGTAAGATTGTCCTCGGTTACACGGCTAATCGGCTCAGCCGGAAGCGTCCCCAGAATCCACAGCCGGTTGCGAAGCATCCGCCTCGACGATGGCGTCGAACGCGGGAAGACGACTGATGAGCGAGAGCATCGCGTCCGCCAGCGACGCGGCCGGGACGAAGCTGGAGCTGGACCGGGTTGCATTGACGGTCACCAGAGTGACGTCGGTGTCCGTCCCACAAGGGTTGGCCACGTCCAGCCTGACCACATATATGCCGGCTGCGTCGTACGTAAAAGTCGGGTTAGCGTCAGTACCACCCTGCGTCCCGGCGCCGCCAAAATCCCAGGTGTAAGTGATAGGTGTACTACCGGTGACGGCAGTGGTAAAGTGCACTGTCTCGCCCAACGTCACCGAGCCATCGCTTGTCAGTCCGGTAATGCTCGGCACAGTACAGGTTGGCGTGATCACTGACACCACGATAGATTCATCGTCGGTCCCGCAGGCATTTGTCACGACCAGGGTGACCGTGTAGGTCCCGACGGCATCGTATGTGAAGTTCGGATTCATGTCTGTCCCACCCGACGTGCCAGAACCGCCAAATTCCCAGGCATAGGTGATGGGTATACTGCCGGCGACAGTGGCGGTAAAGTGCATCATCTCGCCCAGCGCCACTGGGCTGTCACTCTCCAGGGGAGCAATGATGTCCACCATCGCGCAGGTGCTATGGTTTCGCACCACCAGCGGCAGATAGATCACCGGATTACCCACTCTCTTGGAGACGCTGTCTTCACTTGGACAAGGATTGGTCACCCGCAGCTTCACGTGGTATCCCTCTTCTGTGCCCGTGTAGATATGCGTCACAATGGAGGTCTGCGCATTCACGGCATTCTGCACCACCGAATTACCATCGCCGAAATCCCAGGTATAGTCAATGGGCAGACTGCCCTGTTCCACACTGGCCGTAAAGACGACCGTGTCCCCCGCCGTAATCGGCCCCGTCGGCGCAAAGTCAAAGTCTGCACCATCTATCTCGATACATCCAGAGGCCACTTCCAGCGTCACGTTCACATTCACCACCGGCACTTCCAGATCGTTGCTGGTGATCCGCAGTGTGGTAGTATGGGTGCCGAATCCAGGGTTCGGAGAGGTATTGAAGGTGACTTGCACACTGCTGCTCCCCGATGGAGATATTAAACCGCTTGCGGGCGAAACGTCCAACCAGGAGACATCTGTCGGCGTCTCGACCAGCGTCCATCTCAGGCCAGCAGTGGCGCCGGCAGCGTTCCTGATGATCAATTCGCGCGGGCTCGTCTGGTTTGCGTTTATATTGGGATTCAACAAGGCGCTCAACGAGAGTGGGTCCACAGCGATGTCCGGATCGCCCGGTACGACGACGTCGTGGGTCACCGTAGCATCGCTCGGGCAGTTATTGGTGGCGGTCATCACTACGTGGTACGTATCGCTGGCGGTGTAGGTGTGCTGCACAACGTAAAAATTCTCGTACCGCCACGTGCTCACTGGGGCAGTGCCGTCGCCAAAGTCAAAGGCAAACTCGATCGGTGTCCTACTACCGGCGTCAACAGTGCCGGTGAAGGTGACCGGCTCGCCTACCTCAGGATTCGCGGAGGTGGTAAAATCTACATTGGAGACGGGGGCGCAAGTGACGACCGTCAGCGCCACGGGTACGTCTACGGTCGGCTGGTCCGGATCGTTGCTGCCGACCCGTAGCGTGGTATTGTAGGTACCGCCGCTCAATCCGACAGCGTTGAAAGAGATGGTCACCGTGTCGCTCATCCCAGGAGAGGCCACGCCGCTGCCCGGCGCTTCACTCAACCAGGCCACATCCGTCGGGACCTCCATCACGCTCCAGTTCAGGTCGGCGGTAGCGGCGCTGTCGTTGCCGATGATAAGCTGGCGCGTGGTGTTGCCACCGACCTCCAACGAGGCGCTCAGTGTGAGAGGAGCCACCGTGATGTCCGGCTCGCCGGTGACGCCGACATAGTTCGTCGTCGGACCTGTCGAGCCACAGGAATTGACGGCGCTCACCGCCACAGGATAGGTGCCGCTCAAGTTCCAACTGTAGGTGACCACCGACCCGGTAGCGACATTGCCGCCGCCAAAGTCCCAGGTGTAAGTGACAGGCTCGGTGCCCCGGGTGACGCTGCCAAAGAAGGTGACCTCCTCACCCGCCTGCGGATTCGATGGGCTGTAGGAAAAGTTCGCGCCCTCCGCCGGGATGCAAACCGTGGTCACCACCAGGGTCGCGGTCACAATCACCTGCGGCTCATCCGGGTCGTTGCTGTTGACCTGGAGCCACGTGGTGTAGGTGTTGGTGGGCCAGCCGGTGGCATCAAAGACGACGTCTACGTTGACGCTTTCTCCCGGGCCCAGCGTACCATTCAGAGAGGACTCGGTCAACCAGCCTACCCCCGGATTCTCTGCCAGATTCCAGTTCAGGTTAGCAGTGGCCCCCGGGTCGTTCTCAATGACGAGCGTGCGCGTGATCGAACTGCCGGGGTTCAGCGTAGCGCTCAACGAGGGTGGACTGACGGTGATGTCCAGATCACCAGGTACGTTCACAGACTTGCTAACCGTCTCCAAACCCACGCCGGAGCAGTTGGTGACAGTCAGCGCCACGCTGTAGGTGCCGCTGAGGCTCCAGGTGTGAGCGACCGTCGGTCCGGCGCCCGTGTCACCATCGCCAAAGTTCCAGGCATAGTCAATGAGCGGCGTTGCGTTGGACGGAGTGACAACAGCAGTCAAGTCGACCGGGTCGCCCGCGCTCGGGTTCGACGGTGTGTAGTCAAAGTCTACGGCGGTCACCGGGACGCAGGTCACCGTCAGCGTCACAGGTACGTTTGACCATTGCTCATCCGGATCGTCGCTCCGGATCCGCAGAACGGTGTTATAGGTGCCAGGGTTCATCCCGGTGCTGTTGAAAGTGACCGTCACATTGTCGCTTCCGCCTGGCGGTATCGGCGCCGAACCGCTCGTGGGCGTCTCGCTCAACCAGCCGACCCCTGGGTTTTCATTCAGGGTGGACCAGTTCAAGTTCTCACCGCCGACGTTGCGAATGGTCAGTATCTGCGTGCTCGTCTCGTTGGGGTTCAGAACCTCGGTCATAGAGGCTGGAACCTGGATGTCCGGGTCGCTGCTGATGATGACGTCGGTCGTGGCCGTGACCCAGTCACGCGAGTTGGTGGCCGTTACAACTGCCGTAAAGGTGCCAAAGCCGGTGTAGGTGTAGACCGGGCTAGCGCCCACACCGACGCCTGTCCCGTCGCCAAAGTCCCAGGCATACGAGACGCCCGTACCAGTGGCGACAGTGGCGTTAAACTGGGTGGGACTGCCTAGTGCGGTCGGGCCGTCGTTGTTGGCTGCCAGGCCAGTAATTAGAACATCCTGAATGTCCACCGTCGTCGTAGCCGGGACCGACCCCGCTGCATTCGTAGCCGTCACAGTTGCTACGTAAGAGCCTGCCGTGCTATAGGCATAGGATGGAGTAGCGCCGACGTCAGTACCCACCCCATCGCCAAAGTCCCAGACGTAGGTGACGCCCAGGGGATCAGAATTAAGGGTGGCGGTAAAATAAACGTCGCTGTCCACGTCCGTCAGGCCAGAGTTGTCGGCGCTCAAATCGGGAAGCGCGTGTATCTCTACGGTCGTCGTGTCAGTTATGGAATCCGCCGTGTTGCTCGCCGTTACAATCGCCGTATAGACGCCAGGGTTATCATAAGTATAGGCCGGGTTGGCTGTATCAAGACCGCTACCGGTTCCAGTCCCGCCAAAGCTCCACGTATAGGTAACATTCGTGGCAGCGCCGTTGACAGTTGCGGTAAAGTTGGTTGCAGTGCCGAGCGCCACTGGGCTATCGCCGGCAGCACTCAGGCTGGTGATCGGTATATCAACAACGGTTATCCATCCGCTAGGCGAGCCCAAAGCTGGCGCAAATATATTGTTATTCCCCGAGTCTTTCAGGGCAGTCAATCCCGCGCCAGGGACATAAGCCAACTCGTACGTTCCAGGAGTCATCCCTGCATCTACGGTCAACCAGCCTAGACTACCAGTTCCAGTGATATAGACCCCGACTTCCAAGGTACTACCGGACCAGTACACCCTGGTAGGTCCCCCCCCAGGATTGACGCCCGCAGGCGACCACCATGTATCTGTTATGAAATCAGGCACATTAGGGCTCCAGTTCGTAACCGTAATGAAATTACCCGCGCCATGGTCTGTTTCCATGCGAAAGGCCGCTACTTCGATAGCCGATGGATTCTCAAGGCCCACCGTGATAGCGATGCTCCCACCTACTTGTATTGTATCGCTACCAAGAGTAACGGTGATCGCTTGCTGCAAAGGAGCCAAAGGTGCAGTGTATTCGTCATCGGGTATTTCCCTCGCAGACACAGACGCAACACCAACCAACAATAGCAAAGTAACCGCCATAAAACTAGCAATGATAAAAGTCCAAAGTTTCGACATCATTTCATCCTCCTTGTGCAAAAATATCTTTCCCAGGGGCAACTGGTTTCTTGTTGCCCCTGGGATTTTTTGGGGCTGGCCTGGTTATGGACAATCCCCAGCGTTCAAGACAACTTGGGATATATCGAGACCATCAACGGTAAGGTTATCGGGATAGTCAAAGTTGTAGTATGGATCATCGTTCAGAGTGCCAAAGACAACCTCGGCCACATCAAGACCATCAACGGTAGGGTTACCATCAAAGTTGTAACGGCACTCTGTAAAAGTTGTCAGCATTGAGGCAGCCTGTATAGAGCCAGCTTGCTCCGTCATCGTAATGGTAACGGTATCGTTCACGTTGTTGCCCACAGCAGACGGAATGTGCACCGTCACAACCAGAGTCGCAGTCACGTTGCTGAACCGACCCAGCGTGATAACTTTCGTCGATAGTTCCACATCTGGCCAAACGCCCCCCATGACCCAACTGTAATTCCCATAGGTGATGTCGAACGTCCTGGTAGCACCACTGGTATTTGTGATTGGGACATGGTGCACCGCGATGGCATAAGGGCTGGTCACCCATTCCGTGGGCTGGTAGAGCTCCACGCCGCCGCTCACCGTCACGACGGTAGAAGTGCTAGCGAAACCACAACCGTTCGTCACGCTCAACCACACGGTGTACGTGCTAGGAGTGGTGTAGGTAAAGACGGGGTTGGCTGTGGTTTCACCACTAGGGGTCCCAGCGCCGCCAAAGTCCCAGTCGTAAGTGATGATTGCGTCGCCGTCGACGTTGGCGGTAAAGTGCATCGCCTCGCCCAATACCACCGAACCATCAGAGGTAAGGCCCTGGATGACCACCGGCGTGCAGTGATCGAACAGCTTTGTCTTGCTTTGTGGAGCCGTATAGTCCACCGACAGCAACTCGGTGATGCTCTCGGTGCCATACGTTCCGACCTCAACGTCAAAGGTCTTGGTAAGGACATACAAACCAGGCACGACATCCGTCACGACCCAGGTCATCGAGTTCAAGGCTTTGGTGATGCTGCCGGTGGTGCTGACTAGATTGTTCAGCGTGAGCGAGTTGGTCCACGTCTCCCATAGTGTGAAAGTGACATTGGGAGTATACGTAATCCACACCCGATCCACGATCTGCACAACGCTGGTGGGGGTGATCATAGTAACGCCGACGAGGGCGACTGGGTCGCCATTGACCGTGACCTGCTTATCCCAATACCGATCGGGCGGCGACGCCGTCGTCGTCAGCACGATGGTATCGGTGGCTACGGAACTAATTGTGCCCGTCACCAGCACAGTCGTCTCATCCGAAACGCCAGGAATGGCTGTGATGGGAATATCCACTGTGACTGTCACGTTCGCGAACCCATCTGATGTCAGGACGCCGGTGTTGGTGATGGACAAGGAGGGGGTCCAAACGCCGCTCACCCCGATGTCGTAGGTGTTGCTACAATTGCCGGTGTTGCTCACCTGCAATGTATAGGTCACAGTGTCGCCTGGATACCGGTCCTGGGCGTCTTCCGGCGTCACGATTACCACGCAGTACGTATTCGCAGAGGCAATCAACACACGGCTGGCCGAGACGCTGCCGCCAGACTCCTGGGAGGTGGCCTTGACAGTAATGATATCATCGCCGTTGCACGAGGCTGTGGTAGGGATCGTCACTGTAACCACTACATCCTCGCCCTCGCCAGGAGACAGAAGAGTAGTCTCGGTGATAGAGAGCGTGGGTCCCCAACTGCCGTTGACCGCGATGTCGAAGGTATCGGTCTCGGCGCCGGTGTTGGTGACGTGCAGCGTGTAGGTCACTGTCTCACCAGGATCGCCGAGGCAGGTGTCTATTGGCGCGGCGATCGTCACGCTGTAAAAGTTAAAGGTCGCCGTGACCGCCCTGTTGCCGTTCATCTGGAGGCTCTGCGTCTCCGTCATGCCACCCAGGTCGCCGCTCCAGCCCATAAACGTCGAGGTCGGGTAAGCGTTGGCGGTCAGCGTCACCTGTGTTCCGCTGATGTATATACCTCCAGGCGGGATGAGTTCGACGTCGCCGCCGCCTGAACCATCTTTCACCACTGTAAGCGTCCAGGTGATCGCGTTAAAGGTCGCTGTGACTACCTTATCGCTGTCCATCGTGATCGTCACTGTCTCCGTCATGCCACCCAGGTCGCCGCTCCAGCCGTCAAATGTCGAGGTCGAAGGAGCAGTGGCGGTCAGTACCACCTGCGTTCCGCTAAAGTAACTGCCGCCAGCCGGGACAAGCTCGACCGTACCGCTGCCCGTGCCATCTTTCACCACCGTCAGCGTGTACGTCGGCGTGATCACTGTAACGGTCTTGCTCGCCGTATATACATCGCAATCATTGGTCACCGTCATGAGCACGGTGTAGGTATCGGATGTCGTGTACGTGTGGGCGATGGCAGCGCCTGTACCCGTGAAGGTATCGCCAAAGTCCCAGGTGTAGGTGATGGATAACGAGCCTTCCCCGAACTCACTGGTAAACGTCACCTCTTCATTGATCTCCGGATCGACTGGCGTAAAGTAAAAGTCGAACCCATTCACCGGGATACAATCCGTTGAAACCGTGGTCGTCAGTATCGAAGTGGCTGACTTGCGCGGATCTTCTTTCGACGTCACGGTGAACGTCACCACATCTGGGGTGCCAGAGATGGCAGAGGCTGGGATCTGCACCTCCACGAGCACCCGTCCAGCTTCACCGTCATCCAACGGCACGGTCGGCGTCGGGACTAGCGTCAACGTCCACGTTTGACTGCCGGAGGCTG
Source organism: Anaerolineae bacterium (assembly GCA_034437455.1). Classification (GTDB taxonomy): domain Bacteria; phylum Chloroflexota; class Anaerolineae; order B4-G1; family B4-G1; genus DAOTUB01. The sequence goes on along the minus strand of DAOTUB010000225.1, from coordinate 104,201 downwards.
TCACAGTAAAGGTGTCCGGTACGCCGCCGGTGTTGGTCACCCACAGCGTGTAAGTCACTGCCTGGTCGGGCGCGCCCAGCTTATCGTCCGCCGGCGGGGCGACCGTCACACTGTAGAAATGGAAGGTCGCCGTGACCGCCTTGTCGCTGTCCATCGTGATCGTCACCGTATCGTTCGCGCCGCCCACATCGCCGCTCCAACCATCGAACATCCAGGTGACAGAAGGCACGGCAGTCAACGTCACTTGTGTCCCGCGGACATAGACGCCCCCCGTCGGGGTCAGCACGACGCTGCCATTGCCGTCAGACATCACCGTCAGCGTGTAGTAAACCGTATCGAAGGTAGCCGTGACCACCTTGTCGCTGTCCATCGTGATCGTCACCGGGTTGGCCGTACCAGTCGCGCCGCCGCTCCAGCCGGCAAACGTCGAAGTAGAGGAGGCAGTAGCGGTCAGCGTCACCTGCGTCCCGCCGAGATAGGAGCCTCCTGGCGGATCCACGGTGCCGCTGCCCGTGCCATCTGTCGCCATTGTCAACGTGTACGATGGCGCCGCCACCATCACGGCCTTGCTCGCCGCGTCTGTACCGCAGTCATTGGTCGCTGTCATCACCACTGTGTAGGTAGCGGACGTTGCATACGTGTGGAGGATGCTGGCATTCGTCGTTGTTGTCACGGGGCTACCATCGCCAAACTCCCAGGTGTAGGTCACGGGCTTGGTGCCTTGCGTGATGCTCCCGGTGAACGTGATCACTTCATTCACTTGCGGATCCATCGGCTCAACGTTGAAATCCGCGCCCTCAACCGGGATGCACGCATCGGTCACTACCATCGTCACGCTCACAACGATCTGCGGCTCGTCTGGATCGTCGCTATCGATCTCCAGCGTGGTGGTAAAAGTACCCGTGGTCGTGCCAGAAGCAAAGACGACGTCCACCACGGTGCCATCAAATGGAATTTCTGTGCTGTTGGTCGGCGCTTCGGTCAGCCAGGTTTGCGTCGGGTTCTCTGTCAAAGCCCAGTCCAGGTCAGCAGCGCCGACATTGCCGATGGTGAGCGTGCGCGTGGCTGTCTCGTTGAGGTTTAGAATCGCGCTCAGCGAGGGCGGGTCCGCAGTGATGTCTGGGGCGACGACAGCGACGACGACAAAATCGCTATCGGCGACGCCCTCGGCCGAAGCAACCCAGGCAGTGTTGGTGATCGTATCGTCGATCAGGGTGTTGGCCGCCTCGACCACCATCGTGATCACGTCATCCATGCCCGCAACCAACGTTCCCCGTGTCCAGGTAACAACCCCGCTTACAGGGCCGGTAAGGGGAGTGGTTGCGGTGATGAAGGTTGTGTTGAGTGGAATCTCGTCGGTGATGACCACGCCAGTCGCATCGACCACCGTATCGGCATTCGTCACCGTCAGTGTAAAAGTCAGGCGTTCCCCGGCCCACACCGTGTCGGTCACTGCCTGTTTGCTGAGGATCAACACGGGCTCGTGGACGATCACAGCGTCGGTAAGCGTCTTTGTGGCCGTGTAGCCACAGGCATCGGTTACCACCAGCGTCACTGTGTAAGCGCCAGCAGCGCCATAGGTGTAACTGACTGCATCCCCGCTGTCCATCCCGCCGTCGCCAAAGTCCCACTCCCAATCCACGATAGCGCCACCGTTTGTAGTAGTATCATTGTCGTCGGTGAAAAAGACCGAGCTGCCAAGCGCCACATCTATCGGCGCGTGGGTAAAGCTGACGACGACATTCGGAGCTATTGGCGCCACGAGCAGTGGCGTGCCCCAGGACGACGTCATACCTTGGGTACTGGTGACCACTCGGTAGAGACTGTTCGTCACTGCCCGGCACGCCGTGACAGCAAAGGTCACCGCCACCGAACCGTTGTTGGAAAAGACGTTGGGCACTGTCCAACTGACCACGCCGCTGCTCTCTCCGCACGTCAACCCACCGGTACAGGTGATGTAATTCGTACCGAGGGGCAACGCATCGGTGATGACCACCCCGGTCGCGTCAGACAGCGGATCGGTATTCGTCACCGTCAGCGTGTAGGTGAACGGCTTGCCTGCTATCTCTGGGGCGGCCTGCTTATCAATGAGCAGCCCTGCCGAATAGACGAACACCGCGTTGGTGAGCACCTGCGTGTCCGTATAGCCACAGGCATCGGTTACCACCAACGTCACCGTGTAGACGCCGACAGTATCAAAGTTGTGAGTGACCATCTGCCCGCTGGCCGTCTCGCCGTCGCCAAAGTCCCATTCCCAATCTGCGATGGAGCCGCCATCCGTGGAGACAGCACCGGTGAAAGCAACCGAATCAACGACCGTTGTCTCTGTGGGCGCGTGGGTAAAGCTGACGACGATGTTCGGCGTCGCTGGCACGATAGCCAGCGGCAAGCCCCAGGTCGTCGTCAGGCCCTCGGTGCTGGTGACCACCCGATAGAGACTGTTCGTCACTGCATGGCACGTCGTGACGGCGAAGGTCACCGATACCGCGCCACCATTGGCCGTAGCCGTCAGCCCGCTGTTCCAGGTGATCACGCCATTGGCCTGAACGCCGCCAGAGACATAGTACGCATTAGAGGGTAGCGCGTCGGTGATGACGAGGTTCGTCGCGTTAGACAGTGTGTCGGTATTCGTCACTGTCAGGGTGTAGGTAAACGGCGCGCCCATCACCGCCGTGCTGGCCTGTTTGTCAATGAGCAGCCCTGCCGAAGGCGCATGGACGATCACCGCGTCGGCGAGTACTTTTGTGTCTGTGTAACCACAGGCGTCGGTCACCACCAACGTCACGGTGTAGTCGCCAGCAACGGTGTAACTGTAACTAGCCGTCGACCCGCTGGCCGTTCCACCGTCGCCGAAATCCCACTCCCAATCCACGATGGAACCACCCGGGGTCGTGTCGGTGAAAAAGACCGAATCGCCAACTGTCGTCTCCGTCGGTGTGTGGGTAAAGTTAGCGGTTGGCGTCACAGGCGTCACAATCAGCAACGGGCCCCAGGATGACGCCGCCCCCTCGGTGCTGGTGACTACCCGGTAGAGACTGTTGGTCACCGCCTGGCACGCCGTCACGGCAAAAGTCGCTGTCACCGTACCCCCGTTGGCTGCGGCCGTCAGTCCACTCCAGGTCACCACGCCGCCAGCTTCAGTGCCGTCAGAGGAGACATAGCCTGCACCGGCAGGTACTTCATCCGTGATAACGACGTTCGTCGCCGCCACCGGGCCGGTGTTGGTCACTGTCAGCGTGTAGGTGAATGGCGCGCCTGCCGCCGCCGCATCGATCTGTTTACTTATAGTCAGTACCGGCTGCTGGACGATCACCGCGTTGGTGATCATCTTACTGCTGGTGGTGAGAACACACGTGTCAGTCACCACCAGCGTCACCGTGTAAGCGCCGGCGGTGGTGTAGGTGTGGCTGATCGTCTCCCCGGTGCCTATCCCGCCGTCGCCAAAGCCCCACTGCCAAATCCCGATGGAGCCATTTGTGAAAGTGGTGTCGGTGAAATAGGCCGGATGACCGACCGCCGTTGTCGAGGGTACGGTGTGGGTGAAATCTGCGGTGAGAGTCGGAGTTACAGGCGTCACGAGCAGCGACGCGCCCCAGGATGACGTCATCCCCTCGGTGCTGGTGAACACATGGTAGAGGTCATTGGTGATGACTGTCGTTGAGCACGTGGAGACGGCGAAAATCACCGACTCCGCGCGGTCAGTTAAGATGCTGTTCACCGTCCAACTGACCACTTTGCTGCTCTCTCCACACGTCAGCCCGCCGCTGCAGGTGATGAAGGTCGTATTAGCAGGCACAGCGTCGGTGATGATGACGTTCGTCGCCGTCACCGCGCCAGTGTTGGTCACCGTCAGCGTGTAGGTGAACGGAACACCTGCCACGGCTGTGGTCACCTTCTTGGTTATCGTGAGGTCACCAGTCTGCATAGGAGCTACCGGAGCATGCGGACCTAGCAAAACGGCCAGGTCATACGGGAGCAAAGGACGCTCCACAGGCTCTCTTTTCACGGACTGAGACGGAGCCGCATACACCTGCTCCTGTCCACTGGACATTAGGCCCAAAAACGCCGCCAGACCGGCAAAGGCCAAACACAATGCAAAGACAAAACGAAGAATTGCTTTCCTACTCATTTTCTTCCCCTCCTCGAACGAGCTATGTCGTCAGGACGTTTTCACCGAGACCGTATTGAAGGATTGGGCTTCGACCGAAGGCGGTGTTATGAAAAGAATTGTAGACGAAGCGCAAAGAATGTACCGATGACTACCACCCTGGTAACCACACAAACTATGGGCGCAGTCTGATTGTAACACACATTAGCATTCCAAGCAATGGTATCTTGGTACTAACATTGTGGGCCAAGTCTACCACAAGCCTTGCTATTTTGGGTTACTCTTTCGTTACGGCCGAGTATCCATATGTAATTATCCCATAGCAATTGTCATCTTCACAAAACTGACGTATAATTTAGCCAATGATTCAGTGATCTCCTCCGAAAATAACTCTGTAGGTCGGATTTGTTATCCGACCCCACGGCGGTTAGCAAAACCGCCCTACATTTTCGTCCTTCGTGGTGCCCCGTAGGGGCGTGGATGTCTCCTTGGCATTGAGGAGGTCTTTATCTGTTGAATTAGGGGGATCTATGGCCAAAAGTGGCAAACGAGGAGGTAAACGGAAATCGTCATACAGTCAGAAAAAATCTCAGGCTTCAAATAACCCTGCTAGAATCTGGTTGTGGGCTGGCGGCATCGTCGCAGTGATCTTGATCGCCGCAGTATTGTGGTTTACGATAGGGCCGGGCAAACCGGCAAAGGAGTCATCTATGCCAGTAAATCCAGTCGAACGCAACAACATGTACAGCGAACCACCCAAGATGCAGATCGACGCCAACAAGTCTTATGTCGCCACTATCTCGACGGCCAAAGGCGACATCGTCGTGCAGCTCGACGCCAGCGCCGCGCCTCTCACCGTCAACAATTTTGTCTTTCTGGCGAACCAGGGCTTTTATGACGACCTGACGTTCCACCGCGTGGAGCCGGGCTTTGTGATCCAGGGAGGCGACCCGGCGGGCACCGGCGCCGGTGGGCCGGGCTACACCGTACCGGCCGAGTTCGGGCTAAAACACGTCGAAGGTGCTATCGCCATGGCCCGACAGGGCGACCAGGTGAACCCCGAGCGCGCTTCCAGCGGCAGCCAGTTCTACATCACCCTGGCCCCGACGGACTTTTTGGACGGAGCCTATACAGTCTTTGGTCAGGTGATAGACGGAATGGACGTCGTCCAGTCCATCGCCGTCGGTGACGTGATAGAAACGATCAGCGTCGCAGAGTAGGGCAGACTTCCCAGTCTGCCTATCGGTGAAAACTCAACCAATGACCGAGGTTTTCTACCGACGCCGTCTACCTCATTGGCAGCCTCCGGGAGCAACGCTCTTTTTCACCTGGCGGTTACACGGCTCCCTACCAAAGGAGGCACGAGAGCGACTGCACGCAGAACGAGAACAACTGGAGCGTCAGCCTCTGCGCCACGGTGAAGTCGAGCGCGAACGAGCTGTCCGTCACGACAAGATCATCTTTGCCCGGTACGATGACGTGCTAGGCGATACCACCCATGGACCTTGCTGGCTTGCAGAGCCTCGAATTGCCCGCTTGATGACCGATGCGTTCTTCTACTACAATCACCAACGGTACGATCTGATCGCCTTCGTAGTGATGCCCAACCACGTCCACTCTGTGCTACGTCCAATAAAGGTCGAGCAAGACAAGAAAAGAGAAGCTCAATTTGTGCCCATCAGCAAAATCACACAAGGATTGAAGGGATATGTAGCTCGGGAAGCCAACCGGTGGCTGGACCGCACCGGCCAAACTTTTTGGCAGGATGAATCGTACGATCACTGGGCGCGCGACGAGGCGGAACTGGCGCGTATCGTCATCTACACCGAGAGCGACCCGGTCAGATGTGGACTCGTCGCCCATCCAAAAGACTGGCGCTGGTCATCAGCCTAGGAACGAAAACATGGCCGCCTTGTGGAGCAGACTTTCTAGTCTGCCGCAGGCTGGAAAGCCCGCCCCACATACTCAAGTTCCTCCCGCCTGGGAACGTCTCACGTTCTCATCGCTGGGAAGTGTCATTCTCATCGTTGGCGCGCCGGACACGGGCAAAACAACCTTTGCCCGTTATCTCTACCGCCGCCTGACCGCTCACCACGAGTGGATCGCTTTCGTGGATGGAGACATGGGGCAGGCTACGTTGGGGCCGCCGACGACGATGACGCTGGCGCTGGGCGAGCCTGGCGACGATAGCTTCCCACCCACAGGCCCACGCTTTCGCACCTTCGTTGGCGGTGTCTCGCCGCGCGGACGTATGCTACCTACCGTCGTCGGCGCGCACAAGCTGGTGCAAAAGGCGCGAGAAGCCGGAGCCGCTGCCGTCGTGTTCGACACCACCGGGCTGGTGAATCCGGCTCAGGGCGGCGGCGCGCTCAAGCGAGCGAAGGTAGCACTGCTGCAACCAAAGGTTGTGGTGGGCATCCAGCACAGGAGCGAACTGGAATACTTGCTGCTTCCCTTGCGCCTCAGCCGTCGCACGCGCGTGATCGATCTCCGATCCGCGCGGGCCGTTCAGCGCCGACCGGCGCCCGTTCGCCAGGAGCATCGGGCCGCCCGGTTTCGCCTCTATTTCGAGAAAGCGCGCACGTTGGAGGTAGCGTGGCGACGGCTGGCCGTCTTTCCGGCCCCCACGTTCAAGCCACACCAGTTGCTGGCGTTGGAGGACAGCGAGGGATTCACGCTGGCGCTGGGCATCGTCACCGCCAACGATCGAGTGCGCAACACACTCACACTGTACACCCCTCTCACCTCGCTGGGGGAAGTGGATGCGATCCACCTGGGGAATCTGGCGCTCGATCCCCATACCTTTCGTGAGACACGATTCCAATAACCAAAAGCCGCGCCTAATGGCGCGGATCTTTACCTGTCGCTACACCGGTGCTATTCCGCGTTTTCAACTGGCAAGGTGAATGCAAACGTCGTCCCTTTCCCCACCTCGCTGGTGACGCCAATCTCGCCGCCGTGCGCCTCGACGATGTGCTGCGTGATGGTAAGCCCCAATCCAGACCCCGAGGCCCGTTTCTCCGAGCCGGGCACGCGGTAGAAACGTTCAAAGATATGCGGCAGCGCGTCCTCCGAGATGCCCGGACCGGTATCCACCACAGACACTCTCAGGTATTTCCCTTCAACCCTCACTACGACCGTGATCTCGTCACCCGGCCGGCAATACTTGATCGAGTTGCCCACCAGATTAAGCATCACCTGGTGAAGGCGCTGGGCGTCTCCCAGGACCGATGGCAGAGCGTCAGGAATATCGACCGACAACCCAATCCCTCGTTCATCCGCCTGTACGGCCAGCACCTTGATCGCCATGTGAATCACCGTGCTCAACTCTATCGAATCCTGGGCGATGGAGGCGCGTCCCGACTCCAATTGCGCCAAATCCAGGAAATGAGCCGCCATCTCGCTGAGTCGATCCGCCTCGTGCTCGATAATGTCGGCAAACTGCTGGCACTTTTCTAACGTCGCGCCTCGCCGCTGCATCAACTCGGAATAAGCAATGATGGATGAGAGCGGCGTGCGCATCTCGTGCACAATCTCCGAGATCAGATCTGATTGCTGGAACAGGATGGCATTTTGCACCGCCACCGCCGCTTGATCGCCCAGCAAGGTGAGCAACTCGACGTCGTCCTCCGTGAAATCCTCGCCCCCCTCCTTGTTGATCGCCTGCAACACGCCGATCACGTTATCCCGGGCGATCAAGGGAGCCGTCAGAATGGAGCGAGTGGTGAAATCGGTTTGCTCGTCCACGCCGGGGGACCAGCGTGAATCTTTGTGGACATCTGGAACGACGAGGGGCTTGCCGGTCTGCACGACGGTTCCCGCGATGCTGCCCTCCATCGGTACGATGATCGAGCGAACACCCGATAGATTCGTCGCTGCCTTGAAATACAACTGGCCTCTTCTTTGATCCACCAACAGAATGGAGCACACTTCTGTCTCGGTAAACTCCTGCGCCGCCTTGACGATGCGATCGAGCAGCGGAGCCAGGCTAAGGGTCGAGTTCAGCGAGCGGCTGATCTCAATCAGTCGTTCCAGCCAATCCACACGTTCTTCGTGCGTTTGGGGACGGGAAAGCGAAGCGTCGAGTTCTACCATCGTCCTTACTCTCCTGCGCAAGCCTGCGCGATGCGAGGCAGCACGTCGGCCACGTCACCGTGGATGACCACCTCGGCTATGTCGTCCATGTATGTAGGCATCAAGTTCACGCCGATCAGTCGCCCGGCGCGCCTGTGCACCTCCAGCGGCAGATGTGAGGCCGGGGCAACCTCCAGCGATGATCCGGCAACGAGCATCAGGTCCGCCTGGTAGACGTGAGCCAGTGCGGCGTTCAACACCTCAATGGGCAACTGTTCTCCAAAGAGAATGACGTTCGGCTTCATAACGCCGCCGCAAGCAGGACATCGCGGCGCCTCGCCAGAAGCAAGAAAATCCTCCAGCAATCTCCCTGTGGGTAGAAGGTTGTAACAATTGATGCAGGTAGCCTCTCGCAGATGACCGTGCAATTCCAGCACTTCGCGCGACCCGGCCCGCTGGTGCAGGCCATCAATGTTCTGGGTGATGACCGCCTTCAACCACCCGCCGGTCTCCAATTCCGCCAGAGCCAGGTGACTGGGATTCGGCTCGGCGTTCAGCAACGTCCGCACCATCGGCCGCATCCAATCATAGAACACCTGGGGACGACGGCGAAAGGCGTAGATGGACGCCACTTCCATGGGATTCGCCTTTTCCCACAGCCCAGTCTCCGGTGAACGAAAATCAGGAATTCCAGAAGGAGTGCTCGATCCCGCGCCGGTCAACGCAATCGCGTGACTAGCTTCTCTCAAAAGTGTCGCCGCCCGTGTAATTTCGTCGGTGTCATTCATATTCATCAATGGTCAGAGGCCAGCTCTAACTACTAACAACCAGCGTCTAACGACTCGCCCCCAGCCACCCGGTGCGCCCAGCGGGTCGTCTCTGGCAGACGGTACCTGGGAGCGCAACTCAGCACCAAGGCGACTGCCGTCCCCAGATCCACCCGATGTCCAATGGATACAAAGACCGGCCTGACGCCATCCCGCGTCCGCACGACCGCGCCGATCACCTCGCCTCCATCAACCAGCGGTGTCCAACTGCCTTTCTTCTCGCCAGGCTCCTCGTACTCGCCGCACAAGCACGACTTGGCGCATCCTACGGCAGGCACGTCAAGCAGGACGCCGAGATGAGCTGCGAGCCCCATACGACGTGGGTGAGCCAATCCCTGAGCGTCGAATATCAGTACGTCCGGTTGCTCCGTCAACTGTTCCAGCGCCGCCAACGCCACCGGCCCCTCGCGAAAAGCCAGAAATCCCGGAACGTAGGGAAACGAAACGGGCATCTCCGCCGTAGCTGCCCGAAAGGGAACGAGGTCAGGATAAGAGAGCAACACCACAGCCGCTCGCGCCTGCCCATCTTTTATACTGACATCTATCCCGGCGACGATCTCGGGCTGATGGTCGAGAGGCTGCGCAAGCACATACCCGCACATTTGGCGCTGGATTTCTCTGGCCTCAGCCGGCGACACGTCCCACGGATGAGTGATGACAGGTTGCATCGTCATACTCTCTCACTCACGCCTGCTCCCATCAGCCAATCGACCTTGAGAGATTATTTCAACTGCTGACAACATGCCATATTACTGTAACACAGAATAGTTTACTTGACAAGTACTTGTAGGCCAACAATTCTCGTTATGGGAAAAAACGCGAGTTGTAGCCGCGATTTCTATATCGCGAAGTATGCTTCATGTGGCAAAATGCACGCGCTATGGAAAGCGCGGCTACAAAACGGGAATTACTGCTTGTAGATGCAGATTCCACCTCCGTCTTGCAGCCCAGATCGCCAATCCCAGCCAGGTGACGAGGCTCACCGCCAGGCCCACGCGCCAGGTCCATGGAGCGAACGTCATCTGGATCGTGTGCTCGCCCGGAGAGAGCGGGATGGCGCGGAGGACATAGTCGGCCCGCAGCACCTCGACAGGTACGCCATCCACCGTCGCCTGCCAGCCTGGATAGTAGACGTCGCTCAACACCAGGTACCCGCTCACCGGCGTGCGCGCCGCCAATTCGATCTCGTTCAACCCGTAGCGGACGAAGGAGACGTGGCGCTCTCCATCCCCTGGATCGGCGATCAACGGCTCGCCCTGCTCCAGCACTGCCGTCTCTGTGGGATCGAACCCCGGAGTGTGGATCGCTTCCCAGGCCGCTGCGTGTTTGGGCACAATCTGCGAGCGGTAGACCAGGAGCGCCCTGGGCAACGCGGCTGTGTTCAGATAGACGTCGATCTCTGGATTCGCAGTGTAGACGGGTACCAATTGCTCGTCGCCGGGAGGTTTGCCCTTGTCGGCCAGGACGCATTTGACGCCGAGTAGATTGTAGAGCGGTCCGCCTCGCTCGCCCATCGCCCAGCGATAGGCCTGGTACGGCGCCAGTCCCAGGGGATTGTAGATGCCGCCGATGTCGTAGAGGCCGTGCACCAGCGCCGCGTCCGGCTGCCAGGCGCCAGCGTTCCCCTCGATGCGAAAGAAGGCCGGGTCTTGCCGCAGAAAGGCGACCACGTCCTCGTGGCGAAAACCCAGCGTGGGATCGTTAGGCTCGACCTCCACCGTCGAACCCAATCCGATCAGATCGACCGCCAGCAGGAGCGGGAGCAGCCACCCGCTCCATTTCCACCGCTGCGCCAGCCAGACGAGCACTCCGCTGATCCCTAGCAGTGCGGCGGCGACGAGGATGCTCGCCGTGGCCGCCGAAACGCGGTCGGGAGGCGGCGACATCTGCGCCTGTGGCAAGCCCACGACTAGCAGGATTCCCCCGGCGACCAATCCACAGGCCCCGACCCACACAGTGTGTCGAGGAGAATCACCGCGAAGTAACCGATCCAGTCCATAAGCCGCCATCGCAGCCAATCCCAGATCGGCCAGCACGATCAGCCGCGCCGGTACGCGCACCTGGTCGAAGGTGGGCGCGTGGCGGTACAGCAACCCGTAGAGCGGCGTGTGGCTCCCCATCGCCAGGAGAAACGGTACCAGCACCAGGAAGACAAAAAATCCAGCAGGAAATCCCCCATCCGTTGCTGTCCTGCGATCCGCTGTTCTACCGCGCCGAGCGACGACGCCCACCGTCGCCAACACCAACGTCGCCACGCCCACGTACCCCACCTCGACCCGCTTCCAGGGGCCCCAAAAACCTATCGCGCCGCGCCCATAAAAGCCAGGGGCCACCAGACCGATCAACGCCCGCGGCGGCAGCGAATAGCGAGTCGCCTCCTCGTAGGAGAGATGGCCCCGGCCCGTGTGTCCCGCCATCTCGTAGGCTGGCAGCAGCATCAGCGCCGCCCCTCCCACTCCCACAGCGACGATAAGTGCCGCCAATCCGAGCGTGTGTAGCATCTGCTGCCGATCGATCGCCAGCCGGTAGAACAAGTAAAGCACGAGCGTCAAGGCCAGAAAGAGTAACATCTGGGCATGCCCGGCCAGCGCCGCGACCGCCAGAACCGCCCCGGCTCCGGCTGCCCAGCCAGCGCTTCTCCGCGTCAGGGCGCGATGCGTGCACAGCAGGAGCAGTGGTAGCCAGGCCGCCGTCGCGTTGAGGTTCAGGTTGCCAACGTGGGTCACGAACAGATCGGAGAGCGCAAAGGCCAGTCCGCCCAGCAGCGCGGCGGGTCGGTGCAGGTCCAACCCTCGCGCCAGAGCGAATGTATTCGCGCCCGCCAGCCAGATGTGAAAAACGACCAGCGCCTCCATCACTGCGTATGAAGGCTCGCCAAAGAGCGCAAAGGTCAACAGATTGATCGGGTAAAAGAGGCCGGTCTGGTTATCGGCGGCGAAGGGCGCGCCGCTGTAGAGGTGGGGGTTCCAGAGAGGAACGACGCCAGCCCGCAGGCTGCGAGCGGAAAAGCGATGCATCGGCCAGAGGAAAGAGACCAGATCGCCGCCGCCGCGCGGAATCCAGTACCCACCCAGGAGAAGGGGCCAGAAAAACACCGCGACCGCCAGCGCCAGCAGCGCCAGACAGGCTACGTCGAGGAGGAATTCACGGCGTCGCGTCATGGCGCGGGGACCGGCAATGTGACTGCGTAATCCGTGGGGTTCCCGGCATCGTCCACGACGGGGATGTTCTCCATGTCGGGATAGGTGTACTGACCCACGCGGAGGAGATAGGGACCGGGTTGGGCCTCCGGGGCGATGGGGAGGTCAAAGTGCAGCAGCACCCTGTCGCCCGGCCGCCAGCGCGTCGTGGGCCACCCCACGAGGTCAAACTGGCCCCAACCGTGTCCAGCCTGATCCTCGAGATGATTGAACCAATGCACGTCTTCTTCGAGCGGACCCCGGGTCGTCTCCCAATGGAGCGTGACGTGAAGGGTTGCGCCCGGCTGGGCCGTTCCTGCGACATCGTACCCCAGCAATCGAACTCCCGACGCCCACTGCACGGCGGCGGGTGACAGCGCCTGCGTGCACGAGGAAATATCGGTATGCGATGGTGACCACAACCGGTAACGATACGTCCCCCCCAGGGGCGAAGCGGCCAGGTCAGCCTCCAAGTCCTGGGTGCAGGAGAAGGTCAGTGCCGCCGGAGTTTCAACCTCTGATGCGATCACCAACACGGCCGGATGAGGCGGATAAAGGAGCGTCGTGTACCCATTCACGACGCGATGCGGCGTGTCGCTCAGCAGGGCGTCCAGGATGTTGGCTTTTGCATCCCAGGGTTGATCGCCGGGCATCAATAGCAGCACATCCTCCGCGTCCTGTTCTTCGGCGAGCGCGCGAGCCTGGTCGGCGGCGCGCTGCCAATAGCCCAAGGGAGTGCCATATCCCTCCGATCCGGCGGCTGCGGCTTGCAAAATATCGCCCCAGGTCTGCACTTGCCAGACCGCAACGACGACCAGAAGAAGCAGCGCGATCCAACCCACCACATTGGCCTTGCGAGCGGCAAGTTCCACGCCCTCCGCGGGCAGCACAAACAGGAGCGGGTAGAGGATGACGAGATAATGCCTGTGAACCTCGACGGGCACGACGAGCGCGAGCAATGGGGAGAGACATACCCATGCCAGGAAGAAACGCGCCCATCTCCTCTCCTCTCTGTTCTGCGCTTCGTTCAGGAGAAACGAGAGACCTGCCAGCGAAAGAACCGCCAGTATAACCGCCAAAATTCCCGCAATGCTCAATACATCTCCAGGCCAGGGGGAACCGTACAACAAGCCCCACATCCAATCTAACAAAGCGAAAAAGTTTGTGGATGAGGACATATCTCCGGCCCTGGAGATCGCCTTGGGGATACGATCCACCACAGCGAGGAGATAGGGTACAAAAGGCAGCACGAGAGCGGCGACTGCGCCAAGCCAATGCGGCGGCGACAGGTCGCGGCGACGCTCCAGAAAAAGCAGACCCAGCGCAGGCAGGAGCAGGAGGGGAGAGAACGTGATCAAGACCAAGAGCGCGAACGTGAACGCGACAAGTATCGCCATCCACCTGGCACGTTGGCGCGAACTCTCCAAGAAGGCGACCCCGGCGGCCAGGAAAAGCGTGCACAGCGGGGGAAGCAAATCGGCTGTAAAGAGCTTGCGTGCATAGAGCACCGCCTGCGGGTTGAGCGCAAAGAGCAGCGCCGCGCCAAAAGCCGCCCGCCTGGTGAGGAAACGGCGCAGGACGAGATAGAACGCGCCAGCAGCCAGGGCCGCGAGTATCCCCAGGAACCCCGTGATCACCCGCGGATCGCGGCTCAACGCCATCGGCAACGCGGTCGCATAGATAAAGAGGGGCGGCTTGGGAAAGCCGATGGAGGACGTGGAACCCACCCAGCGCCAGGCGCCGCGCGTCAAAAAGTACGCCATTCGGTAATGGTTCGCTTCGTCCAGCTTGAACTCGGCCAGGTCCAGCCGGTACAGGCGCGGGAGGGCCGCGAGGATGCTCAAGGTAAGCGCATAGACCCAGTCTTGCTTGTGGACGAGCTTTTGGAGAATTGGGGGCATTGCGCTTTTCACTTGTTCAAATGCATCATCCCAACACCTTGGGGTATCACCGTATCGAGTAACCCTTCAGTCTAAACAACGTAGCGAGCACCGCTGGTTGAGTAGACCTTTAGATCGTATCGAAACCAAGGATGAGAGCGGCTCTACAGGCAACCCACTTGGCCTCAATACATCTTAGTTTCGACAAGCTCAACCCAGGCTTCCCCTACTCGGCCGGCACTGGGTTTGGTCTTTTCCCAACACTCCCCCCAAATTCTATATGCGCCCTCGCTCCTGTGCCGCCCGTTCACGCATCTGGCTGCGCAGTTCCTCAATATCGCGCGGCACCAGATAGGCGGCGACGGCGAAAAAGATTGAACAGAGTACCCAGGTGGAAACGCAAATCAGGAGCAGGGCGTCTTTCAGGGACGAGCGGTCGGCGATGACGCCGGCCAGCCAGGGCGCCAGCGCCGCGCCAGCCGATTCGATAAAATACTGGATCGCCAGCGCGGTGCTGCGTACCTCCGGCAGGGTGACGTCATAGATCGTCGAGACCACGTTGGGCGAGGCGAAAGGGATGAACAACGCCGTGAGGCTGAGCATCACGATGAAGAGCGACTGGCTGCCCAGCGGGAGGTTGAGCGTGATCGAGAGTAACGCAGCGCCCAGAAGCACGGCAATCGTGCAAACGATCAACCGTCCCCGCCGGGTGCGCCTGAAGAAGAGATCCCCCAGGGCGCCGCCGACGAAATAACCGCAGGCCAGCACCAGCACCGCCACGACCATCGTCGTCATCACCTCGTCCGAGGAGTAGGCGCGCTCCGTCTCCAGGTAGTGGAAGAACCAGTAGGTGATGACGTTCCACGGAAAGACGCCAAAGAACCCCTGGGCAAAGAGAAGCGGCAGGCTGCGCTTGCGGAACAGCCCCAGGGCGGTCTTTGGGTCGAAACGGTAGACGCCGATCTCCTCCAGGCCCGCCAGTTCCGGCTCGCTCTTGCCGCGCGGGACGTCGCGCACGCCGAAAAAGATCAGGACAGAGAGCAGCACGCCGAGCGAGCCGGTGATGTAGAACACGCCGCGCCAGCCCACCACATCGCGCAGCATCAGGGCCAGGATCATCCCCAGCAAATAGCCCAGGGGCATCGCGAGCTGGAGCAGGCCATAGATCTTGCCGCGCACCCGCGGTCCAAAGTAGTCGGAGACGAGGCTGTAGAGGCCGGGATAGCTGGAATCGTCGATCCCCGTCGAGGCGCGCGTGGCGAGGAAGGCCGGATAGGTGGGCGCGATGGCGCTGAGCCAGGTGCTCGCGCCCCACAAGAACGAGGCCACCGCCAGCAGTTTCGAGCGCGCGTACCGGTCGTACAGATAGCCCCAGGTGGGGTAGAGGATCGCCCCGACGATGAGCGCGCCGGTGAACACCGCGCCCATCTGTGCCTTGCTGATGTCGAACGTCTCAATGATGGGCGTGGTGAGCGGGCCGATGAGCAGCTTATCGGCCTGGTGGAGGAGCATGAACGCGAAGAAAACCAACACCACAAACCAACGATGTTGAGATTTCATCAGGCCCCTTCACTGTTCTCCAATCCCACTAACTGCGCCCACTCGCTGTGAATGCCATCCTCCGTCACCCCGTAGTAAACGTGCAGTTTATCGTCCTCGCGCTGCACCAGATCGTAGCGCGTCCGGCCGGCGTAATCCCGCTGCTTGAAGAGGCCGATGTCTCCGTACCAGTCGATCTTGTTCTCGTCCACCGGGTGCTCCTCGGCCTGGATAATGGCATAGTGCCACAGCCGCCGCGCCGATTGTCGCGTGACATTCTTGATCTCGTTGCCGTTGCGCATGTCGCGCATCGTGTGGTAGAGTGTGCCCTTGCGCTTCACGGTCTCGACAATCTCCACCCCTGTCCGGGGTGGGTCGATGTGTCCCTCGGGTTCTTCCTCCGGTGATACGATTTCAAGCCTTGGTTGCGCTCGCCTGACCAGGCTGACGATCTCGTCCCGCACCGCCACGTTGGTCTCTCCCTCGCTGCGCACATAGATCTTGCTCTCGTCAATGGCATAGGGCACGTCCTCGCCCCGGGGCACCACGATCCGCACCGCGTTCTTCCCCTGCGTCTTTCTCACGTCTGCTGTGACTTCGAGGGGCGGCGTGATACGGCGCTCGACTTCCGCCTGAAGCTCTTTGAGCACCTGCGAGGGTTTATTTACCCCCACGGGTTGCTCTTTCGGATTGGCACTGACGCCGACGTAGATTGTGCCTCCATTCGTATTGGCAAAGGCACAGACATCCGCCAGGACAGCATAGAGATGACCGCCCCGGCGAGTATGGCGAGCATGGAAATCCTGGATGATCGTGGCTCCTTCCTCGCGCGCCTCCTGGATAAAGTCGGCCGGTTTTTTGGCCGGGTGATAGGCTCGGGTGAGGGCAAAGTCATTACCCACAAAGACCTCTCGCAGCGCCTCGAAGCTGACCTCGTCCAACAATACCTCTGTCGTGCGCTCTCCTATGCCCAGGTGCTGGGGATCTCGAGGGTCTTGGACCAGCCGGTGAGCGTCGGACCCCTGAATGCAGCGCATGGGGCGGGGGTACTCGGGACGCGAGCCGTTGAAAAAGCGCACCGTCGTGCGCCGACCTTTTTTCTCCAGATCGGTCACCTCCAGCGCGTGGAGGTGAGGGTCCTGGGTATACGCGATGCGCGTCTGGCCGCCGAATCCCATCCGCCGCATCGCCACGCCGTGGTTAGCGTTTGCGTGGGCCGCGATGACGATGCCCCCGGCCTCGTCAATCACCCGGTACGCGGTCAACACGTCATCCGTCGCCCCTACCTCGGTGCTGCCGGCGTCAATCTTGTCCAATGGAATATTGAGTTGGCGCAAAATGAACTCCAATTCTCGCACATCAGTCTCGGGGGAAAAGATACCCAGAATGTGAAAGCCCAGCGTGGCGGTGAACTCGAATCCCGGCAGCACCAAAATCTTGTCCAATAGACGGCGATACTGCTCCAATCGCTGCTTTTCCTTCGGCTGAATTCTTCCCAGACGGTCGAGCATCTCCAGATTCTCAACCTCTTCGCTCATCTCCCGGTAGCCGGCCACCGTGTTGTGATCGGTGAACGCAATAATGTCGAGGCCTTTTTGTTCGGCGGCCTCGAGAATGTCTAAATAAGAAACACCTGGCTCCAAATAGTCAGCGGAGGCAGGCGTATGCAGGTGAAGATCAATTTGTCTCCACGAAGAGTTACCTCTCGTTTTTCGTTTTGTCATGTTACACCTTGTTTGTATCCTTTTACTGGATCCTGTTAAATAAAATAAGAGAGGCTCGCATGACCTGATACCCCCAAATATCTATGGGATCAGGTCTGCAATGACTGCGAGCATCTCTGCCGGGCGGAAAGGCTTGAGGATAAATTTGTCGGCGCCAGCGTCCAGGCATTCATCGGAACGATCCATGCCCGAAGTCATGACCACCGGCACCGTTTTCAACGCTTCATCCGCCTTGAGTTCCCGCAAAATGGGAAGCGTGTCTCCCTGCGAGATATGCACGTCCATCAATATCAGGGCCGGGTTCACCTGTCGCGCCGTCGGAACCACAGTTTCTGGCTCGGAAAGAACGACGGATTCGTATCCTTCCAGATCGAGTATCGTCGTCAGAAGCTCCCGAAAGACCTGATCATCGTCTACCACGCAGATTGTGGTCATTGTTTCGTTTTCCTTTTCTTTGTCTATGGCGTTGCGCCATCGGGCAGCAACGCAGCCGCAAATACATCGTCCACGCGCTCGGTCAAGATAAATTCGAGCGCGCTCTGTACCTCATCGGGTACGTCATCTAAATCTTTTTCGTTTTGCTTGGGCAGGATGACGGTTTTGAGGCCGGCCTGGTGGGCAGCCAATACTTTCATCTTGATGCCGCCCACAGGTAACACCTGCCCGCGTAATGTGATCTCTCCCGTCATCCCCACGTCGCTGCGCACCTTGCGCTCGGTCAGCAGCGAGGCGAGGGCGGTGACGATGGCGACCCCGGCCGAGGGGCCATCCTTGGGCACCGAGCCTTCTGGCACGTGCAGGTGGATATCGTGTTTCTCAAAAAGGTCCTCTGGAATGCCCAGCTCCCCGGCCTTGGAACGCACATAACTGAGCGCCGCCTGCGCCGATTCTTTCATCACGTCGCCCAACTGCCCGGTGACCATGAATCCCTTGGAGCCGGCCATCTTGGTCGCCTCGCAGAACAGCAGATCGCCGCCGGCGACCGTGACGCCCAGGCCGGTTGCGACGCCCGGTAACTGGGTGCGCAGCGCCGTCTCGGGGAAGTAGCGCGGCTTGCCCAGAAAATTGGACACGTTCTTCGCCGTCACTCGCACCCCCCCCTCTGTCCCCCCCAATGGGGGGGAGGTAGGAGGGGGGGGCTCGGCGATGCCGGTCACTACTTTCCGACAGACCTGTCCGATCTCTCGCTCCAGGTTGCGCACCCCGGCCTCGCGGGTATAGTCGCGGATCGCTTTACGCAGCGCGCCGTCGGTAAAGCTCAGCTCCTCGGGCCACAAGCCATTCTCGCGCAGTTGGCGGGGGATGAGATACTCCTGCGCGATATGCACCTTCTCCAACTCGGTGTAGCCCGAAAGCGTCAGGATTTCCATCCGATCTCGCAGCGGCACCGGGATCGGGTCGAGCAGGTTTGCCGTGGTGATGAACATCACCTGGGAGAGATCGAAGGGCACGTCCAGGTAGTGATCGCGGAACTCGCGATTCTGCTCCGGGTCCAGCACCTCCAGCAGCGCAGACGCCGGGTCACCGCGAAAATCCTTCCCTAGCTTGTCCACCTCGTCGAGCATAAAGACCGGGTTGTTCGATTCCACCCGCCGCAGCGCCTGGATGATGCGGCCGGGCATCGCCCCGATGTAGGTACGGCGGTGGCCGCGGATCTCGGCCTCGTCGCGCACGCCGCCCAGCGATTGGCGGATGAATTTGCGTCCCAACGCCCGCGCGATGGACTGCCCCAGACTGGTCTTGCCCGTGCCCGGCGGCCCTACGAAGCAGAGGATGACGCCCTCCCGCTCGCGCCGGATCAGATCGGATGGCTGTGCCTGTTCGAGATCCTCCTTGCGCTCCTGCCGCAGTTTACGCACGGCCAGGTACTCCAGAATGCGCTCCTTGACGTCGTCCAGATCATAGTGGTCCTCGTCGAGCACCTTACGGGCGTGCTCGATAGCCAGGTTATCCTCGGTCTGGACGTTCCACGGCAGCGAGGTCAACCAATCCAGATAGGTGCGGATGACGCCGTACTCGGCCGCGTGGGTGGGCAGTTTGCTCAAGCGGTCCAGTTCCCGGTCGGCTTCCTTCTCCGCTTCCTCCGGCATCCCTGCCGCCTCGATCTTTTCGCGGAACTCTTCCACCTCGATCTGCTGCTCGCTCGCCTCGCCCAGCTCCCGTTGGATCGCCTTTTGCTGCTCGCGCAAAAAGTATTCTCGCTGCGTCTTTTGCACCTCCGACTGGGCATCGCTCTGGATCTTGCGCCTCAGCTCGAGCACCTCCAGTTCCCTCGTCATGAGGGTCAGCAGCAGGTGCAACTTGGCCGAGAGACTGTTCAACTCGAGCAACTTTTGCGCATCCTCCAGGTCGAGCCGCATGTGATTGGCGATGGCATAGACGAGTTGCAGTGGATCGTCCACGTCGATGAGCAGCGTGCTCATCTCGTCGGGAATCGTGGGCACCAACTCGACCAGACGACGAAAGTTATCCAGGATATTTCGCCGCATCGCCTCGACCTCCAACGTCGTCTCGATCCGTTCGGGAAGCGCGGACACGTGGGCCGTGAGATAGGGCGATTCGTCGACGAATTCATCGATGCGGATGCGCAACAGCCCCTGTATGATCAGCGTGAGCGTGCCATCAGTCGATTTAGACAATCGGTGAACGGCTGCCGCTGTTCCAACCCGGTACACGTCGTCCGGCCCCGGCGTCTCCAGTTCCGGCTCGCGGCTGGCCACGAGACCGATGATCTGATCGCCGCTCACGGCGTCGTCAACCAACTGGATGGAGCGCGACTGCCCGACGCGAACCGGCACCGCCGTCATCGGGTAAACGACCAAACCTCGCAGCGGCAAGATCGGGAGTTTCGAGGAAGCTCGAAGCGTACTGCCGCCGCCCGTTCCTTTATTCAAAGAGACGCCGAGTCCTTTCATAACCATCGGATTGATTATTGGATCCAACCAATCCCCATTTTCTTCTCTTGTACTATCCGACATTCGTCTTCTTAACTCTCCTAATGCTTCCTCTTGAACGTCCTGCTATCGTCACAGTTCAAGGGATCACTTTTTTGTTCCCCATAAAAGCACGTAGCGAGACACACAGGGGATTGGCCCCTCGCGCAGATCTCGCTCCATACGTGCCATGCCCATCTGAAACGCTTCTTCCGAAATCAAATGTAGACTAGAAAACGCCTTGTCCTGGTATACCTGAATATCGTCCAGGGAGTAGGCAAACTCCACCGTCGTCTCGTGGATAGCATCGAACCCGACACTTTCCATAAGAACTCGCAATTCGCCAAGGCGGGGGTACCTTTTTAACTCTATCTCGACAGTCTCGGGGAAGTGAGTGGCTAGAGGCTGCCGGCGGCGAATAATCGCTTCCGAGTCGGTGACGGTACAGACGTTCCCTCCCCGCTTCAAGACCCGATATGCTTCTCCAAAATATGCCGAGCGATCATCCACGTGATGAATCACGTCCACCAAAAACACCAGATGGAAGAGATCGGCTGGAAAATCGAGCGATTCAGCCTTTCCAAGCTGGAACTGGATAGTTTGAGAACGTCTTTTCGCTTTGGATAGCATCTGTTCAGAAGGATCGATCCCCCAGCACGAGCAACCGACCGCTGTTTCCAGAGCAACCGAGTAATTGCCCGTGCCACATCCCACTTCGAGCACGTTCGAAGCACCATGAATGCCTCCGTCGGTGAGAATGTTTTTCAAAACCTCTGGGTGAACCCGGCGGTGTTGTGCGTACTCAGTCGCCTGTTTATCGTAATCAATCACAATACAACTTTCAAACAGCCGAGGCAGGACCTTCGAGGAAAGGACAATAACATTCAAAGCCCAATCGCTCGTAGACGCCGACAGCCACCTCGTTCTCCTGACCGACGTTGAGAACAACATCGCGAATCTTGAGCCGCAGCAACTCCGCTACGACAGCGCTGGTGCTCGCCGTGCCATAGCCCCGCCCCCGAAAATCGGGATGGGTAAAGACATTGCCCACCGCCGCCACTCCGTAGGTCCGACTGACCAGATGAGTGCCCGCAGCCGCCACTAAGCGGCCATTCGAGAGTACGCCGTAAAAGACACCCTGCTGCACCTGCGAGGGGCCAAAGGCGTTGCCCTCGCCGAGGGCGTACAGTTCCGTCATTTGATCGGAGTGGGCAACCCCAAGCCAAATACAGTCATCCGTCACGGGTTGGAAGCGGGTCGGCTGCAATATCATGCGCCACATCGGAATCGGCTCATCATCCCACGTGTAAAAGTCGCGAACCAGCGCCAGATGCTCCGCGCGACAGGTCAGGTAAGCTTGCTCAGGGTAGAGCGTCCCCTCCTCAAGAATAGCCCGCAGACCATCGACATCCCCCATCAGGAGCAGGGCCGGCAGCTTCAGGCCGCGAAAGTACAGCGCCATAGCCTGCAAGTGGCCTGCCTTTTCCGCCCCGACCCAGGTGCACTGTTCGAACATCCCCGGTTCCAGGTCGCCGATGGCGTACGCCGTGTAAAGCCGGTCGGCTTCCAGGTAGGCCAGGATTTCAGATTTATCGGCGAGTGTGTTGATCTTCCACATCTTTCCAAGAATAAAATGCAGCTTAATGGCTCAGTTGCCACGCAATCCGTACTCTTCTTCACTTTTCTCAATAGATCGTCGCCAGTGTATCGAATTTGTTGACGCCCTCGATCCTGGATAAACTGACCCTCTCCCCCGTGAAAAGATGATACGGTAATTCGTCATATTGATCGCACTCTTTTTTACCGAGCTTGGCAACCTCTCTCAGTGCGGTCACTAACGAGGAAACAAATCCTGCCTTGTACAGCGGTTGTATCCCCGTCGCTACCACTCTCCGCTCCACGATGGCTACAAAATCCTTCAGGGACTTCGATATCTCAATGCGCCATTTCAAGATGCTCGTCTGCCGCACGGGAACATATAGCGTCTCTAGCCCGGTGGCCTCTATTGCGACATGGGCCACTGTCCTGAAATCGTCCTCCAACCCTGCGACCAATTCATCTATCAGGCCATCGTGGCAGACGAAACGTTGACAAGTCAGGTGGATCTTTGCGATGGGGATCCCACCGAACAGTGATTGAAGATTTGCCTGATGGCGCCGAAGTCGATGGGATCTCCTCCTCTTGAATCGGCTCTAACAGCAAGCAAACATCTCCAATCTGCGCTGGCCGAACGTGAACACCATGCGCCTGCTCTAATCCTCCAACCACATCCTATCCCTTCCGTGTTGCGTCCAATTCCTGCTTATTGTACCACAATTGCATCGCCGCTTCAACTGTCCCGGAACTGTAACCAAGAGTCCCTTGATTTTCTGAGCATTCCGGTGTATTATATGCGACAGTGGCCGCGCCCCATCGGTCATTGAGCGCAGAGCGTGCAATATGGTCCAGCTTGGCTGAAGGAAGAATGACAGTGGAAGCGAGGCCTTGAAAGTACACGACGAGACGGTGAACGGGGGAGGGCGCACGCGAACCACGAGCAGACAAAAAAGAAGCCCCTCACTTGCAGGGGGACAGCGCAAGATAGACTTGGACAACGCCGCCGGACTTGTCCCCGGCCAATGTACACAGCGGCGATGCCCCTACTAGGTTTTGTTCAGCGTCCGCAAGCAGCGCGTGCAGATATATATCCGGCGCATCTCGCCATCAATTTCCAATCGTTTGCGCTGGATATTCGGTTTGAACTGGCGTTTGGTCGCTTTTTTGGAGTGGCTGACGTGGTGCCCGGTTTGAGGGCCTTTGCCACAGATTTCACATTTTGCCATTAAAGTGTCACCTCCGATAGTCGTAATGAATCGTAATTATACGCCAAGCTGGCGTTTCGTGCAACCCTGAGAGGTCGAGGAGAAATATGCCTCAAGTCCAGTACAGCGGCCGAATCCAAGTCTCGCCCACGGCCATCGCCAGCATTGCGAACGAGGCCGTGCTGACCTGTTATGGCGTCGTGGGAACTACAGCCAAAGACCTCACCACCGGTATCGCCGACGCGCTCTCCCGGGAGCGCAAGCGTGGGGTCGAGGTGCGCATCGAGGAAGGCCGGATCATCATTGACGTGTACGTGATCATCGAGTACGGAACTCGCATCGCGGCTGTGGCCCGCAGTATCATGAACGTGGTCAAGTTCAACATTGAGCGAGCGCTGGGCATACCCGTCGCCGAGGTCAACGTCCACGTCGAGAGGTTGCGCATCAGCAACATGGATTAGCGGCGAACCACCCGCCACTGACGACCAGAAACGAACGACCAACCACTAGGGAGAAGCGGGTTGACGACAGACAAAAGATCATCAGCAGATACACAGCGGTCCATACCCCTGGGCACGGACGGTCAGGGCTTTAAGCAATTGATCAAAGCCTCGCTGACCTGGCTGCAACATCACCAGGCTGCCATCAACACGCTCAACGTCTACCCGGTGCCCGACGGCGATACAGGGACCAACATGGTGCTGACGATGCGTTCCGCCTGGGCCGAGATCGAGGACTCGTCGGAACGCCACGTGGGGCGCATGGCCCACCAGATGGCCCACGGCGCGCTGATGGGCGCCCGGGGCAATTCGGGCGTCATCCTCTCCCAGATCTGGCGCGGATTTGCGCGCAGTTTGGACGGGAAAAAAGTCTACCGCGCCGACGACCTAGCGGCGGCCTGCCGAGAAGCGTCGGCGACCGCCTACAAAGGCGTGCTCAAACCTGTCGAAGGCACCATCCTCACCGTTGCCCGCGCCGTGGCCGACACGGCGACCAAGGCGGCCAAAGATACAGAGAATCTGGAACATCTATTGGAACGGATCGTGTTCGCCGCTCACGAAGCCGTCGAGATGACTCCCTCGCTGCTCCCGGTGCTCGCAGAGGCCGGGGTGGTGGACGCCGGCGGCCAGGGATTGTTCATCATTTTGGAGGGCATGTTGCGCCACATGCGAGGGGAGACCGTCGCCGCAAAGATCGAAGGTCCTCAAATCGCCGAACCGATGACTCGGTTGCAGGAATTGGAGCCGGTCGTGGCCGGCTATGAGTATGACGTGCAATTCCTCGTCGTCGGAAACGAACTCGACGTGAGCGCCATCCGCCAGCGCATCGCGGAGATGGGCGACTGCGCGCTTGTCGTCGGCGACCCCACGACGCTCAAGGTTCACGTCCACGTGCACGATCCCGGCATACCGATCAGTTACGGGGCCGGCCTCGGTTCGCTGCGCGATGTCGTGGTGGAGAATATGCAGGCGCAGTATCAGGAGTTTATCGTCGAGCAAAGAGGCCCCGCTCAGATCTGCCAAGAGATCGAGGGCATTGGCATCGTGGCTGTGGTCCCCGGCGACGGGCTGGCCCGCGTTTTCCAGAGCCTGGGCGTTCACGCCATCGTGCGCGGCGGCCAGACGATGAATCCCAGCACCAAGGATCTGCTGGACGCCATCGAGAGTCTGCCCACCGATCAGGTCGCCATCCTGCCCAACAATCGCAACGTCATCCTGGCCGCCAAACAGACCCGCGCGCTCAGCGACAAATCCGTGGCCGTGATCCCCAGCCGTTTCGTCACGCAGGGCATCGCGGCGCTGTTGGCATTCAACTACCAGGCCGATTTGGAGAGCAATGTGGCCGCGATGACCGATGCGCTAGGAGACGTCGAGACAGGCGAGATCACGTTCGCCAACCGCTCGGCGACGGTTGACGGGGTGCAAGTCGCCGAGGGAGATGTGATCGGCCTGCACGACGGAACGCTCAAAGTGAAAGGCGAGATCGTTGAAAACGTCGCACGGGAATTGTTGAGGGAAATGGATTCCGATCAATACGAGATCGTTACCCTGTATTATGGCGAGGATGTCAGCGAAGGCGAGGCGGAGCGATTGGCCGATCTCTTGCGGCAGGACTGGCCCGAACAAGAGATCGAGGTCGTCGCCGGCGGACAGCCTCATTATCCGTACATTCTTTCGGTGGAATAAGTGTTTAGCCGTTAGTCGTTAGTCGCTGGCTGCCAGCCTCTAACCCCTAACACCTAGCCTGGGAGGTTCTGTGTCCAGAGTGTATATCGTCACTGACAGTGCTGCCGTCATCGACCCCGACGTTGTCGAACGGTTGGACATCACCGTCGTACCCTTGACCGTCCGGATCGGTCAGCAAGAGTATCAGGATGGGGTAGAATTGGATCACGAGGAGCTATTGCTCCACATGGCGCGCGATCGGGTCCGCCCCGAGATCGTCGGGCCGAAGGCGGAAGAATTCCAGCGTGTCTACGGACGATTGACGCGCCAAACCGACCAGATTATCTCGCTCCACTCCTCGGCAGGCCTCAGCCTCGTCTGCCGAGAGGCTCAACGGGCCGCTCATGGCTTCCTGGGACGCCGCGACATCGTCGTTGTGGATTCGGAGACGTTCTCTTTGGGCTTGGGCATCCTGGTGCAGGAGGCGGCGGAATTGGCCCGGCAATCCGTCCCCCTGGAAGAGATCGTGCGCCAGATTCGAGGGATGCTTCGGCATATCTATGTTGCTCTTACTACGGATACACTGGACTATTTGGGGCACAGTGGACTGATTAGCCCAAGTCAGACAATCCTGGGGACTATGTTGGACAACAAGCCCTTTCTGGCTATCGAAAGAGGCGAGATCATTCCCATGGAAAAGATCATCGGTCGAGATCGAGCCATAGGTAAACTGGCCGATTTCGCGAACGAATTCCCCCGCATCGAACAGATAGCGATTTTGCAGAGCACACCCTATCCCACAGAAGAGACCAAGTGGCTGCGAGATGATATGGAGATCATCGCCCAGGGCCGCGATGTTCCTCTCTTGCTCTACGGCCCCTTGTTGGCCTCTCACGTCGGCCCGGACGCGATGGGGTTATTGGTATACGAGGGATACGGTTCCCGGAGACCTGTGTTTTCTTGATAAATAAAGTGCGTATTCTCACCGATAGCACGTCCGATGTGCCCCCGGAGATAGCATCCCGGCTCCGTATCACCGTCGTGCCCGCCTACGTTCAGATGAACGGGCACAGCTATCGAGATGAACCCTTGCCGGTGACGGCCCCTCCACAGAGCTCGGAGCGTCATTCAACAAGACTCGATCGAGAAAAATTCTACGCCCAACTGCCCGCGATGACGATGGTGCCGACCACCGCCGTGCCGCCGAGCCACGAATTCAGTGCGGCCTATCGTAACTTGA
Source organism: Anaerolineae bacterium (assembly GCA_034437455.1). GTDB lineage: Bacteria > Chloroflexota > Anaerolineae > B4-G1 > B4-G1 > DAOTUB01. Next base: position 77,731 of record DAOTUB010000225.1, on the reverse strand, counting down.
GCGACGTGGCGGACGAGGTGATCGCCATCGTCGTCTCGAGCCGCCTGAGCGGGATGTACAACGTCGCTCACCTGGCGGCGCAAGAGGTTCCAGAAGTGAACGTACACGTCGTTGACTCCGAGCAGGTCACAATGGGGCTGGGATGGATCGTCATCGCGGCAGCCGAAGCGGCCATCGAAGGCAAGAGCGCCCAGGAGATCCTGGCCCTGATCGAGCACATCAAGCCCCGCGTGCACGTCTACGCGGCGCTCGACACTCTGGAGTATTTGCGCCGCAGTGGACGGGTCAGTTGGGCGCGGGCGAAAGCGGCCCAGATACTGCGCATCAAGCCGATCATCGCGGTGATGCTCGGCGAGGTCAGGGATGTGGGACGGGTGCGGACGAGACGGAGAGCCATCGAGCGGTTGGAAGAACTCACGCGCGCATTAGGCCCGCTGGAACGCTTGGCGCTCCTCCACAGTTGCGCTCCTGAGGTAGAGCAGATGCGCGATCGCCTGGCAGACCTCTGTCCACCTGAACATCTCGTCACCACTTTAACCACTACGATCATCGGCGCTCACGTGGGACCACGAGGGCTGGGCGTCGCTGCAGTAACTGCGAGTTGATATGACAAAACCTATTGAAAGACTGACCAAGATCCTCCAGCTAGAGCGGGAGAAATATCAAGATCGGGCCGTCGTCGGTGGCCTGGCCCGTTACACAGACACCTGGCTGCGAGAGACCCAAAGGGCCTTTGGACCCGGGGCGGACAGTTGGATCCAAAAAGTGGCCGACCAGCTACGCGCCTACAGCAGCCTCCCCGCTCCTGCCGCTCGCCGAGAAGCGATGTCGGTGTTATTGGAGACGCTCAAGGAAGCGCCGTCCCAAGAAAAGTCAGGGCAAGCGAAAAAACGAGTGGAGCGCCCAGAGCGCGCCAAAAAACCGCGAACTCAACCGTCCCCTGAACGGACCGGCCTCGATTCCTCGGTCGTCGTGCTGCGCGGTGTAGGCCCGCAGCGAGCCAAGCGACTGGCCAAACTGGGTGTTCTCACCATCCGCGATATGCTCTACCTGCTGCCCCGCCGCTACGACGATTTCTCGCAACTCAAGCCCATCAATCGGCTCGAATATGGCGAAGAGGTGACCATTATCGCCAAGGTGCAGAAAGCGTACGTACAAAAGACCCGAGGCGGCGGGAAAATCTTCAAAGCCGAGCTCTCCGACGGAGCCGGTACTGTCGAGGTGGCCTGGTTCAACCAACCCTACCTGGCCGACAAAATCAAGCCCGGCCAGCAGATCGTCGTCAGCGGCAAGGTGGACGAATACCTGGGACAACTCTGCTTCAACTCCCCCGAGTGGGAGCGGTTGGAAAAAGAGTTGCTCCATACCGCTCGCATTGTGCCGGTCTATCCCCTCACCGCCGGGCTTAATACCCGGTGGCTGCGCAATCTGATGAAACGGACGGTCGGGTATTGGTCCAAACGGTTGCCCGACTATTTGCCGACCCCGGTGCGGCAGGAGGAAAATCTGTTGGACCTGGAGACCACTATCGTCCAGGCCCACTTTCCCGACAGCCAAACGTTGCTGGAACAGGCGCGCCACCGGCTGGCGTTCGACGAATTATTTGTGTTGCAGATCGGCATGTTACGCCAGCGTCATCAGTGGCGCTCGGTATCCAGCAAACCCTTGCCGGTGGACGATGCCACGCTGCACGATTTTATCCACGGTCTGCCGTTCGAACTGACCCAGGCCCAACAACGAGTACTACAACAGATCGTGGCCGATCTGCGCTCGAGCCAGCCGATGAACCGGCTGCTGCAAGGTGACGTGGGATCGGGCAAGACCGTCATCGCGGCGGCGGCGATGGCCCTGACGGTAGCCGCGGGCGCCCAGGCGGCGCTGATGGCTCCCACCGAGATCCTGGCCGAGCAACACTACCAGACTCTGAGCCGTCTCTTGGGAGAAATGCCGGGGCGCGAGCGCGGTCCAGCTGTTCGCCTGCTCACCGGCAGCATCACCGGGCAGGAACGAGAAGAGATCCTCGCCGGGCTGGAGGATGGCAGCGTCGACGTCGTCGTCGGCACTCACGCGCTGATCCAGGCCGGCGTGCAATTCAAGAACCTGGCGCTGGCGGTGATCGACGAGCAGCACCGCTTCGGCGTGGAGCAACGGGCCGCGCTGCGGCAAAAGGGGCAGGGTCCCGTAGAGGCCCCTGCCACTACGGGGCAGGGTCCCGTAGAGGCCCCTGCCACTACGGGGCAGGGGCCCGTAGAGGGCATAAAAGACGTAGAGGCTGAGGCCCTGGCCGAATACAACCCGCACTTGCTGGTGATGACCGCCACACCCATCCCCCGCTCTCTCCAGTTGACCGTCTGGGGACACCTGGACGTGTCAGTGATCGACGAGATGCCGCCGGGACGCCAACCCGTCGTGACCCGCTTGATTCTGCCCACCGAGCGGGAACGGGCCTATGCCTTTGTGCGCAGCCAGGTAGAAAAAGGCCGCCAGACGTTCATCATCTGCCCCCTGGTCGAAGAGTCGGAAAAGGTCGAGGCCAGGGCCGCCGTGGACGAACACCGACGGCTTCAGAAGTACGTCTTCCCCGACCTGCGGCTGGGCCTGTTGCACGGGCAGATGAAGGGCGAGGAGAAGGAAGCGACGATGGCCCGCTTCGCCCAGGGGGAACTGGACATCCTGGTCGCCACTTCGGTCATTGAGGTGGGCATAGACGTGCCCAATGCCACGGTGATGCTCATCGAGGGAGCCGACCGCTTTGGTCTGGCGCAACTTCACCAGTTCCGGGGCCGCGTGGGCCGGGGTGAGCACGCCTCCTACTGCCTGCTCGTCTCGGACACCTCGTCGCCCGAAGCACAGGAGCGACTCCAAGCAGTCGAGGCCACCACCGACGGGTTCGCGCTGGCGCAGAAGGACCTGGAGATGCGCGGACCGGGCGAGTTCATGGGCGTCCGTCAGTCGGGCTTTCCAGAGCTTAAACTGGCCCACATCACCAACTTGCGACTGGTCGAAGCCGCCCGTGAGGCCGCCCGTCGCTTTTTCAAAACCGACCCAGAACTGACCGACCCGCGTAATCGTCTGCTCGCCCGGCGGGTGGCGCGATTCTGGCAAGAAGAAGGAGAGATCAGTTGAATCACATCGCTATCTACCCCGGCACCTTTGATCCGATTCACCTGGGGCACGTGGACATTGCCACTCGCTCAGCCCACATCTTTGACGAATTGGTGGTCGCCGTCTACAACCGACCGGCAAAGAACCTGATGTTCACCATCGAGGAGCGCGTCGTGCTGGCGAAGAAGGCCCTTGCCGATCTGCCCAATGTGCGCGTGACTTCTTACGGTGGACTGACCGTCGAGTTCGCGCGCCAGGTTGGAGCGCAGGCCGTCGTGCGCGGACTGCGCGTCATTTCCGATTTCGAGTGGGAGTACCAGATGGCGCTCACCAACCGCCAACTGGCGCCAGAGATCGAGTTCGTCTGCCTGATGACGCGCCAGGCCCATGCCTTTCTCAGTTCGAGCATCGTCAAAGAGGTGGCACTGCTGAAGGGCGACGTGAGCAAAATGGCCCCACCGCACGTCGCGGCTGCGCTGGACGCGAAGCGGCAAGAACGCGAAAAGAACCACGAGCCCGTGCCACTCGTCTCACTGCGCGATTAGCATCAGTTGTTAGTCGCTAGTCGTTAGTTAGCAAATAGTTCTCCAATTCTAGCCACGAACTACTGGCTACTAACCACTAACCTCGGAGGCCGATATGGATATTTTGCATCTGATAGACCGTCTGGAAGAAATCATCAAGGGAAGCAAACAGGTACCCTTCAGCGACGTGCGGCTGGTGGACGAGCGTCGCGTCTGGCCTCTGATCGATCAGATGCGCATCTCGATCCCCGAAGAAGTTCGGCGCGCCGAGCGGGTCTTTCGCGAGAAGGAACGCACGATAGCCCAGGCCCACGAAGAAGCGGAGCGTATCGTCGAACTGGCGCGCAGCGAAGCAGCCCGAATGGCGGCGGACCACGTCATCATGCAGGACGCCGAGAAACGAGCCGCCGCCGCCCGCGAGCGAGCTAAACAAGAGGTGGCAGAGATCCGCGCTGGCGCCGACGAATATGCGTTTGACGTCCTCTGCGATCTGGAGCAAAAACTGAGGCGCACCCTGACGGTGATCGAAAACGGCATCCGCAGCATCGAGGCCGAGCGAAGAGGCGTGGAGAAAAATCCGCAGCCAGAACCCGCTGTCGAAGAGACGCCTGCCGAGGAAAAAAGCAGCGCAGCGCCTTGACATGTTCACCGCTCGCCTCTATAATAGGCCCCGTGCAACGATGCACACAAAATCGAATTTAAGGAGTGTGAGAAAATCATGGGGGCAGTACCCAAAGTACGAATATCCAAATCCCGCGGGCGGAAGCGCAGCAGTCAGTGGAAATTAAGGCCCAAAAATCTGGTGACTTGTCCAGAGTGCGGCGCGCCAAAGCGACCCCACCACGTATGTCCAGCCTGTGGCACCTATCGGGGCGCTCAGATCATCGAGATCGTAGAAGAATAACGGCGTTTTGCCCGCACGTGATCGGGCTTGACATTTTACATCCTTCTGGAGGTGCCCATTGGCAAATCGGTGCGCCTATCTGTTTCCGGGCCAGGGTTCCCAATACGTGGGAATGGGGAGCGAGTTGTGTGCCACCTATCCTTCGGCCCAGGCTGTATTTGCCCAGGCTGACGGTATCCTGGGCTTTGCCTTGTCGCAACTATGCTTCGACGGTCCCGATGAAAAGCTGAACGACACTTTTAACACACAGCCGGCCATACTCGTCGTCAGCGTAGCCGTGCTGCGCGCGCTGGAAGAACAAGGGAAAGAAAACGTTCCCCTCTACGTCGCTGGCCACAGCATGGGAGAGTTCAGCGCGCTGGTAGCAGCGGGCGCGCTCTCTTTCGAGGACGGGTTGAGGCTGGTGCGGGAGCGTGGTCGCCTGATGAAACAGGCCGACGAGCACAGCCCGGGTGGAATGGCAGCCGTAATCGGGTTGGAGAGAGAATCGCTGGAGTCGCTCTGCGCCACAGTGCGGGAGCAGAGCGAAGAATACGTCGGCGTGGCTAACGACAACTGCCCTGGCCAGCTCGTCATCTCCGGGGCGTCGGATGCGCTGGAGCAGGCAATGGAACTGGCAAAGGGGCAAGGAGCCAAAAAAATAGTCCGGCTGGCCATCAGCATCGCGGCCCACTCTCCTTTGATGGCGCAAGCCGCCGACGAGTTCCGTCACGCTCTCGACGCGACGCCGTTCCGCAAGCCCAACATCCCGCTCGTGGCGAACGCCGTCGCCGGCCCACTCACCGAACCCGACGAGATCCGCGAGGCGCTGGGACGACAACTCACCTCGCCCGTGCGCTGGACCGAATCGGTGCGCTGGATGATCGACCAGGGAGTGACCCGTTTCGTCGAGATCGGCCCCAAGGAAGTGCTCACCGGTCTGTTGCGCCGTATAGACCGGTCGGTGGAGAGAGTGACTACCACCCAAGCTCTGGGGCGAGAGATATAGGAAATCATAGTATAAACGCAAAGCTGAATCTGATCGAGAGAGGGAAATATATGATCGAACTCACCGACAAAGTCGCCGTCGTCACCGGCTCTGCGCAAGGCATCGGCAAGGCCATCGCCAAGACGCTGGCCCAAGCGGGCGCCCACATCGTGATAGCCGATTTGCAAATGGAAAAGGCCGAGGCTACCGCCGCGGAAATCGCCGCCGACACCGGTCAGCGCACGCTCGCGGTGCAGGTGGACGTGGCCGACAGCGATAGCGCCAAGGCCATGATCGATCGCGCCATCGCCGAGTTTGGGCGCGTCGACATCCTGGTCAACAACGCTGGCATCACCCGCGACGATCTGATCATGCGGATGACGGAGGCGAATTGGGACCTGGTGCTCAACATCAATCTCAAGGGAGCCTTCAATTGTTCCCGGTCCGTCGTCCGCGCGATGATGAAACAGCGTTACGGACGCATTGTCAACATCGCCTCCGTCTCTGGAGTGACCGGACAGGCGGGCCAGACGAATTACTCTTCCTCCAAGGCCGGTCTCATCGGCTTCACCAAGGCGTTAGCCAAGGAGGTTGGCTCCCGCAACGTCACGGTGAACGCTGTCGCGCCAGGGTTTATATCCACCGCACTGACCGACGATATGCCGGATGAATGGAAGGAACAGGTCGTGGGGTTGACGCCTTTGGGGCGGATAGGAAAGCCAGAGGAAGTGGCTCACGCGGTTGCTTTCCTGGCTTCTGATGCAGCTTCTTTCATCACCGGCGAGGTGCTGACCGTTGACGGCGGACTGGTGATGTGAAAGAGTAGTCGGTAAGGGGACGCAAATGGAAACCCAGCCCAAGCTCGGCAAGATCATCATTGCACCAGATGTGCTGACGACGACTGCCCGCCTCACGACGTTGGCTATACCAGGCGTGGCTCGTCTGACCTCTCCACTGGGGGTGCGGCGTCTCCTGCAACAAAATGGCGTGGAAGTCAAAGTCACTGGAGATAACGTTTGGGTAACGCTACACGTCGTGACCGAGCCAGACGTCAATATGCTTGGCGTGGGTCGCCAGATCCAGGCTGAGGTCACCCGTGTACTCCAGGATATGGTTGGTGTGCAAGTCCAGTCTGTTGACGTGTACATTGAGGATGTGGCCTATCCCCGTAAGGGCTAGTGCTCCTACGGGATCAGGCGCTCGAAGAGAAAACAAGCCACGATAGGGAGGCTCCCAACGGTGAAGGGCCGCCGTCAGGCGCGCACTGTGGCGTTGCAGGTGCTATACGAGATTGATTGTGTGCACCACGCTCCTGCCATTGTGTTGGACCAGCAACTTTCCAATGCTCGATTGCCGGCATCCTACGCGGCCTTCAGTCGTCATCTGGTACATGGCGTCCTCCAGCACAAGACGGTGCTCGACGATTTCATACACCGCTATGCCCCTGAATGGCCGCTGGAACAGATGGCCTACGTCGATTGCAACATCCTCCGCATGGCGATCTTTGAATTCGCCGTGGATGGCGGAACGCCCGTTAAAGTGGCTATCAACGAGGCTGTCGAATTAGCCAAGATCTTTGGTTCCGATAGCGCCCCCCGCTTTGTGAACGGCGTGCTCGGCGCTTTGGTAGAACGTAAAGAGGCCATCGTACAAGTCGTCCAGGATACAGAAGGGAAAAAGCGGAGATATCCGGAGTGAATTTTCTGAACGTCGGCACGTGGGAATTGATGTTGATTCTGGCCATCGCGATCTTGGTGGTCGGCCCGGAGCGGATGGTGGAGATGGCTCGCTCGTTTGGCCGTCTCTCCCGCCAATTGCGCAGGATGTCGAACGAGTTTACCTCCACCATCCAGGCCGAGATGGCCGCCACCGAGCGTGAGACGAGAGAAAGCATCGAAGGCGTGATCGATGGCGTGGCGCGAGACGAGCCAGGGACAAAGACGGAATGACGAATCAAACGCCCATGACGCTTCTCGATCACCTGGATGAGCTACGCCAGCGTCTCCTGAAAGCGATCATTGCGCTCGTCGTTGGGGTGGTGATAGGCACGTTTCTCACACCTCGGGTGCTTGAGACGCTGGTCGCCCCGCTCGGCGATCAGTCGCCTATGGCCATCGCGCCCACCGAAACCACGGCGGTCTTTTTCAAAGTCTCTATCGTGCTGGGAATCGTTTTTTCTATGCCGGTGCTCGTGTACCAGTTGTTCCAATTTGCAGCCCCCGGCCTGGAGTCCCGCGAAAAACGGTACATCATCATCGGCGCGCCGCTGGCCGCGTTGAGTTTCGCCGCTGGAGTGGTCTTTGCCGCCAGGGTGCTGCTCCCGGCTGCGATCCCTTTCCTCCAGGGCTTTTTGTCCGGTCTCGTCGAACAGCGGTACTCGATTGACCGCTACATCTCCTTCGTCAGCAACATCCTGCTCTGGGCCGGTCTGGTGTTCGAGACGCCCCTGGTGATGTACTTTTTGGCCAAACTGGGCGTCGTCACCCACCAGGGGTTCGCCAGCGCGCGGCGCATCGTCATCGTCGGCGCGGCCGCCGGCGCGGCGGTCATCACCCCCACCACCGATCCGATCAATATGCTGCTGATCATGATCCCTTTTCTGTTGCTGTACGAGTTCGGCATTCTGCTGGCACGATTGGCGTGAAGTAGGTAGACTGGTAAATTGGTAGATTGGGAAACACGTCCCACATCACCACGTAAACACATGAGGAGGTTCAGATGACAAAACAAACAGGTATGATTATCACCATCGTCGTGGCCGTGCTCGCCCTCTGTTGCTCTGTAACTTGTTGCCCCCTGGGCATTTACACTTTGGTAGAGGGTGAATACGTGTTTGACCTGGATGCCCCCATCAACTCCATTGCCGGCTTCTCTAGCATCTGTCTGGGTGTCCTGGTTTGGGCAGTGCCTTTGCTGCTATGGATCTTTTTGGTGCGCGGCAAGGATGATGACGTTGCTCTATGAGCATCACGAGCGCCGTCAGGTGCAATTTTCGCGACGTTAACGCCCATCTTCAGATCATCGGCTGACCCGACAGCGATGGAAAGTAAGAGGACTGGTTCGCTACTTGCGATGCCGGGTATCTCGTCGTGCGAAACTAGCGGCAGGGAAAAGGGTGTTTTGGAAATAACCTGATCATGTCTTATACGCTCACCCGCCGCCGGATGCTCAAATTGACCGCTGCCACCGTTGCAGCAGCGGCGCTCTCGCCTGTCTTTCACGCCCGCGCCCGCTATCCTTTCCCTCCAGAACGCGGCGACGACCTGGACACCGACACCTGGATCCGAATGGGCCGGGCGATCCATACCGTCACTTTTTACGGCGAGCCATCCGCCTCTGCCACCCGGCTGGGCGTCCGGTATCGCGATCAATCCTTCCCCATCATCGGCGAGGTACGCGCGCCCTTTAGCGCCCACAACGACCTGTGGTACAAGACCACCTCAGGCTATGTCCATTCCGCCTGGGTGCTGCCGATGCGCGTCTATCCTCCTCAGCCTTTTATTCGTCACGTGGGAGAATGGGGTTTCTGGGGCGAGATCTCTCAGGTCTATACCGCCGCCCGTATCGCACCGAACCCCCAGGCTCACGAGGTCTACCGTTTCTACGGAGGCACCGTCTACCACGTCGTGGAAAGTTTCGAGGATGAGCGTGGCACGGGGTGGTACAAGGTCTTTGACGAGTTCCCGATGCAGGATCCCCCTTTCCAGTGGGTCCTGGCGCGCGACGTGCGGCGCATCCCCCGCGCCGAGATGTCCCCCATCCATCCCTTCGTGGGCGAGAAACGGATCGAGGTAGATCTGAGCAAACAGCGGCTGACGTGCTACGAGGGAGAGCAGATCGCGTTCACCACCCTCGTCGCCTCTGGCCTGGGGATGTCTCGAGTGGGGGAAAACGCAGTGGTGGACCTGAGCACACACACCGGCGATACGCACGTGTTACTCAAGCAGCCCACACGCCACATGACGAATCGCCCTCAGAAGCCGGGCGATCCCTGGCCGCTGGTGGAGGTCTTTGACCTGCCGGGCATTCCGTGGAACGTTTTCTTCGACCTGAGCGGCACGGCCGTTCACGGCACCTACTGGCACAATGACTTTGGCATCAAGCGCAGCCACGGCTGCCTGAACGTTTCCTGCGAGGCAGCCCGTTGGATCTATCGTTGGGTCTACCCCATCGGCGGCCACGAGGACGACTTTATCCAGAGCGATCAGCGGGTTGGCACGCCGATCCGCATCTTCTGACAGAATCAGTCCACGACGAACGCGAACGTCTCCCACACCTGACGCAGGAGCGGCGGAATCGTCTCGCCGCCCATCGCCCGAACTCGCAGCACGTACAATCGATAGTCAGATCCCTGTACCACCAGCGCCTCTGACGGGCCGCCCTCTACCCCGGACCAATGCTCGCGGAAGAGGAAAGCGATTTGATCCTGCCAACCTATCTCCTCGGCGTCGAGCACGCGCACGGGTATATCCGGGTCGTGGGTCGTCTCCACCATCACGACGGCGTTGTTGAGCAGCAGAGGTTCGACAGGGCCAGGAGCCCACCACAGCGCCACCTCGCCATCCCCGTAGCGCCACACGCGCCCTCCGGCCGCCCGGTTTCCCGGGGCCGCCACTTCCACAAACTCCCAGGGCACGCGCATATCCACGCCAGAAGGCAGGGTATCCGTCAACTCGCGGAAACGGATAGGAGTCGGCTGAAAGATTACTTCTTGCTCCCCCTCAACCTCCAGGGTAGATCGCACCTGCACGGTCAACCGCCAGTCGCCCTCTGGGGGTTCGAGCGGGAGTTGCAGCGGCTCGTCGGCGACGTACAACCTTCCCCCCTGCGGCGTCAGTTCAGACCGCCAGTAAGGCGCGCCCTCAGGATCCAGCACCGTGACGCTGACGGTCGCAGTCACACTTACCCCCGGTGGCGGTATCAGCGCTACCTCGATGAGCGGTGGTTCCAGGGCCGAGGCTCGTTGGGGCCAGTGGATGGTCAACGCCAACGGCGGGATCGGGGTGGCGGTCGGCGTCGGGGAGGGTATCGACGTGGGCGAGGGCGTAAGCGTGGGCGTGGGTGTGAAGGATGGAGCAAGCGTGAGCGTCGCGGTAGCGGTGGGGGATGGCGTGGCCGGCGTACAGGCAGCCAGCAACGTCAGGGAAATGCAAAGCAATATACCGATCAAAAAGCCGTGTTTTCGCTGCATGGAGGCTATGATAACACAGAGTAGACGGGAAAGCAACATCAAACCATTTGACACCTCTAGTCCATTGTGCTAAAATGCTTTCAGGATTTCCATTTGCATTCAGGAGGTGAGTGATGCCAAACGACGAAACCATCACTGAGCACACTGTTGACGAGGACGTAAACGAGCAAGATTTTGACGGGGACTCAACAGAGGAAACTACCAGCGAGGACATGGAGGATCAAGAGATAAACCTCTTGCAGGCGCTGCTCAAAAAAGGGCCGGCGTTGCCGATCGAGTTGGCCGTGCGTACCTATTCCTACCCGGAGGAAATTGCCGAACCCCTGTCTCACCTGGAGCAGAAAGGATTGGTGGAGCGACAGGGGATGAAGACCGGCGAGATGATCGTCCTGACTCAAAAGGGCCACGAGCGGGTGATGGGGAAATAGTTCTCCAGCAGTCTGGGAGGGTAAAGCAATGACAACTGTCCTCCAATCTGTCTTTTCCTGGTTGGCAGCGGTGAGAGCCGACCTCTATGTCATCACAGGGGTGATGGCCATGATCTGGGCGGCGAGCGAGGTGGTCGTAGGCTATCCAGATCAGCCCGTGCGAGCGTTGCGAACCTGGGGGGCGTGGTTGTTGATGGCGGCCAATGCCTTTTTTGCATGGGTGGCGCTCGCCGCCTCTCTGGCGCTGATCCCCAATTCGGCCTCGGTGTGGCTGGCGTTGGGGGTGGGGCTGAGTTGGCAGGCGATGTTGCGCGGCGGCATCAACATTCAGCCGTTGCCCATTTCGTCGGCGGCGGAGGCGACGGAGGGGATGGGCGTGCCGCTCAACGAACTGTACGCTCGCCTGCAAGGATTCTGCGTCGGCCAGATCCAGCGTTACCTGGTCGGCGAGCGGGTGACGCTGATGGAGCGAGTCATCGCTCAGTTGGACATTACCGACCTGGCCCGCATCGCCCGGCTGGTCACGGCGGCGCTGGGCGAGGCCACCCCTGAGGCCGAGCAGTTCATTCAGCGGATCGAGACCGACGAGAAGCGCAGCCTGGAGCAGCGAGAGATTATGCTCATCTCTCTGATCCTCAACAACCGGGGTAGCGACATCTTGCGCAAGCGAGTTAAGGGGCAGCCCACAGAGCGATAAATGTCGGATGCTGTGGAACATAGTAGGAGCGTGGGATGGACACGTATCCCACGCTCCTTGTTTCTCCCATGACGGCGGATGACCTTTCCGTCAAATGTGGATGCGTATGAGCAAAATCAGCGTAGAACATCTCAACTTCTACTATGACGACACCCAGGCTTTATTGGACATCTCTACAGATGTCGAGGAGCGACAGATCACGGCGCTGATCGGGCCTTCGGGGTGCGGCAAGTCCACCTTCCTGCGCTGTCTCAACCGCATGAACGACACGATCCCTGGGACCCGGATCGAGGGGCAGGTATTGCTCGATGGCGAGGATATTTACACCGCAGGAACCGACGTGGTCGATCTGCGCCGGCGGGTGGGGATGGTCTTTCAGCGCCCCAATCCCTTTCCCCAGTCCATCTTTGATAACGTGGCCTTTGGCCCTCGCGTTTTGGGGTTGGACAAAAAGGGCGATCTGGCCGGTATCGTGGAGGACAGCCTACGCGGGGCAGTCCTGTGGGACGACGTGAAGGATGATCTGGGACAGGACGCGCTGAGTCTCTCGTTGGGCCAGCAGCAGCGGCTGTGCATCGCTCGCGTCATCGCCGTCAAGCCGGAGGTCATCCTGATGGATGAGCCTTGTTCAGCCCTGGACCCCGTCGCCACCCTCAAGATCGAGGAGTTGATGCAGATTCTCAAAGAGAGCTACACTCTCATCATCGTCACACACAATATGCAACAGGCAGCACGGGTCTCTGATTGGACTGGCTTTTTCTGGCTGGGCGAACTGGTCGAGTTCGACGCCACAGAAATAGTCTTCACCCGTCCGAGCCACCGTTTGACGGAGGATTATATCACCGGACGGGCGGGGTAGCGGTAAAGGGGGTTATTATGCCGAGGGCAGTTTTTGAGCAAGAATTACAACGTCTCCAGGATGAGGTGTTGGTTTTGGGCAGCATGGTGGAGCAAGCGATCATCGAATCCGTGGAGAGTTTGAAACAGCGGGATCGCAAAAAGTCACGGCAACTGATCGCCCAGGACGACACATTGAACAAGAAGCGCTACGCTCTTGAGGCCGAGGCTCTGACGCTCATTGCCACGCAACAGCCGATGGCCAGCGACCTGCGCACCATCGCCGCCGTGTTGAGTATCGTCTCCGAACTGGAACGGATCGGTGATTACGCCAAGGGCATCGCCAAGATCAATCTGATGATCGGGGACGAGCCTTTGCTTAAACCCCTGATAGACGTCCCCCGCATGGCCGAAAAGGCCAGCGACATGCTCCATCGAGCGCTGGAAGCCTTTGCGCAGCAGGACGTGGATCTGGCCAAGGCCATCCCCCTGGAGGACGACGAGGTAGATGACCTGTACAATCAGGTCTATCGCGAACTGCTCATCTTTATCATGAGCGATCCTCGCACCATCGACCAGGCGACCTCTCTGCTGTGGGTGGCCCACAACCTGGAGCGGGCCGCCGACCGGGTCGCCAATATCTGCGAGCGGGTGATTTTCACGGTGACGGGGGAATTGGTGGAAGCGGCGGGAGGCGAGAAAGAAGAGAAAATGAGTATTGAGGATATCTCGTGATCAAGTGACTGCTCAGCTTGCGCCGGTCGAGTAGTGCCAGAGGCGCATATCGAGACCAAGCAGGCACAGAAGCTGCTCGCCTGGTTTCGATACGCCGCCACAAAAAGCGTGGCGGCTACTCAACCGGCGCTCGCTTCAACGACCTGAGCATGTACGTGATCGGGAAGGTCTCTTGGGAGGCAGCGTATGACTATGACGGAAGAGCGGATGCAGATATTAAAGATGGTCCAGGATGGTCAGGTCACCGCCGAGGAAGCGGCTCGATTGTTGGAGGCTTTGAAGGAAAAGGAGCAGCCAAGCGAGCCGACCGGGCGCACAGAGGGACCACGCCGGCTCCGCATTCGGGTCTCTGACCTGGAGACAGGGCGGCACAAGGTCAACATCAACCTGCCCTGGAATTTGATCAACGTCGGTATGCACATGGGCGCTCGCTTCGCGCCCGAAGAGATCAACCTGGAAGAGGTCATGCAGATCATCCAGACGGGCACCGAGGGCAAGATCGTGGACGTGGAGGACGAAGAGGACAAGGAGCGGGTGGAGATCTTTGTCGAGTGATTGGAGCTGGACGTATCTCTTTCGCCGCGGCTAGCTGCTCATGGCTTTCCAGAATCAGCCGGAGGATGCTAGCCAGCGATTACCCATAGGCGACGGGCAGAGACCGTATCCGGGTGATTCATATTCAGTGCAATGACGGTCGCCCGACCTTTTGGCGTCTTTCCACGAATAACTGCACCCCCTTCGATCCACTCGAAATGATCGTTCCACTGTTCTGTTCGAGGATTAAAAAATGGAACGGTCGCGCCGCTTTCGGGATCAACCGCTTCGAGCCGGTCTGCCTTGTGGCTGTTGCACATTGAGCATGCCAAAAATAGATTGGTCTCGTCATCCGTGCCTCCCCGCGCCTGGGGGATAATGTGGTCGATTTCAAGCAGTGGGCCGATAATGCGTTGAGAAGTCAGGCAATACCCACAGCGGAAATGTGCAGTTTCCGCAACTCGCTGGCGGAGCGCCGCCGGGATACGTTTCGCGGGTGGATTCATTCCAGTGGCGTGAATTGTTGGGGGTCAGAGACGTCGTGTCCACGTTGTTTCAGCAGCACCGCCGCTTGCGCTCTGATGAGTACGGTTTCACGATAGAGCGCCAGCAAAGCCTGTTCCTCCGCTTTTTCCTCAGGCGTTAACTCTTGGTATTGCTGTTGGTGATGCAACGCTTCGAGACGTTCTCTCTGCTCGGCTGGTATCGTCGCCCGGGCGACTTGCCATAAAGCCGCATCGTTGAGATAGGCCATTTGCGCCAGCGACGCTCGCAGTTTCTCCGACGCGGTATCCATCACCGGGGCAACGGCGGTGATGGCTTCAATCAGTATCTCATCAACGGGCCGTTGCGCCTTCTCGGCAGCCAGCCGAATCTGTTGATAGATGGTTTGGGGTAGGTTTAGCGTGATGGCCTGAACTGTCATCAATTACTTTTCCCTCAAGCTCTACCTTTTTCGAGTGTGATGCTGTAATTATACTCGTTTCGTCTCAGGTGACAAGATGTATGTTGCTGTCCTCTTTCAAAGCATTGGATTAAAGAGGGGCTGTCCAACTCTATTTTAACCGGCGCAGAACCTCAAGCGTCAGGTCGTCAGAAGGAGAACCGTCGCCGACAAACGCCACGACAGCGTCGTCAATCGCGTCCAGCATCGCCTGGGCCGAATCAACGGCGGCGGCCCGCACGGTCGCCTGCAACCGTTCTTCGCCATAGATGTCGCCTTTGGGAGAAAAAGCCTCGGTGATACCATCGGTGTAAAAAATCACATAGTCGCCCGGCTCCAGCGGAACGACCCGATCTTCCAATTGAATTCCCCCCAATACCCCAAGCGCCATCCCTCCCTTGCCGAACCGCTCCAGTTCTCCCGTTTCTGACCGCAGCAGCAGCGGTGGATAGTGACCGGCGTTGGCGTAGGCCAGTTCGTTCGTCTCCAACGAGAGTACCGCGTAGATGGCGGTGACAAACATGCCGTGCCGGGTATCGGGCACCAGTAGGTCGTTGACGCGCGCCAGAGCGCCGGCCGGCGACTCCTCCTCCAAGGCCGCCGCCCGCATCAGGGTGCGCGTGAGCGCCATAAAGAGCGCGGCGGGCATTCCCTTGTCCGCCACGTCGGCGATGACCAACCCCAGCCGCCCGCCGGGCAGCTCGAAAACATCGTAGAAATCACCGGCTACCTGGCGCGCCGCTCGCCAGGTGACAGCCAGTTCCCACCCGGGCAGACGAGGTAATTGGCTGGGCAGAAAAGTCTGCTGAATCTCGCGGGCGAGTTGCAGTTCGCGCTCCAAGCGCTGGCGCTCGGCCATCTCCTCCTGAAGGCGGTCGTTCTGCACCGCCATCGCCGTCTGCTGCGCGATCCCGGTGATGATCTCTAGCCGCCGCTCGCCAAAGTGGGACGACTCGCCCGGCCGTGGGCCGCATTCTCCCATCAGCATCACGCCCAGCACATCCCCCTTCACCGAGAGGGGGACGGCCAGCAGCAAGCAGTCCTCACCATGCGGGCGCTCGGCGAACTTGGCGGTGAAATCGGGAGGAACCAGGGTGTCCCACTCGTCGCGAGTGTCCAGGAGCAGCAAGCGATCGCCATCACAGACGGTATCGAGCAGGGGAAAATCGCCTTCGGCGTAGCGGCGGGCCAGGAGAGCCGCTTCTGCGTCATGGGGAACCCCATAGGCCTGCGCCGTCCAAAAATCCGAGTGCTCGTCGTCCCACAGAAGAATGATGCAACGTTCTACGCCGACCAGGATGGGCGTGATGCGCACGATGGCGTCCAAAACGTCGTCCAACTCGTTCAAGCTGACCACCGCCTGCGCCACCTGGAGCAGCGCCGCCGAGACGTAAGCCTCCTCCTGCCGTTCCTCCAGCAAGCGGGCGTTTTCGGCGGCGGCGGCGGTCTGGTAGGCGATACCTCGCATAATGGCCAACCGTTCCTCGTTCAGCTCTCCCGGTTGATCGCGCCGGTAGTCGACCAGCATCGCTCCCATCACCTCGCCGCGGGCGAGCAGGGGCAACAGCAACGCCGACTCGAAATGGAGCGCGGGAGAGACCGGATCGGGCAGAGCGACAGGGGCCTTGTCGAACAGCAGGTCGTCGAAAGCGGGCACATCGCCCGACGCGACGTACCACTGGTCGAAGGCCGCCTGCTGCTCCGGGCTGAATCCGTAGGCGGCATACGGCACGAAAAGCTCGTCGGATTCGTCCCACAAGAACAGGGCGCACAGGTTCACGCCGGCCAGCATCGGCACCAGGCGTACCACCGTCTCGAGCACCTCGTCGAGCGTGACCAAGGATTGGGTCGCCTCGGCCACCTGGAGCAACACCGTCGAGACGTAGGCCTGTTCCTGGGCCGTCTGGTAGAGGCGGGTGTTCTCGATGGCGACGGCGGCATAGCTGGCAAAAGCGGCCACCATCGCCTGGGACGCCGTTCCGTAGCGTCCGGGGGTTCGGTGGGCCAGGGTCAGCACTCCCAGCCGCTGGTCGCCTGCGCGCAGTGGAGCGGCGATGGCGGAATAGTCGGGTGGAAACCCCAGAGTAGCGCCCATCGGCTCGGACGGAGAATCGGGGGTGCGGATGATGGGTTGATCGGCGTCCAAGGCCTGGCGCAGCCAGGGGGTGCCGGGCGAGAAATCGCCGATGCACATCTCTGTGGCGTGGCCGTGAGCGGCAGATAGGCAAAGCGCCCCGCCCTGCAAAAGCCAGATGGCGGCCGCGTCGCAGGCGAGATTCCGTTCCAGTTCGGTGAGGATAGCTTCGAGCACTTGATCGAGGTCTATGCCCGCGGAGAGAAGACCGGCCACGTCCTGCATGCTATCCGCCACCTGGCGCCGCCAGCTCTCGGAGCGATACAGGTTCGCGTTGCGGATCGCAATCGCCACGCTGCCGGCCAGGGCCTCGAACAGGAACAGGTCGTCGTCGCTGAACGCATTTTGCCGATCGCTCTGCACGTCGAGCACGCCCAGCACCCTGCCGCCAAAGAGCAAGGGCGCGACCAGTTGGGCGCGGGTATCCGACGGCAACGTCTCTGGACGGCAGCGAGGGTCGTTTTGCACGTCGTTGACCATCGCTGTCTCGCCGCGGCGGGCCACCCAGGGGACGACGCCCTCAGAATCGTTCAGGCTCCAGGCCCATCCCTCGTCCTGGGGCGGTTTGTCAGAAGGGCCGCTGCCGGCCCGGTAGACGATCCGCTGTTGAGCAGAGTCTACGGTGAAAAGGCGCACAAAAGGGTACCCAAACTTTTCGTGAATGAGCGTGACCACCTCAGTGAGCAAGTCGTCCAGATCGAGAATGGAGGCGACGGCCCGCCCGACCTCGGCCACAGCCGAGAGTTGATCGGCACGGCGGCGGAGGTCGGTGTAGAGTCGAGTGTCCTCCACGGCGATGGCGATCTGATCGGTCAGGGCGCGCAGGACGAGCACGTCCGTCTCGTCAAAACCGGCCAACTGGTCGCTCTGCACGTCGAGCACGCCCAGCACGCGCTTGCCGATCTTGAGCGGCAGGACCAGCTCGGATCGGGTTTCGGGCAGCGTGTCGACGTGGCGGTAACGAGGCCCGTTGCGCACGTCGTCTACCAGTATCTCCACCCCGGTCTGAGCCGCCTGGCCGATGATCCCTTCTCCGAGCCGGACTTTTAGGATGGGAGGTGTTTTGTCCGGTTCAGATTGGGGATGGATGAGGCCGGCGCTAGTCAGACAGCGCAGCACTTGCCGATCTGGTTCCAGGATAAAGAGGGCCGTGTAATAATACTCAAAGGTGTAAAAGATGAGGTTCATCACGCGGCGGGCGAGTTCGTCCAGGTCGAGCACGTCGGCGACCTGGGCGCTGACGGTGCGCACGAGCGAAAGTTGCTCGACCCGCCAGCGTTCGATCTCGATCTGGCGAGTGGCCTGCAAGGTGATGGCCGACTGGGTGGCCAGGCCGTCGAGCAGCGCGATCTCGTCGTCGCCGAAAGGCGCCCCGTTGGTCCGTGTGACCTCCAGCAGGCCCAGGATGGTTTCATGGGCGAGCAACGGGATCGCAATGCTCGATAAGGTCTCGTCGAGCACCTGCCGTCGGCTATCGAGGGCGCGGCGCATCAATTCAGACGGAGGTTCAGGGAGAAACGTCAGCGATTCCACGCCGGGAAGCCAGCGCAATACCTCGCTCAGCCAGAGATGGGCCTCCCCCTCCACCAGGCGAGAGGCCGTCTCCACGACGAGCTCCCACTGGGCAGCGATCGTCGGTTGGTCCATCAGTTGCGCGCCCAGGTTGAGAAGTTGCCGCCACTTGGGATCGTCCACCTGCAGGCGACTGCTCAAGACGTCGTCTCCTTGCGCTTCACCATGGTCAACGTGTTGCCAGAATCGGTAAATTCGAAGTGAACCTTGTCCATCAACTGGCGCATAAAGTAGAGGCCCAGGCCGCCGATTTTGCACTCCTGAATCGTGGCGTCGCGGTCGGGTTCGGGGACGCTCTCCGGGTCGAAAGAGCGGCCCTGGTCATGGAGAACGATGGTCAGCCCCTCGTCATCAATGTGGCAGGTGCATTCGATGTCTCCGCGTCCTTCACCACCGTAGGCGTACTCGATGATGTTGGTGCAGGCTTCGTCCACCGCCATCTGCACGGCATAGACGGCGCGCGCATCGAGCCCCGCCGTCTCGGCGGCGCGGGCGACGCACTCACCAATCGCCGCCAAACTACTGAACTGACCGGGAAAGATGTGGGTTTTTCCGTTGTTCATATTGAAACGTAAAACGTGAGGCATTATCCGGCCCCGAGGGAACGGCTTTACGCCTCACGTTTTATGCCAGAAAAGCAGCCGTCGCTAGAAGCTCCCGACCGCGTCGACCACGTCATCGAAGAACTTGAACAGTGGCACAAAGCCCGCCAGGTCCAGCGCCTCGTAAATACGCTCGGGCACGTTGGCCAGGACCATTTCTCCTCGATTCCGCTGCTTGCACGTCTTTTGCACGTCAATCATCACCCGCAGACCGGCGCTCGATATGAAATCAACATCGCTCATATCAAACACGATGTTAAATCTTCCATCTTCGATGATTGCATTGAAGGCTTCGGCCAGTTGTGGCGCCGTGTCGCTGTCAATGCGGCCTGATGCCTGAACGAGATCGCAGCGCTTGTATTTCTTGGTGGTGATTTCCATCCTTGACCTCCTATATATTCAATTTTTGCCTGGAATTCACGGGAGATTATATCACGATATTTCGCATCGAACAAGAAGCAACGCCGAGTGGATTTGGCCGGGCAGCGTCCGTGTCAATAGATCGTGTAGATGAACGCTGTCGTCCTCGGAAACAGCGCGTCGATCAGCAACCGCAATGTCGGTGCGACGCCGACGTCAGGGTGGACGGCGACCAACTCTTCCCACGTCCGGTGTCCCATGATCAGTGGGATGAATGGCAACGGGGGAAAGCGGATACCTTCCTGTCCGGCAGGGCTTTGGCTGACGACCTCGGCCAGCCTGCCCCTCTCGAAGCGCAGCAGGATGACCTCGCGGTAGAGACTCAGCCGCACGTCGCGGGTCAACCCGGCAAACGGCGACCCGGCGACCCGGCGTTCCAGCACAGGCGTCAGCGCGCGCAGGAGCGCGGCGACGTCGGGGATGTGGATCTGCCAGGCGTACGTGCCCAGGTCGTGAGCGCCCAGCGCGCGCCAGACGCATCAAGGTGCAATGGGCGGGCAAATTGAGCCGGATACCCGGCTTTTCGCGCTCCAGCGTCAGCGCCTTGAGATGGTTCAGCGCCACCAGCGCCACGTCGAACCCCAGGCGCGAGACCTCGCTCACCACCAGTTCCTCGCCAAAGTGATGTCTGGGGACACAAAGGTATCCGGCGACCTGTCCGTCCGCATCCTGGACGATCCAGGTGTCGCGCTCCATCTCTGTGCCGTCTGCGTGTGTCAGCAAGTATCGCCAGGTCGCCTGGATGGCCAGGTCCTGGGCGGCCTCGTCGTAGCATTTCATCAACGCGGAAAGATCGTCGGGCGTAGCCCGGCGAAACGTGAAGGGCGTATCGGGCGGATCGGGGACGTGGCAGGTTTCGAGCCGCAGGCCGCCCTCCAGCGGCAGCGCGTATTCGTATCCAAACTGGCGGTAATAGTACGGAATGCCCTGGATCTGCGAAAGCAGGCAGCCCCGCTCGCGCAGTCGGCGTTTGAAAAGCTTCACCTGGGCGCGGATCAAGCCGCGACGCCGGTATGCCTCCAGCGTGCCCACGATGCCCATCTCGCCGGCAGGTATGTCCACGTCCTCGTAGCGCCAGATCCAGGGGATCAAACACAGCGATGAGACGATCTGTCCACTCTGTTCATCCTCGACAAAGATCAGATCCTCGGCGCGCGTGTGGGGATGATGGGTGAACAGGTTGCGCGTCATCGAAGCGACCAATGGCCCGTGGATGGTTCCGTTGAACGCTGCCACGCGCTCAATGTCCTGTTTATCGGCGGCAGTGCGCAGCACCAGATGGTCTTCTAATGATCGGCGATAGGGAGTTTGTGTCGAGTTTAGTAACATCGGAGATCTGTAAGCTTGCCTTTCCCAAAAGATATGGCGCACTCCGCAGAGTGCGCCATACCACTTTTGGTCCGGCTATATCACCCTGAGGTGATGCCGGACCAAGTGAGTCGAATAACTATCCATAGGCACCACCTCCTCTTTTTCAGGGATGGCCGCATTATCGCCCGAAATGGTGGATTTGTCAAATCGTGTTGATGCATCGCCTCGCTGGTCGGGGCAACAGATGGGCAGCGGATAAGCGGGTGGGGGTATTCATTCTCACCGTCACAAGGTGGAGAAGGAGATGCATCACGAGCGGGTCAGGATGAACGTCATTGCCAACCCGTCTGAAATGCGGTATACTTTTAACTATGAAAGAACAATCTCCTATCCCTCGGGCGCTCATCGTTGGAGCCGGCATCGGCGGGATGCAGGCCGCTCTCGACATCGGCAACGCCGGTTATGACGTCGTCCTGGTCGAACGCCTCCCCTCTATCGGCGGGCGGATGGCTCAACTCTCGGAGACGTTTCCCACGCTCGATTGCGCCCAATGCATCCTCACCCCGCGCACCGTCGAGGTAGGTCACCACGAACATATTCACCTGCGCACCTACTCTGAGGTCGAGTCAGTCGAGGGGGAGGTCGGCGATTTTCGCGTGCGCATCCGGCGCCACGCCGCCTACGTGAATTGGGATATATGCACCGGCTGTGGATTTTGTCAGGAAAAGTGTCCCGGTAAGGCCCCGTCGGATTTCGAGCGGGGCATGGGAAAACGCAAGGCGATCTATACCCTCTCCCCCCAGGCGGTGCCGAACAAGCCGGTGTTGGACCGCGAGCACTGCATCTACTTCCAGCGGGGCAAGTGCCGCGCCTGCGAAAAGTTCTGCCCGGTGGGCGCCATCGACTTTGAGCAGGAGGATGAGGTCGTCGAGGAGCGGGTCGGCGCGATCATCCTGGCTCCCGGCTACAATCTCTATGGGCTGGAAAACATGCCCGAGTACGGCGGCGGCCAGGTACCTGACGTCATAGATTCGCTGGCTTTCGAGCGACTTCTCTCTGCCTCTGGTCCCACTACCGGCAACATCCTGCGTCCCTCCGACGGCAAGGAGCCGAAGGAGATCGTCTTTATCCAATGCGCCGGCTCCCGCGAACCGGAGCGTCATCTCCCCCACTGTTCCAAGGTCTGCTGTATGTACAGCGCCAAGCAAGCGATTCTCTACCATCACCGGGTTCACGATGGACAGGTCTATATCTTTTACATCGACATCCGTGCCGGCGGCAAGAGATACGACGAGTTCACCCAACGGGCCATGGAACACGACCGGGCGATCTACCTGCGGGGCAAGGTCTCTCGCCTGTTCCGCGAGAATGGCCACGTGATGGTCCTGGGGGCCGACACGTTGAGCGGTGAGCAGATCCGCATCGCCGCCGACCTGGTGGTGGTGGCGCCGGCCCTGATCCCGCGCCCCGAGACCCGGCGGCTGGCCCAGATGGTGAGAGTGGCGGTGGATGAGCAGGGCTGGCTCACCGCGTCCAATGCGGATCTGCAGCCGGTGGAGACGGAGCGCGAGGGAATTTTCCTGGCCGGTACCGGCGTGGGACCGATGGACATTCCCGAGACGGTGGCTCATGCCAGCGGCGCGGCGGCCAAGGTGCTCAAGCTCTTCTCTCGCTGGAGCCGCGGGCGGGAAGAAGAGTAGACGGCTCAATGCCCTCTGCTCAGAGACGGGTCGGGCGTCTCCAAAATCTCTCGAGATGGGCTGTCCAGTGCTGGCGCGCTCTGCGCGTGGCGCTGCTGCTGGGCGTGCTGCTTCTGAGCCTCACCGGCGAAATTCCTCCCCCTGCGGATATGGAAACTCGCATCAAGCGCCAACTGGCCGGCGAGCGGTTCGATTTCGTCGGTTGGGAAGTGGAGGCGCTGTGGGACAAGCTGATGCACAGCCTGATCGCGCCGCAGCGTTATCTGAGCGAGCCTGATCGGCACGATCTGCTCCTCGACTACCTGGAGCGGGTAGCCGAGGCCCAGCGCATCGAATGGGAAATCTACCGCGTGTACACCGACCCGGAGGTGAATGACCCCGATGCCGTCGCAGCCGCTCTGCGCGACCAACTGGTTGAACTGCGAGCGGCGATAGAGGCGCGCCAGCCGCTCGTCGAAGCCATCTTGGAGGAACAAGTGGCCTGTGTCCTGGCGGAGGAGGGGTTCGGCTTGCTGGGCCAGGAGATTCCTCCGGTCGGCGCGCATTTTACCCCCCTGCCCCTTATGCTCATCGTCTCTCCCCGCGATCACATCGAGAGCATCTTTACCCTCGGCCTGCGCCACGGGCTGGACGTGGCCCGACAGGAAGCTATCGAGGAGCAGGTAGACACGTCGCACGGCGTCTCGTCGCTGGTGACCCGGATCGGCGGCCTGTCGGCCTATCCGGCGATGTTATTGGAGAGCAGTTCGCCCTCGTGGGTAGCCGAGGTGACCGCTCACGAGTGGACGCACCACTACCTCACCCCGCGACCGCTAGGCTGGAACTATAACGCTATTCCCGAAGCGCGCGTCATCAACGAGACCGTGGCTACCATCGTGGGGCAGGAGATCGGGAGGCGCATGCTCGCTCGCTATTACCCCGAACACCTTCCGCCGGAGCCTGAGTCGGAAGAGCCGAAAGAGGAGATTCCGCCGTCTGGACCGCCCGAGTTCGACTTTCGCATGGAGATGCGCCAGACGCGCATCTGGGTGGACAACCTGTTGGCCGAGGGAAAGATCGAGCAGGCGGAGGCTTATATGGAGAGGCGGCGACAGGTATTCGTCGACCAGGGTTACTATATCCGCAAATTGAACCAGGCCTACTTTGCCTTCCACGGCGCCTACGCCGCCGAACCGGGCGCGGCGGGGGAGGATCCCATCGGGCCGGCGGTGCGGGAATTGCACGCCCGCAGCCCCGATCTGCACACCTTCGCAGCTCGGGCGGCCCGTGTCACGACGTTGGCCGAACTGGAAGCGTTGCTGGGCGAGATAGGAGAATAAGTTCCCCTGGCTCACCCCTCTACAGCGACCATATCCCGCTCCGGGCGCATCCACTGCACAGCAATCAGCGTGAGCACCACAATGCCCACACCGATCAGGAATGTGTAGCGGCTGCCGATGCTCGTCCACACGACCCCTCCCGTGACTGGAATGACGATCGCCGCGATGTGATTGATGGTCTGACCCAACGAAAGGTTGGGCGTGATCTCCCGAGGATGAAGGGCGATCTTTTGGAAGTAGGATTGGAGCGCGATGCGAAAGCCGAACAAGACGTGGTCGGCGACGAAGAGTGCGTAGAGAACGGAGAGCGAAGGGACGTAAGCATAGCCCAAAAAGACCAGGATCAGCAGTACAAAGTCGACGGTGAGGACCAATCGCTCGCCAAAGCGGGCGATAATCCTGCCAAACTGCTGATAGAGGAACGTGCCGATAAAGTTGTTGATCACGAACAGGATGGTGATGGTCTGCGCAGATACCTCGTACTCGTCCACGAGCAGAAAGACGGCAAAGGTGGTAAAGATGTGCCGACGGCTGCCCATCAGAAATTCAAGGATGTAATAGAGTCCATATTGCCGGCGAACGGGAGTGCGCTGCCTGACGCGGGTGGTCAAGGGAGTGGGCTGTCGCGCCCAGGGCAAAAGTATCAGTCCTCCCAGGATCAACAGTGCGCCGACGGTGTAGAATAGCATGCGAAACCCCAGAGCGTCGAGGGCGAAAAAGACCACACCTGCGGCGGCCAGCGCCGCCAGCGCGCCCAGGCTGCTCAGACGCCCCAACATGCGGGGAGCTTCGTCCTCACCGACCAGCATCAGCATCGCCGACGAGTTGGCCGGCATAAAAAAGTGAAAGCCGACGCTCATCAACAACGTACTCGCTATCAGGCCCGGCAGGCTGCCGGTGGAGCCGGTCAACCCAACCCCAACACCCATCAAGATGACGGACAGCCCGGCGATGTGCATCTCGCTCAGGAGCAACGCCAACAGGCCAACGCTAAAGCCCAGCAATCCGGGTATCTCGCGGATGGATTGGATCAGCCCCATCTGATCGGCCTGCACCCCCAGTTCTCCGATGGTAAAGTTGTTAAAAAGCGAGCGCCACAACTGGAAACCGAAGGAAAGTAAAAAGTTGGTCAAAACGATCACGACGAGGGCCGTGCGACGCCGCGCCTGATCCTCAATGGAAACCGGCACAGTTTGGGGAATGGATGGATTGGTCATAGTCCTCCGCTTTATAAGCTTTTCTCCGAGTATAACACGGAGTGGGGGCCTGTCAAACCTTGACATCTCTCCATTCTGATGTACAATTGCTCTGGGTCGTGGGGCTGTAGCTCAGTTGGGAGAGCGCTACAATCGCACTGTAGAGGTCAGGGGTTCGAGTCCCCTCAGCTCCATCACAACCTCATCTGGCGTGGGCCCGTAGCGCAGTTGGGAGCGCACCACAATGGCATTGTGGGGGTCGAGGGTTCGAGTCCCTCCGGGTCCACCTATTCTTTTCTACAAGACAGTGACAGGCAAAAGGCTGCGAACAGGAGTAGTAGGTCATCCCCCGCAGCGAGCCGGGAAAGACCAGGTGGAAGCCCGGCGACTGGTGCCCCGGAGGAGCGCCACACAAGACCGAACTCGCCTGGGAGCTGTGCCGGTGAAATTAGCCAGCGCCGACCGGCCCCCGTTAACGGGCCAAGAGTGGGAGACCTGCCGATATACAAGAGGACGGTCTCCAATCAGGGTGGTACCGCGGAACCCTTTCGCCCCTGAGGCGAAAGGGACTTTTTTATAGCATAACCTGATGCCCACTAAAAGTAATTGTTTCCGTCGTCTGATAACACGGAAACAGAACAATGCTTTGTGTCGGTGGGGAGGCAAATAGTGGCAAGGGTAAAGTTGTTTGGTGCAAGTGGTTGGTTTCCCATTCACAGTGCCGTGTTTGATGTGATCATGCCCGGACTCTCTCCTGACGCCTGGAAAGCCCTTTGTGTGGCGATCCGCGAGACGTGGGGCCAAAGATGGACAGTAACAGACGCCGACGATGATCTGAGAGACGGGTGGGGGCACATATCCCATTCTCAGTTTCAGGAAAAGATGGGAGACAGGAACGAGGCGACGGTAAGCATGGCGTTGCAGGAGTGTTTGGAAGCTGGCTATCTGGTGCGGCGCGAGATAGGAGAGGAGCAAGGTAAGCCTGCTTATGTCTATACACTCAACTGGGACTTTGAGGTGGTGGATGGCTCCGAGGCGACCAGCGCAGAAAAGGACCTGACAGGACAGAGGGAAGTAAAGAGAACCTATGATGGCGATGGTGTGGAGCCTAGCGACCGTTTCCTTATGGCTACATGGCGACTGGCGACGGGCGAAGAGATATCCAGTGACGAGTTGGAGGCACTAGCCGGGCTACTCGAACCCGGTGTAACGATCGGCGCGCTGGCCAGCACGATCCTGGAATTGGGGCGCCGCGTGGACAATGTCAAGATCGAGCTGGTGGAGGCCATTGTCGCTGGCCGGATAGCCATGCCGCCGTTACGGGACGAGCGACTGCCCCCCTCAGCGCCGATGCCCCCCGTAGTCCAGGTCTCGCAGACTCCCGATGAGGATTTCGTACTGGGACAGGTGACGGATTGGTACGTCAAAGAGATCGGCCCCCGAATCACGCAGATGGTCGCAGACGAATTGCTTGACCTGACAGAGACACAGAGAAACCTTGACGTCTGGGAGTACGCTTTCAGGGCATCGAAGGCCGCCGCTGATAGTCCGATAGGCCGCTGGCGCTACATCACAAAGGTGATATCAACCCCCGACATGAAAGCGATTGAAGATTGGATCAGCGGCGGAAAGAAGCTCATTGTGCAAGCGAAACAGCGCGCCCGGCATCCGAGCAGGGATAGTCGCAGACCGCGCACGATCAAGGAAAAGCCGCCAGCAGAGGAAGTTGACGCCGAGACGCGGGCACGCCAGAGGGCGGCATTGGCCGAGCTAAGAAGGAGGCAGCGTGAACGTGAACAAAAGTAGCGAGTGCCCGGTCTGTGGCGGCGTAGGTTGGATCGAACGTAGGGATGATATAGGCTACGAGGGACACGTCACAATGGTGCGCTGTCCGGACCCTGCCGGCGTACACAAGGCTACGGAGACCGCCCGGTTGGCTAACATATCGGGACTCTTGCCAGAGGAGACGACCGTGCGTCTCGACGACGTCGCGCTGGTGGGCGACACGGCAAAGATGACCAAGCAAGCACAGAAATTCGTCCAGGAGCCGTGGGGCTTTTTCACCCTGTGGGGCGGCTATGGCAATGGCAAGACGCTGATTTTACATGCCATCGTCAACGAATTCAGACACCGTCGCGGCATCGTGGGCACGTATGTGAGGATGCGCGACCTGCTCGAGTACATTCGAGCAGGTTACGATCCGAACACCCCGGATGACGCCCGTGCACGGTATGAGCGATTAAAGTCGCTGCCCATCCTGGCGATTGACGAGTTCGACGCGGTGCGAATGACCGACTTTGCTTACGAGTTCCGCACCGCGTTCCTGGACGACCGCTACCGCTTGGCAGTGGCGCGGCGGGCGCACACGCTATTCGCGATGAACTGCAACCCCCAAGAATTGCCAGGCGACATCTACGACCGGCTGAGAGATGGACGATTCGTGATTTTTCACAACACGGACAAGTCTATGCGACCAGAAATAAAGTAGCAGCGTACACGTCCATTTACAGCATTCAAGA
The DNA here is from genome assembly GCA_034437455.1 of Anaerolineae bacterium. Lineage (GTDB taxonomy): Bacteria > Chloroflexota > Anaerolineae > B4-G1 > B4-G1 > DAOTUB01. Next base: position 50,093 of record DAOTUB010000225.1, on the reverse strand, counting down.
TAAAAGATCGGTTTGGAAGAAAGATTGAACATGCAACAAGTAGAACTGGCCCCGGGTATCTTCCATCTACAGAGCGGCTCGAATATCGGGCTGGTCGTGCAGGATGGGCGGGGGCTGCTGATCGATGCGGGCCTGGATAAGGACGCCAGTCGGCGGGTGTTGCGCATCGTCGAAGCGATGGACGTCGCGCTGGAGGCGGTCTTCATCACCCACGCCCACGCCGACCACTTTGGCGGCGCCTATTTCCTGCAAAAACGCCTGGATGTGGAGCTGTACGCCCCGACGTTGGAGGCGGCGATGATGGAGCATCCCATCATCGAGCCGCTCTATCTCTTTGGCGGCGCGGCCCCCATCGGGGAACTGCGTCACAAGTTCACCCTGGCCAAGCCCTGCCAGATCGATCGCGTGGTGGAGCCGGGGCCGCTGGAGATCGGCCCGTTCCAGGTGGAGGTGCTCTCGCTGCCGGGCCACGCCCTCAACCAGATTGGAGTGGCGATGGGAGAAATACTTTTTTGCGCCGATGCCGTCTTCCCATGGGAGACGCTCCAGAAGCACAGGATCCTCTTTTGCGTGGATCTGGACGAGACACTGGCGACGCTGGAACGACTGCCGGGCATGCCTTATGCCTGCTTTGCCCCTGGGCACGGCCCGGCTTATGCCAGCGGCGAAGAGATCGCCCAGATCTGCGCTGCCAACCGGGAGCGGCTGGAGGAGGTACGGGAACAAGTCTACGAGGCGCTGGAAAAGCCGCGAGAGACGTCGGACTTGGTTCAGCACGTGAGCGATCGCCTGGGCCTCCAGATAACGACGGCGACGGCTTACTTCCTCACCCGGACGACGATCCTGGCCGCGCTATCCTCGCTGGAGCGGGCAGGGAAGGCAGCAACTGTGATAGAGAAAAATCGCTTGCAGTGGCGACAGAAATAATAACTCGGGAGATAAAAATGGTTGACCAATACGTACCCCAAGAGATCGAATCCCAATGGCAAAAACGATGGGCAGACGACGAACTGTATCGCTCTGTGATTGACCACAGCAGACCCAAACATTACGCCCTGACCATGCTTCCCTACCCCAGCGGCGATCTGCACATCGGCCATTGGTATGCCATGTGCCCCTCTGACGTCCGCGCTCGTTATATGCGTATGCGGGGCTACAACGTCCTCTTCCCCATGGGGTACGACGCCTTTGGCCTGCCAGCCGAGAACGCCGCCATTGAGCGCGGCATTCATCCCCACACGTGGACGATGTCCAATATCGAGAACATGCGGCGGCAGCTCAAGACCATGGGCGCGATGTTCGATTGGGAACGAGAGGCTATCTCCTGCCTGCCGGGCTACTACCGCTGGTCCGAGTGGTTCTTCCTGAAACTGTACGATATGGGCCTGGCCTATCGCAAAAAGTCGCCAGTTGACTTTTGCCCCCAGTGCAACACCACCCTGGCCCGGGAGCAAGTATGGGGAGAGGATCGGCACTGTGAACGATGCAAGACGCCCGTCATCAAAAAGGAACTGGAACAGTGGTTCTGGCGCATCACCGACTATGTCGATGAACTGCTCGATTTTTCCCAGATCGATTGGCCAGAGCGCGTGGTGACGATGCAGACGAACTGGATCGGGCGCAGCGAGGGGGCCGACGTCACCTTCCTCTCCGAGCAGCAAGATCCCATCGTCGTCTTTACCACCCGGCCCGACACACTCTGGGGAGCGACCTTTATGGTGCTGGCCCCGGAGCATCCGCTGGTGGACAAGCTGACCACACCGGAGCATCGGGAAGCGGTCGAGAAATACAAATACCAGGCCGCCCGGCAGAGCGAGATCGAGCGGATGTCTACCGAGAAGGACAAGACCGGCGTCTTTATCGGCGCGTTTGCCGTGAATCCGGTCAACGAAGAGCGCATCCCCATCTGGATCGCCGATTACGTGATGATGACCTACGGGACGGGGGCGATCATGGCCGTCCCGGCCCACGACGAGCGGGACTTTGAGTTCGCCATCAAGTTCGGCCTGCCGATTATCCCGGTCATTGACCGACCCGATGGGGTCGCCAGATCGTGCGTGGCAGAGGGTACGATGAAGGAGGGCTTTACCAAGGCCCTGACCGAGGCCGGTATCCCGTTTGAGCAGCAAAATGCTGCCTTGTGCGTAACGATGAGTGAGGAACAGATCGAGCCCTACATCGAATTGGCACAGGCGCACGTACAGCCGGGCTTTTGGACCGAGGTAGTCGGCGCGCGCTGGGAGTTCATTTTCGCCGATGCCCTCGTGACGTTCGACGGCGTCGAGGCAGGACAGGGGATCCTGGCCCGCTGCAAAAAGCTCGAACCCGAGCTGGAGGAGAAGCGCACCGTTATGGAAATGCTGTGGGGCGTCGAGTTCTATCGCGATGTGCTCTTCCATCACGAATACGGGACCATGATCAATTCCGGCCCCTTCAGCGGCACGCCGGGCGACGTGGCGGTTCGCAAGGTGACCGAGTGGCTGGAGGAACAGGGCGCCGGCGAGTTTGCCGTCAACCATCGCATTCGGGACTGGCTGATCAGCCGCCAGCGGTACTGGGGCGCGCCCATCCCCATCGTCTATTGCGACGAGTGCGGTACCGTCCCCGTGCCCTACAAAGACCTGCCGGTGCTACTGCCGGAGGACGCCGAGTTCCTGCCCACCGGCGAAAGCCCGCTGAAGCATCACGAGGCGTTCCTGCACACCACCTGCCCCCAGTGCGGCGGCCCCGCCACCCGCGAAACCGACACGATGGACACCTTTGTCTGCTCCTCCTGGTACAACTATGCTTACCTGAGTCCATACTACAAGGAGGGCGAGCCGGCCCACGCCGACTCGACGCCCATAGACCCGGACGAGGCGGACTATTGGCTGCCGGTGGACGTCTACACCGGCGGCGTCGAGCACGCCACGATGCACCTGATCTATACCCGTTTCTTCACCAAGGCCATGCGCGACATGGGCCTGGTGGATTTTGACGAGCCGATGACCGTCCTGCGCAACCAGGGCATCATCCTGGCCGAGGATGGTCTCAGGATGTCGAAATCCCGCGGCAACGTCATCGCCCCCGACGACCTGGTGGAGGGGTACGGGGCGGACACGGTGCGGGGCTACCTGATGTTCGGCTGGCGCTGGGAGCAGGGCGGCCCCTGGGATTCGCAGGGCATCCAGGGGGTCTATCGCTGGCTGCATCGCATCTGGAACCTGGCATTGGAGCCGGGCGAGGCTCAAGGCACTCCTACTGAGGCGGAGATCGCCGACCTGCGCCGCTGGACGCATCAAACGATCCGGCGCGTCACGGACGATATGGAAAACTTGGCCTTCAACACGATCATCGCCGGGCTGATGGAATTCTCCAACGCGCTGCAGAAAGCGAAAGAGACGCCGGTTTACGGGACAGAGGCGTGGGAGGAAGCGATCGAGACGCTGCTCCTGCTGCTGGCGCCCTGCTGCCCGCACGTCGCGGAGGAGCTATGGGCGCGGCTTGGGCGACCGTACAGCATCCACCAACAATCGTGGCCGCAGTTCGACGCCGACCTGGCCGCCGAGGAGGTGATCACGCTGATCGTGCAGATCAACGGCAAGGTGCGGGCGCGGCTGGAGGCGCCGGCGGACATCACCGAAGAGGCGGCGCGGGAGGCGGCGCTCGCCGACGAGAACGTCCAGCGGCACGTTGGGGATAAAGAAATTCGCAAGGTCATCTACGTGCCGGGACGGTTGGTGAACATTGTGGTTTAGAGCATGGTTTCCCGGTTGACGGGGCAGCCCACTTGTGATAAACTGGGAACCAGGAGGCGACACGATGACGGTCAGAGATTCTACAAACTGGGACGATTTCTATTCATGAAGCAACTTTTGGAAAGCCTATCAGAAAGTCTTTCCAAGCAGCACTCATCAATGTGTAACGAGGAAAGCGGCAAAATCGCAAACGTCGAACGTTGGAACAATACATTGCGTCAGAGACTGGCCCGGTTTGTACGGAAAACATTGTCATTTTCCAAATCCGACGTTTTCCATGAAGCAGTACTCAAGTTGTATCTCTATCACTACAACACAGAGTGGTGCCCTATCAGTTAATGTGTAACCACGACCCGTAAACAATATGCAGCACACCCTGAACCGTTTATTGGAGGCACTGACTCTAATTGTCGTTCTGGCTTTAGTAGCAGTGATCAGTCGTTGGGTGCTCGCCACGACGCCGGGGATTGACCAGATGCTCGCCACGACAGCTACCGCGACCGTGGCGCCTACCCGTGCAAAACCGACGGCTACATACACTCCCACGTCCACCGCGACCGCTACCGCCACGCCGACCGCTACTCCGACGCCCACTGCAACCCCCACGCCCAGTCCGACTGCGACCGCGACGCCGACCCCGCCCCCACCAGGCGCGTTGCCTGGTCCGCCTGTCATACTGACCGGGACCAATCCAGTGACTTACCCGCTGTCCATTCCCGCGCCAATGCCGCTACTGGAGCAACCCAGCAACGTGATCAACATTCTTCTGTTAGGCTCCGATCAGGCCTCGATCGAAAAAGTGGGGAACACGGACACCATCATCGTCGCCAGCATCAACCCTGATCTGCCCTCAGTCTCGCTCCTCTCCATCCCGCGCGACTTTTACGCCTGGATCCCCGGTCACGAGTTTGCCAAGATCAACACGGCCTTTGGCCGTGCCTGGCGCTACGAATATCCCGGCGGCGGCTCCGAGCTGATCAAGGCCGTCATCGAGTACAATTTTGGGATACGCATTCACTACTATGCGCGGATCGGATTCGACAGCTTTATCAAGATCGTGGACACGCTGGGCGGCGTAGAAGTGGCCGTGGAATGTCCCCTATCCGATACCTTCCCCGACCCCGATTCGCCTGAAGGTCAGGTAGAGTTGGACTGGGAACCGGGCATCCACCACTTTGATGGCAAGCACGCGCTGTGGTACGCCCGCTCTCGCTGGAGCACCCACGATTTTGACCGCCACCGTCGCCAACAGCAGGTGTTGCGGGGGTTGTATCGTCAAGCGTTGACTCTGAACATCATCCCAAAAGTCCCCGAGTTATGGGGTGTGTTACAGGAGAACGTCTCGACCGATCTGGGGTTGGGCGAGGTGGTCTATTTGGGGGCCATCGGATCGCGGTTGGATATGGTGAACGTAAGGAGCACGTTTGTAGACCGGAGCGTCTTGCAGTCGTGGACCGCGCCGGACAAGACCTACGTGCTGGTTCCCTATTACGAGGCGCTTGCTCCCCTGGTCAGCGAGGCACTGGCGCCGCCGGCCAGCGCTCGCGCGCAACAGCGCGCCTTTCAGGTTGAAGTGTGGAACGGCACACCCTACGATGGATTAGGCCACGTGGCGGCAGAGAGATTGCGATGGGAAGGATTTGCGGTCGTGGGCGTCGCTCCCGCTCAAGGATCCTATCCACGCACACAGATCGTCGACTTTACCACCACGGCCAAAGGCTCGCCTCTGCCACGGCTGATGCGCCTCTACAAGCGCAATACTGGCGACGTCGTCTATCAGCCGACCGAGGACCGCGCGATGGATTTCCGAGTTATATTGGGTTCCGATTATGATCCTTGCGTCGCAGCTCGCGCCTATTGGTACTATAACGATCTTCCTACGCCCACTCCTCTTCCCACCATGGCCCCTACGGCGGTTCCCGAAGGTTAGCACATCTGGAATTGCCCGGCAGCAGACTTGCCATTAGCGCTCCGATAACATAAAATATACCTGCGCCATAGCTCCTCGAATGCTTAACTTCGAGGAGGGAAGGTAGGTGAGCAATGTTCCGGTACAAACAGCGCATGTACTTCCTCGGTCGAGGATTGAAATTCGTTTTTCCACTGGTGTGCATAGCGGCACTGCTGTCTTTCTTGATCCCTGTCCCGGCCCATGCCCAGCCCACCGGCTATCAGGAATACTATGTTCTGGGCTACGAGGAGCACGTCTGGAGGGCGTTTCTCGCGATCAACGACGGCGACGACAGTGGTATACAGCCCGGACAGATCTGCTCAACAGTCAGCCTGGTGGCCACCGCCGACTACCAGGTCGTCTACTACGACCATTGGGAGGATGGCTACGAAGCGGATCTATTCAACCCCACCCAGAATACTACCGAGATCTATGGCGACGGCGACACGGGCAATGGCGGGACAGGGAGCGACATCCTGTATGCCGGCGACGCCCTCAAGCTGACCAGTGACCAAGATCTCACGGGCCAGGCAGACATCGCCGGCTATGTGCCTGTCAATCCCGCTCGCGACCCGGCCTACATCCGCTACGATGGCGGCGACCGCATCATTACGAGCGGCGGTCCTGTAGGTCTGACGCATGCTCTATGGCCTCTCAATGCCTCGTGGGTCGGCGGCGCGTGGGAGGTCTACCCCCGGCAGACCTACGCGGCCACCTATTCCTACCGCCTGCCCGTCGGCGAAGATCTGTACGATTTTGGCGGCGGCGATACCGGCGCTTATGGCGACCTGCGCGACGTCTACCTCCAACTGGGGGCCTTTGAGGACAACACCACGGTCTCGGTCAACAATGGCATCGACGTCGTCAACTTGACCCTCGACCGGGGACAGACCTATTCGAGTATGGGCTATGTCAACTCCACCACCGTCCCCACGATCACTATCAATGCAGGCACCACTATTCGTTCCAATAAACCGACCCAGGTAGGACTGATAACGGGCGCGGATGGCAGCTTCCAGGGTCGTTTTCTGATCGTGTTGCCTGATCAACAGTGGGGGGCGGATTACGTCGTGCCCGTTCCCAGGGGAAATGACACGGACGATGGTCGCGACGCCCCGGCAGAGATCTATCTCTCGAATCCCAACGATTTTCCCGTCACAGTCAACGCCTACGATGCCGATATGCAAACCGCTTTCGTCATCGCTCCCACAGATCGCATCACGGCAACGACGCCCTATTCCCAGAAGAGGGGAGGTTCACACGTGCTCCAGGACTCGGCGGCGCGCTTTACCTCTCCCGACGGGGTCTTTGGCGTCGTTGTCTGCGCCGATACCTCGGGTAATACCTACGACTGGGGCTTTTCAGGCATACCGGCCAGGTATCTCACCCGAGATTATTATATCCCCTGGTCGCCTGGCACGACGGATCTGTCGGACAACGGCTCGCCAGTATGGGTAACGCCGCTTGCCGACGACACGGCTTTTTCCGTCGACTTTAGCCCCCTGGACGGCGTCGTGGATCAGAATTTTACGCTCGACGTACTGGAGCAGCGGCGTATCTTTGATCCCGACAATGACAATACGGGCATGCACGTCTGGGCCACGGGCGAATTTGCTGTTGCCTGGGGGGCAGATCCGCGTGTGGCCAAATCCGGCGCTCCTTACCTGGACCTGGGTTTTACTACCCTGCCCTTGCAAAAGCGCTGGTTGTCTCCGATGCTGACGCTGGAAAAAACGGCCCAGCCTACCATCTTGCCGCCTGCCGGCGGTACCGTGACGTTTACCCTGCTGGCTCAGTCCTACAACGCCCCCCTGGTCAACGTGAGTATTACCGATACGCTCCCCCTCGGGTGGACGTATGTACCGGACAGCGCCCGCGTCACCTATCCCGATGGCAGTACAAGAAGCTCGGAACCCGCGGTGGACAACTCGACGCTGTTCTGGAACCTCTCGACCAATCTGGACCTCGACCAGGACCTGGCCCTCACGTTCCAGGCTCAGATCACCGATACGGGTGATGCAACTATCAGCATCAATCGGGGTGCAGCGGTCGGCAAACACGAGTACTCGGATGCGCTCTTTATTCCCCGCGATGAGGCCACGGTCTATATCAGTCCTCTCGGTCTGGTCAAATCGGCCAACAGCGCCCAGGCCGGGATCGGAGACACGCTGGTCTACACACTCTCCTATGCCAACCGGGATAACGTTCCTATCACGGGCGTTCTGCTGCGCGATGTAGTGGCCATCCAGTACGTCACTTTCCAATCCGCCTCCGACAGGGGCGTGTATGATCCTGCCAGCGGGGCTGTCACCTGGGCGCCGGGTGTGCTGGCGCCGGGAGCCAGCGACGCGGTGACGTTTACCGTGACAGTCAACGATTTTGTGCAGGATGGCACAATCATCGAGAACGTGGGGTATATAAACAGCGACCAGACGGTGGAAGCAGGCAGCAATATGGCACAGACCGTGGTTATGGCGCCTCACGTCGAATTCACCAAAGAAGGGCCTACTGTCGCCGAGCGCGGACAGATCGTCACCTACACCCTCTCATGCGAGAACGTTGGCGGAGTGGAAGCCACGGAAGTTGCGATCCGAGATGACCTTCCCGCTTCTATGAACTATGTGGCCGGCAGTCTGGCTATCCATACTGGCACGGGGTGGCAATCACTGACGGATGGCTCTGACGGCGATCGGGGCGCTTATATTTCTCCTACCCTCGTGATCACCCCTGGCACGATTGCTGCTGGTGCGATAGACCAGATCCGTTTCGCTGCGCAGTTCCGGGATGATCTGTCGTCTGGCTCGCTGGTGCTGAACTCGGCCACGCTCGATCGAGACCTGGACATCCCTCGTGATTCTAACTTGGTGGTCACCCGGATCTCAGATCTGGCGATCAGCAAGGCAGCGGAGCAAGCGGCGGTGTCTCCGGGCGACGTGATCTCGTACACGTTGACTTACGAGAATACGTCGGAGACGATCACACAGACAAATGTCTATCTACGCGAGCCAATACCAGATCATACCAGCCTCTTATCCGTCGCGGAGCTGGGCGGCGGCCAGGAGGTCGCGTATTCCTGGGACAATGGCGCTACATGGGTCGATACACTCCCCATCACACCAGCCACACACATCCGTTGGTATGATGCAGAGGTGCCCATCGGCACGCAAGCGACGGTCGGTTTTGCAGTGCGGGTGAACGATCCTCTGCCAGAGGGTGCCATCGTTCGCAATATCGCCTACATCTCTAGCACGCAGACTGCCGAGTACATCGGCGGGTGGATCCCGTCGAACCAGGTCGAGGTAGCGACGGTGGATCTGTGGATAGAGAAAAGCGCTTACCAACCTGCCGGACAGGCCAGCGAATTGATCTCGTACACGATCTCCTATGGCAACCACGGTAGTGCCGACGCCGTCGGCGTGCAGATTCTGGATACTATTCCCATCACCTACAGCGAGGGAAGCATCTGGGGCACGGGAGCGGACGATAGCCAGGCGCCCGACCTGTTGTGGAGTGTGGGAACGGTAGTCGCCGGGGCCAGCGCACAGCAGGTCGGTTATACGGTTCGGAGCAGTGGCCTTGCCCCCGGCACTCTCATCACCAACACAGCGATCATCAGCAGTGCCTATGAGATAAAGTCAAGTGATACAGTGACAACGATCATCACCGCCGAGGCCGACCTGACGGTTGCCAAGAGTGACGAGCCTGCCCTAGTCCTTGCTGGCAAAGTGCTGACCTACACGCTCGTCTATTCCAACACCGGGCCATCGGATGCGCGGGACATCACCATCGTGGATACGCTGCCCCCTGGTATGATATACGAAGGGACGATAACATCCTTCTCTGATCCAACTCAGATGGGACAACTTCTCACATGGTATACGCCGACGCTGGCGACAAACGTTTCAGGGACCATCGTTTTTACCGCGACGGTGGGGAGTGGTTCCCTCGACACTATCACCAACAATGTGACCATCGCCAGCCCCACCTACGATCCGGATCCTGCCAACGATACCGCGGAGGAGCCGACCCTCGTCACCACCGAAGCAGACCTGAGCGTGGGTAAATCCGCCTCGTCTGACCCGATAGCGGCAGGGGCGGTGTTGACCTACACGCTGGTCTATACCAACTACGGGCCGTCGGATGCGCGGGACGTCATCATCACCGACACGTTGCCAATCAGCGTCACCTATGGTGGCGTGGTCGAGGCGTCGTCCTTCTCTGGCCCGACGCAAACAGGCCCGCCCGACGGGCGAATCGCCTGGCATGCACCGATGCTGGAGGCAGGTTTGTCGGGGAGCATACTCTTTACCGTGACGGTCGTTTCCCAGGCTCCCATCGGCGGTGAATTGATCAACAACGCGGTCATCACCGGCGCTACCTACGATCCAAACTTTGACAACAACGCTGAAGAGCAACGGACGGGCATCACTGCCGAAGCAGATCTGGGCGCGCAAAAGTCCGGTTCGCCCAACCCGGTGGTGGCGGGAGAACTGTTGACCTATACGCTCATCTACTACAATGAGGGCCCCTCAAACGCGCAAGACATCGTTATCACTGATACGCTGCCCGCAGGCGTCACGTATGGCGGAGTGGTGAGCGCGACGGGAACGCCTTCTGACCCGACGGAGGAAGGCCATTTGTTAACCTGGTACGTACCGATCTTGGCCGCGAGTGAGACAGAGAGCGTTGTCTTCACCGTGACCGTGGGGGCCGACGCCGACGGCACGCTGACTAACAGCGCGGTCATCACCAGCATCGTCCCTGACCCGGACCCTGACAACAACGTAGCCCAGGATTTGACGAGCGTCACTGCCAAAGTTGATCTGGACGTGGAAAAGTCCGGCTCACCAAACTCGGTGTCAGTGGGAAAAGTGTTGACGTACACACTGGTTTACACCAACCACGGGCCGTCGGATGCACGGGCCGTCGTCATCACGGATACGCTGCCGCTAAGCGTCACCTTCGGGGGGGTGGTGGATGTAAGGCCGTCCCTCCTGGGACCAACGCGGACGGGGCAGGCGCTCGGCTGGTACACGCCGACGCTGGCGGCAGGCGCGTCGGGCGCCGTCGTTTTCACCGTGACGGTGAGCGAGCTGATCAAAGACGGCGTCATCATTGAGAATGTGGGGATGATTGACAGCGAGCAGATGGCGAGCGCAGGCAGCGACACGGTACAGACTATCGTACTTGCGCCGGAGGTCGAGTTTTTCAAGGCGGGGCCTACCGCCGCCGTGCAGGGACAGGTAGTCACCTACACCCTCTCGCACGAGAACATCGGTGGGGCGCAGGCCACCGGGGTCGCGATCTGGGATACCCTGCCCGATTCTGTCGCTTATGTGGCCGGTAGCCTGTTCATCAATACGGGCGGCGGATGGCAGCCGCTAACCGATGCCGACGACGGCGACTGGGGTGCTTACATCTCACCTACCCTCGTGATCACTCCCGGTATCGTCGCCGCCGGTAAAGCGGGTCAGATTCGCTTCAGCGTACAGTTCAAGGATGTTCTACCGCCCGGCTCGCTGGTGCTGAACTCGGCCACGCTTGACCGGGATCTGGACGTTCCACGCGAATCGAATATAGTGGCCACCCGTCTCTCAGATCTATTGATCAGCAAAGCGACAGAGCAGGCGGACACACAGCGTCCGGTGGCGTTCTCTGGTGACGTGATCTCGTACACGGTGACGTATGAGAACGCCTCGGAAACGACCGCCCAAACGGACGTCTACCTGCTCGAGGCGATCCCGGAGCAGACCACGTTTGTCACAGTCACGGAATCCGGTGGTGGACAGGAGATCGCATATTCCTGGGACGATGGCGCGACCTGGACTACTACACTACCCACCTTCCCAGCGCAGCCGGTCACACACATCCGCTGGTACGACGCCCACGTGCCTACCACCACGCAGGTAACGGTCGGTTTTGTGGTGCAGGTAGATGACGTCTTGCCAGAGAACACGACGATCTGGAACACCGCCTACATCACCAGCGCGCAGACCGCTGTGGACTTTGACGAGTGGATTCCATCGAATCAGATCGAGGTAGCGACGGTGGATCTGTGGGTAGAAAAGAGCGTCAGCCAGCCGTCTGCCCTGGCCAGCGACGTGGTCTCGTACACGATCTCTTATGGCAACCGGGGTAGCGCGGATTGGTCTGGGGCACAGATATGGGATACCATTCCTGTCAGCGCCGCCTACAGCGTGGGCAGTATCTGGGGCATAGGGGCGGATGACAGCAAAGCGCCCGATCTGTCGTGGGATGTGGGAATGTTGGCCGCTGGCGACAGCCGGCAGGTCGGATACGCCGTCGTGCTAGACGGTGATCTTGCGCCCGGCGACGTCATCACCAACACCGCCATCATCAGCGGCGGGCGCGAGGTGGAGACAAGCGTCCCGGTGACGGTGACGATCATCACGGAGGCCGACCTGACAATCTCCAAGCACGGCGAGCCTGCCGCGGTCATCGCCGGGGAGACCTTGACCTACACGCTGGTCTATACTAACGAGGGGCCCTCGAACGTGCAGGGGGTCGTGATTACGGATACCTTGCCCGCGGACGTCACGTATGGCGGAGTGGTGACGCACAGTGCGTCGCTTTCTGAGCCGGCCGAGTCGGGTCGGGAGTTGACCTGGTACGCAGCAGGCCTGGCGGCGGGCGCGTCTGGGAGCGTCGTTTTCACCGTGACGGTGGGGGCCGCCGCCAGGGACACCATCACCAACAACGCCCTCATCGCCAGCGCCACTTACGATCCCGTTCCCGATAACAATGCTCAGGAAGAGGCGACGATCATTATTGCCGAGGCGGATCTGACGGTCGAAAAGCTCGGCTCGCCCGGCTCGGTGGTGGCGGGAACGGTGTTGACTTATACACTGGTCTATGCTAACGACGGGCCATCGGATGCACAGAACGTCATCATCACCGACACGCTGCCGATCAGTGTCGCCTTTGGTAGTGTGGTGCGCTCGCCGCTTTTCGAGTTGAGCGGTGTATCGGGGCGAGAGGTGGCCTGGAAAGCTCCCACACTGGCGGTGGGCGCATCTGGCAGTATCGTCTTTACTGTATTTGTGGGAGCTGATGTCATTGACGCTATCGTCAACAGCGCGGCCATCGCCAGTGACGCCTACGACCCGTATCTCGGCGACAATGTTGCGGAGGAACCAACGTCCGTCACGGCCGAAGCAGACCTGACGATCGCCAAGTCCGGTTCGCCCGACCCGGTGGCGGCGGGGGCGGTGTTGACCTATACGTTGAGTTGCGCCAACGGCGGGCCATCGAATGCCCGGGGTGTCATCATCACCGACACGCTGCCGACCAGCGTCGCTTATGGAGGGATTGCAAGTTCGCCGTTTTCCGATCCGGACGAGATGGGCCAGGAGCTTACCTGGGAGGTGCCCGTGCTGGCGGCGGGCGCTTCTGAGCGCGTCGTCTTTACCGTGACGGTCGATTCGTGGGCCGACGCCGGCGATATATTGACCAACAGCACGGGCATCACCAGCGCCACGTACGACCCGGACCCCGGCAACAACGCTCAAGAGGAAGAGACGCTCGTCGTTACCGAGGCGGATCTGACGATCTCCAAACGCGGCGAGCCTGGGGTGATCAACGCGGGCCAGACCCTGACCTACACGCTGGTCTATGCCAACGATGGGCCATCGGATGCACAAGGCATCATCATCACCGACACGCTGCCGGTCAGTATCACCTATGGCGGGATGGTCGGGGTGCAGCCATCGGCCCTGGGGCCGACTCAAACGGGGCAATATCTCATCTGGCGCACGCCGACGCTGGCGGCGGGCGTGTCGGAGCGCATCGTCTTTACCGCGACGGTGGCGGGCGAGGCGAGCGGCGTCCTGACCAACAGTGTGGTCATCATCGGCGCCACTTACGACCCAGACACGAGCAACAACGTCAAGCAAGAGCCGACGATGGTCAACTACGCGCTGGCCGTCACTGAAAAAGTCGTCGACTTGAACGGCGCGCCGCTCTACCTGGGCGACGTGATCGAGTATCGGTTGGGGATAACGAACACCAGGACCTACACGCAAACCAACGTCGAGGTCGCTAACGCAGCACCGGTTAACACCACGTTGGTGGCAGGGAGTGTGCGTTGTACACCCGGAACGAACTGTGGGGAGGTTGGCACGAAGGATACAAATCGTGACTTTGGGCCTGACGATTTTGGCGGCATGGCTGTGATCGAGGCGGATGTTCTCGACCCTGGCGGCGTGCTCACGCTCACCTTCCGGGTGACGGTGAACGATGAGGTCTCTTTCATCGGTGGAAATATCGCGGTGGTGAGGAGCGACAACCAGAGTGCAAGAGAGACGGCGCCGGTCTATCCCCCTGGTGGCGGTCTCGTGGCGCCAGGTCTGCACATCGTCAAGAAGGCGGCGGAGATGAATGGTGGGACAGGCGTCGAGTATCGCATCGCCGTCACGAACACCAATGCAGTTTATACTCAAACCAACGTCGCTGTCAGCGACCCGGCGCCAGCAAATACGACGCTGGCAGCGGAGAGCGTAGCCTGTGCGACCGGGGCGACCTGCCGCGAATCCAATGGCGTGATCACGGCTACCGTTGGCAATCTCGACCCTGGCGGTGTGCTCACCCTCACCTTCCGAGCGTTGGTGAACGGTGAGATGTCCTCTGTCGGCGGGAACGTTGCTACCGTGGTAAGCGATAACCAGAACGCGCAGGAAACGGAGCCGGTGTACCCGCCTGGCGTCGGCTGGAATTACATCTATCTACCGCTGGTGATGAGAAGCGTGGAGTAAAGGGAGAAATATGACAGCAGCACTCGATCTTGTCGAGCAAAAACTCGCGCAGGCGTTGAATATGGGCAAAGGCGAAGATGCCAGCTACGCCGTGCCGGGACTGTGGCTCGACCCGACCGGCTCGCCCGCCCGACGACCGGTCAACCCCTACCGCTTTTTTCTCGACCGCATCGGGTGGATTGAGACTCAGCCTCAGGAGCCGCTCGTCACCGGGGGAGGCGGGGGCGAGTGGTCGAGACACGCCGTGATCTACAACACGCTGGTCCGCGCGGCCACCGGCTTTGACCACGACGGCGATGGCGAGGTGGGCCTCGATCCCATCGGCGACGGTTGGATGGAGACGGGCACGTTTCTCAAGGCCATCGCCACGCTGCCCTATGTCAAGAATCTGGGGTTCAACACGATCCACCTGCTGCCCATCACGGCCATCGGCGAGGACGGGCACAAAGGCACGCTCGGCTCCGTCTATGCCATCCAGAATCCCTACCGGCTCGATCCCCGCCTGGCCGAACCCGCGCTAGAGCTTGACGCCGAGACCGAGTTCACTGCCTTTGTCGAGGCGGCCCACCACCTGGGGCTGCGCGTCGTCGTCGAGTTCGCCTTCCGCACCGCGTCCAGAGACGCCGACTGGGTGACCGAGCATCCAGAGTGGTTCTACTGGATCCGCGCCGACGTCCCCGACCGGCAGGCGGGCGAACTACGGGAGGACGCCTACGGCCCGCCCATTTTTACGCCAGAGGAACTGGCGCAGATCAAGGAGCAGGTTGAGCGGAGGGATTTCAGCGATCTCATTCCACCTCACCCCATTTATCGCGAGATGTTCACGCCGCCGCCGCGACCGGAGAACGTTCATTTGGACGAGGGCCGCTGGATCGGCGTGCTCGACGATGGGACGCGCGCCCGCATCCCGGGCGCGTTCGCCGACTGGCCGCCCGACGACACCCAGCCTCCCTGGAGCGACGTCACCTATCTGCGCCTGTACGATCATCCCGACTTTAACTATATCGCTTACAACACGCTGCGCATGTACGACCGCCGCCTGGCCCAGCCCGAGAACCGGGTCGAGCCGCTGTGGGAGCGCATCGTCGGCATCCTGCCTCACTACCAGCGCAGCTTTGGCATTGACGGCGTGATGATCGACATGGGCCACGCGCTGCCGATGGCGCTGAAGCAGCGCATGGTGGACGCGGCCCGCCAGATCAACCCGGATTTTGCGTTTTGGGACGAGAACTTTGCCATCAGCCGCGAGAGCCGCGACGAGGGCTACAACGCCGTCATCGGCAACTACTGGTGGATGGCGTACCGGCCGCACAAGTTGGTGGATGAGATGTTGCACACCTTTGACCAGAGGGGCTACCCGATCCCTTTCTTCACTGCGCCCGAAAGCCACAACACGCCTCGCGCCGCTGCCCGTCCCGGCGGCCTGCCCTACGCGCGGTTGATCTGGGCGCTGGGCTGTCTGCTGCCCACGCTCCCGTTCTGCCACGCGGGGTTCGATATCGCCGAGACCAGGCCGGTCAACACCGGCCTCGATTTTGAATCGGACGAGCTGCCCGACTATCCTGCCGAGCGACTGCCGCTCTTCAGCCAGACCGCCTATGCATGGGAGCGCGAGCCGAATTTGGTGGCGTGGATCCAGCGCACCCTCGCCATCCGCGCCCGCTACGCCGACATGATCGTCGCCCCTGATCCGGCCACTTTCGAGTTGTTGTGGCCGGAGAATCCGCACATTCGGGCCGTGGTGCGCCGCCGAGGTGAGCAAGCAGTCGGCATCATCATCAGTCTGGACTGGAGGGCCGCGCAGCCCTTCCACGTTCGGCTGCCCACCGGTCAGTCGCGCCTCTCGGATTTATTGAGCGATGACGAGTTCTCGCTGGAGGATGGTTGGTTGCACGCAGAGTTTGGGCCAGCCCGCTGTGCTATCGTGGCTCTGTGAACGCGCCGGGCTTGCCACCCAGTCCATTCCCGGTTATACTTGGCCCTGCATCCCAGAAGAGGTAGAACTATGAAAATCAAGTTCGGCGCGGTTCCACTCGTATATCCAATCCCCATCATCCTCGCGGGCGCGAACGTCAATGGCAAGCCCAACTATGCCACGTTGGGAGATTGCGGGGTCATGGGCATCAACCCGCCCCTGGTGTACATCTCGTCGGGGCAGACACACTATACCAATCGGGGGATTCTCGAGCATGGAACGTATAGCGTCAATTTTCCCTCCACCGACATGTTGGCGGTGACGGATTACTGCGGGATCGTGTCCGGTAGTGAGGTCGACAAGTCGGCGTTATTCGAGACGTTCTATGGAGAGCTGGGCACAGCCCCAATGATCCGGGAATGTCCCGTGAACCTGGAATGTCGAGTGGTCAAGGAGTTCTCGATCCAGCATCGGCAGATCTTTGTGGGAGAGGTGATCCAGGCCCACGTCGACGAGAAGTTTGTCGTCGAGAGAGAGGGACGCCAGGTGATCGCGGATATGACCAGGCTGGCTCCCATCATCTACGCCCTGGACAATCGGTACTATTGTATTGGAGAGCCTATCGGGACAGGATACAAAGAAGGCAAAGGGTTCAACACCGAGAAAGGAAAATAACGAATGGACGAAACGAACATTGGCCCAGAGCCAGAGGCTGGAGAGCATGGCTCAGCACTTGGTGCTGGACGTTTCCTCTTGCGGGTCTTGTGGGAGGTGGCGAGCACGGTTGTGCCGGCTGTGCTCATTGCCTTGCTCGTCAACGTCTTTGTAGTTCAGGCAATCACGGTGGACGGGCCGAGTATGCAGCCCAACCTCTACTATGACTATCGGGTGATGGTGGAAAAAGTCACCTACCGCTTTGCTCACGGCCCGCGCCGAGGAGACGTGCTCACCTTCGAGGTGGAAAGCGAGGAAACCCCGCTGATCAAGCGAGTGGTGGCGCTGCCCGGCGAGACGGTGGAGGTGCGAGACGGTCAGGTCTTTATTGACGGCCAACTACTGGATGAACCCTGGGCCACCCAACTGGGCGGGCCGCACTACCCACCGACGCTCGTGCCGCCACTGCACATCTTTGTCCTGGGCGATAACCGGCCCTGTTCCCGAGATTCCCGCTACTTTGGCCCTGTACCGGCGGACCAGGTCCTCGGGCGAGCCTGGCTCGTCTACTGGCCGCCGGGTCAAGTCAAATGGCTCCACTAGATGGAGCCGTGAATCTGGCATAAGGAGTTAACATGACCATACGACCTTCTCTACGCTTTCTTTCTCCCGAAACGATCGAGCGTGTCGTCGCCGAGGCCTACGACTTGTTGGTCGACCCCGGCGTGCGCGTTCACTCGGAGCGCGCGCTGCATCTCCTGGCCGAGCACGGCGCGAAGGTGGATTTCGAGGCGCAGGTGGCGCTCATCCCGCCTGAACTGGCCCACCAGGCGGTTGAGACGGCTCCGTCGTCGTTTCACCTCTACGACGCCGACGGCCAGCCCACAGTGCACTATGGCGGCGACGACGTCCACTATGACTCGGGGTCTGCCGCCATCGAGATTCTCGATCACGGCACGACCAAGTCTCGCCCGCCGAACACCGCCGACTGCGTGCGCTTCGTCCAACTGGCCGACGAGCTGGATCCGCTGGACGGAGTCGCCACCTCTCTCGTCTGCGCCGACGTCCCGCAGGAAATTTCCGATCTCTACCGACTCTACCTGGTGCTGCTCTACACCAGCAAACCGATCGTCACCGGCGCGTTCGCCGTCGAGACCTGGAGCACGATGAAAGACTTGCTCGTGGCGGTGGCTGGCAGCGAGGAGGCATTGGCGGAAAAGCCCCGGGCCGTGTTCGATGTCTGTCCTTCGCCGCCGCTCCTCTGGTCCGAGATCACCTGCGAGAACTTGATGGACTGCGCCCAGTACCGGGTGCCGGCGGAGCTGGTGAGCATGCCGCTGGCGGGAGCCACCGCGCCCGCGACGCTTCTGGGCGCGGTCGTCCAACACACCGCCGAGAACCTGAGCGGCGTCACCGTCCATCAACTGGTCAATCCGGGCGCGCCTATCGTCTGGGGCGGCTCTCCGGCAGCTTTCGACATGCGCGCCGGCACCACCCCGATGGGCGCCATCGAGACGATGATGATCGACTGCGCCTACGCCGAGGTGGGCAAATCCCTTGGGCTGCCCACCCACGCCTACCTGGGAATGTCCGACGCCAAGATCGTGGACGGCCAGTGTGGGTTCGAGTCGGGTATCGGCGCGGTGTTGGGGGCGCTGGCGGGCATCAACATGATCTCTGGCCCCGGCATGCTCGATTTCGAGAGCTGCTTCAGCCTGGAGAAACTGGCGATCGACGCCGATATCGTGGGGATGGCGAAGCGGCTCGTGGCCGGGGTGGCCGAGCGAGAGACGCCGCTGGGGCTGGACGTCATCCGCCAGGTGGGGCACGCGGGCAACTTTTTGATCACGCCCCACACGCGCCACTGGTTCCGCGAGGAACTGTTCATCCCCAGCCCGGTGGTGGACCGCGATTTCCGCCGCAACTGGGAGGCAAAGGGCAGCCTGGACGCCGCCGAACGCGCCCACCGGCGCGTCGAAAAGCTCATCGCTGCCTACGAACCTCACCCTATGTCCGACGACGTCAGGCGCGAATTAGAGGCCATCACATTGCGTGCGGCGCAAGCCGCCGGAATGAACCGTTTGCCAGGTCGGTAGGGCGGTTGCGGATTGGGACAATCCGACGCTAACCACCGCCATTGGATTGGATAGGCAAATCTGACCTCAGACACTCGTCATTCCGAGTAATCCACAACGCCGCGGCGTTGTTCAGTGAGCAAGAAACTGAACGTATTCGTCACCCTGAGCGGAGCGTAGCGGAGTCGAAGGGTCTCCACGCTCGACAACGGAGATTTCTCGACTCCCTCTGGTCGCTCGAAATGACGATAACAGGGAAGTTTCTTAGTAGCGGAACGGAGCGATAGCGGAGTGAAGTCGAGGAATCTCCGCTTTCGTAGACAAGCCGCAGAGATTCCTCGACTCCCTCCGGTCGCTCGGAATGACGCACACAGGTGAAATTTTGTTGTAGCCAGTAGTCAGAAACAAGGAGACAAAAATGAGCGAGATTTTGAACCAATTGAAAGATGCTGTCGTCGTCGGCGAGCCTGAGCAGGCACAAAAACTGGCGACGCAGGCGTTGGAGGCGGATATCGCACCGTTGACGGCCATCGAAGAGGCGCTAAACGTCGGTATGCAGATCGTCGGCGACAAGTTCGAGAGCGAGGAATACTTTATCCCCGACCTGATGATGGCGACTGAGGCGATGAAGACCGCGATGAAGGTGTTCGAGCCGGTGCTGATGGAGCGGAAGGAACAGCGCCAGGTGCTCGGCACCGTCGTCATCGGCACCGTCGAGGGAGACATCCACGAGATCGGCAAGAGCCTGGTGGCGACGATGCTCTCGGCGGCCGGCTTCCAGGTACACGACCTGGGGGTAGACGTGTCTGTGGCCACGTTCGTCGAGCAAGTCCAAGAGACCGGCGCGAACGTCGTCGGCCTGTCGGCGCTGCTGACGACGACGATGCGCAACCAGGAGGCGGTCATTGAGGCGTTGAAAAAGGCCGGGCTGCGCGAACAGGTCAAGGTCGTCATCGGCGGCGCGCCGACCGGCCCCGACTGGGCAACGACCATCGGCGCCGACGCTTATGCCGAGAACGCAAATGAGGCAGTCGGCGTCGTCAGGCAATTGATCGGAGTATAAGTCTACACCCTGCAAGGAGTGGATATCGTGAACAGTGGCGTCAAGACTCAATGCAAACCCAGCTACCGGATCCTGACGGAGGAGCAGATCAAAGAGATCCACCGGGCGAGCCTGGAGGTTTTGGAAACCGTCGGCGTGCGTGTGCTTCACGAGGGAGGCGTCCAACTCCTGCAAGAGGCCGGGTGCCGGGTGAAAGGGAACGTCGTCCAGATCCCCAACTGGCTGGTGGAAGAGAGTATCCGCAGCGCCCCTTCTCGCATCACGATGTACAACCGGCAAGGAAAGGAGGCCATGCGGTTGGAGGGGCGCAACATCTACTTTGGGTTGGGGACGGATTTGATCAGCACATACGATCTGGAAACCGGCGAGATACGCCCCTCGCGCTTGCAGGACGTGGTCAACGCCGCCACGGTCGCGGACTATTGCGAGGAGGTCGACTTTATCGCCTCTTTCGCCCTGCCGAGCGACGTCCCGACCAACTCGATGTACATCGAGTGTGTCAAGGCGATGATGGAGCACTCGGCCAAGCCGATCTTTTTCACCGCAGCCGGGCAAGAGGACTTGGCCGTCATCGTTGAGATGGCGGCGGTCGTGGCTGGCGGGGCATCGTCCCGTGAGGGCCGACGCCCCCACGGGGAGGACGTGTTGAGAGAAAAGCCCTTTCTCATCCACTATTCCGAGCCGACCGCCCCGCTGACCCACTCGCACGGCGCGGTGCGCAAGGTTTTCCTCTGCGCCGAAAAGGGAATTCCTATCTGCTACACGCCGGGAGATATGCTTGGAGCAACCACCCCGGTGACGCTGGCCGGCGGCATCGTGCAGGCCACCGCCGAGGCGTTGAGCGGCATCGTCCTGCACCAGCTCAAGGCGAAGGGGGCGCCGATCATCTCCGGCTTTGGCGTCGTGCCCCTGGATATGAAGACCGGCATCTTTTCGTATGGCGCGCCCGCTCTGCGCCTGACCAACTCGGCCTTTGCCGACATCTTTCACTACTATGAGATTCCCATGTGGTCCACCGTCGGCACCGACGCTTTCCGGCTCGACGCGCAGGCCGCCATGGAGCACGCCTTTGGCACGCTGATGGCCGCGCTGGATGGGGCAAACCTGATCCACGACATCGGCTACATGGGCCAGGGACTGCTCGGCAACCCCGCCGCGATCGTCATGAGCGACGAGATCATCAGCTACGTGAAGCGCATCATCCGGGGTTTCGACATCACGCGAGAAAAGATCGGCCTGGACGTGATCCGAAAGGTCGGGCCGGGCGGCGATTTTATGACCCAGCGGCACACCGCCGATCACTTTCGACAGGAACTCTGGCGGCCCAAGTTCTTGAACCGCGACACGCCCAAGGCGTGGATGGAAAAGGGCGGCAAGAGCTACAAAGAGATCGTGGTCCAAAAGGCTCTCGACATTCTCGCAACGTATCAGGCTGAGCCGCTGCCGGAGGATGTGCAGCAAAAGATCGACGAAATTGCCAGCAAGGCCGCAGGGGAGTTGGCGGCTATACAGTTTGTGGCATAGTGTGCTTTGCTTGCTCCCACTAGTAAAACAAGTGGAGTCGTTTTTGGAGGTATAGCAATGGAGGACATCCTTTCAAGATTGAAGAGCGGCGACGTCATCGTCGCCGACGGCGCGATGGGCACGATGTTGCAGGCGGCGGGATTGCCTATCGGTGCGTCCCCCGAAGGATGGCTGCTTGAGAACCCCGACGCGGTGCGCGGTGTGCAGCGCGCCTACGTCGAGGCGGGGTCTGACCTGATCCTGACCTGCACCTTCGGCGGAACGCGGACGCGGTTGGAGCGAGCGGGGCTGGCGGACCGCGTGGCCGAGATCAACCGCCGGGCGGTCGAGATCGCCCGCGAGGCCACCGATGGCAAGGCGTACGTGGGCGGCGACATCGGCCCGTTGGGGGAGCTTTTGGCTCCGCTGGGCACGATCACCTACGAGCAGGCGGTGGAGATCTTTGCCGAGCAGGCCGCGCCGTTGGCCGAGGCCGGGGTGGACGTGCTTTACATCGAGACCATGTCCGACCTGAACGAGGTGCGGGCTGCCGTCGAAGGAGCGCAGCGAGTCGCGTCTGGCATTCCCGCAGGGGCGTCGGCCCCTACGGGACGGTGCCCCGTCACCGCCACCCTCTCCTTCGACCGCGGCGGGCGGACGAACATGGGCGTGCGTCCCGAGCAAGCGGCAGAGACATTGCTGAAGCTGGACGTGGACGCACTCGGCGCCAACTGCGGCGCGACGCTGGAGATGACCGAGGGAGCTATCACCAAGATGCACGAGGTCGCGCCCCAGGCGTTCCTCATCGCCAAGCCGAACGCAGGAGTGCCGCGCATGGTGAACCGAGAGACGGTGTACGACGCCTCGCCGGAGGATATGGCGGAGTATGCCCGCCGGTTCGTCGCGCTGGGGGCGCGGATCGTCGGGGGCTGCTGCGGTTCGACCCCGGCGCACATCGCCGCCATCGCCCAGGCTGTGCATTCCTGAACCTGACCCCTGGAGAAAACCGCCTCAGATAACCAGCAAGGGAGCGTCACCCTGACACTTCCCCAGTCGCTTTCAGCACGCGCTTCAGAATTGTACTGAGACATGCCCGCTTTGACCATGAACGAAATCTCTCCAAGATCTGGCCAAGTTGTGTCGCAAGGAAAACGAGCGATACCGTCGCAATCGGCTTGACACCCAAGGACATTGCTCCTGCTGCTGGCTCCCTGCTGCCCGCACATCGCGGAGGAGTTGTGGGCGCGGCTTGGGCGACCGTACAGCATCCACCAGCAATCGTGGCCGCAGTTCGACGCCGAACTGGCCGCCGAGGAGGTGATCACGCTAATCGTGCAGATCAACGACAAGGTGCGGGCGCGGGTGGTGTAGAGTGTGGTTTCCCGGTAGATGGTCGGATTGTGCTAAAAAATAAGAGGGTGCTTTCTGTTTAGAAAGCACCCTCGTCTTTTCAACTGAAAAACTCGCTCATTCGCCGTGCCGCAGCGTCGCCTGGGCAGCAGCCAGCCGCGCCACGGGTACACGGAAGGGAGAACAACTCACGTAATCCAATCCGGTGCGGTGGCAAAAGTCTATCGAGCTGGGGTCACCGCCGTGCTCGCCGCATATCCCGATCTCCAGATCGGGGCGCGCGGCCTTGCCTTCCTCCACGCAGATCTC
The DNA here is from genome assembly GCA_034437455.1 of Anaerolineae bacterium. Lineage (GTDB taxonomy): Bacteria > Chloroflexota > Anaerolineae > B4-G1 > B4-G1 > DAOTUB01. The sequence goes on along the minus strand of DAOTUB010000225.1, from coordinate 26,765 downwards.
GACCAGCCGTCCCACGCCAACCTGATCTAGCTTCTGGAATGGATTAGCGTCCAGGATCGGGAACAGAATCGGCCGGCCCTCCGCGTCTACCTCGCCAGTGTCAAAACCCTCCACGTACTTGAGCAGGAACTTGCCCTCGGCGTCGTCTCGACTGTAGCCAAAGGTCATTTGCGTCAGGTCGTTGGTGCCGAAGGAGAAGAAATCGGCGTACTCGGCGATCTCGGCGGCGGTGAGAGCGGCCCGAGGCACCTCGATCATCGTGCCAAACATGTGCTCGACCTCGATGCCCTCTTCCTCCATCACCTGCTTTGCCACCGCCTCCAACTTTTCCCGTTCCATCTTTAGCTCGTTGACGTGCCCGACCAATGGGATCATCACCTCTGGGATCACCTTGATGCCCCGCTTGGCGCAGCGACAGGCAGCCTGGAAATAGGCGCGGGTCTGCATCTCTGTCAGCCCTTCGTACATGATCCCGGCCCGGCAACCGCGCAGACCCATCATCGGGTTCGTCTCCCAGAGCGCGTTGACTAACTCGAGCATCTTTTCCTTCTCGGGCAATTTGGCCGAGTCCGGGTCGGTGCACTTGAGCCGGGTGACGTCTTCGAGCAATTCCTCGCGGGAGGGGAGAAACTCGTGCATGGGCGGGTCGATGAGGCGCATGATGACCGGCAGCCCGTCCATCGCTTCAAAGACGCCCTCAAAGTCCTGTTCCTGGAAGGGCAGCATCTCGTTGAGCGCCGCCTGCCGTTCTTCATCCGTCTCTGCCATGATCATGCGCAGCACCGCGTCGCGGGCGCGTTCGTCGAAGAACATGTGCTCGGTGCGGCAGAGGCCGATCCCCTCGGCTCCGAACTGGCGCGCCCGCCGAGCATCGTCGGGAAGATCGGCGTTGGTGCGCACGCCAAGCGTGCGCATCTCGTCGGCCCAATTGAGCAGTTCGATCAGGTCTTGTTGTTTCTCGTACTCCACCTCAAGAGTATGGATCTCGCCCCAGAACACCTCGCCAGTGGCACCGTCAATGGAAATGACGTCCCCCTCCTTGACGACTCGACCGGTAGCCGAGACGGTGAATTGGACGCGTTCGACGTCCACCCGGATATCCTCACAGCCAGCCACACAGGGAAGATTGCTCCCCCGCGCCACGACCGCCGCGTGAGAGGTGGCGCCGCCGTGTTGGGTCAGCACGCCCCTGGAGACGAGCATACCCGGCACGTCGTCGGGAGCAGTCTCCGGGCGCACCAGGATGACGGCTTTCCCTTCCGCAGCCAGTTCCTTGGCCCGGTTGGCGTCAAAGACGGCGGCGCCCGTGCCTGCGCCGGGAGAGGCGTCGAGGCCCTTTGCCAATAGATCGCCCCGTTCCTCGGCGCTCAACTTTGATTGGGGATCGAAGAAAGGATGCAAGAGCTGATCTACTTCCTCCGGGTTGACCCGCATTACCGCTTCCTCTTTGGTGATCAGGCCCTCGTGGGCCAGATCCATCGCGATCTTGACCGAGGAGGCCGCCGTGCGCTTGCCCGTGCGGGTCTGGAGCATCCACAGTTTGCCCCGCTCGACGGTAAACTCGACGTCCTGCATGTCGCGGTAGTGACGCTCCAACTGATCGGCCACCTGGGCAAACTGCTCGTAAATATCGGGCATCACTTCCTGCAACCGTTCGATCTTCATCGGCGTGCGAATGCCCGCCACCACGTCCTCGCCCTGAGCGTTCTCCAAAAAGTCGCCGTACAGGTGATCCTCACCGGTGGCCGGGTCGCGTGTAAAGGCGACGCCGGTGCCGCTCTTCTCGCCCATATTTCCAAAGACCATGGTGCAGACGTTGACGCCGGTGCCCCAATCGTGGGGGATTTCGTTGTACTCGCGATAGGCAAAAGCTCGCTCTCCGTCCCAGGAATCGAACACCGCCTGGATCGAAAGCCGCAACTGCTTGTGCGGATCTGTAGGGAATGGCTCGCCCAAGCGCTCTTGATAGAAGGCCTTATATCTCTCGGTCAGACCTTTAAGCCCCTCCAGGCTAACCTCGGCGTCGAGCTTGACCCCTTCCTGCTCCTTCAACTCTTTCAGCATCTCTTCGAAATGCTCCCGGCTCAGGCCCATCACGATGTCGGAGAACATGGTAATAAAGCGACGGTAGGCATCGTAGGCGAACCACTCGTTGTCGGTGAGGTGGGCCAGACCCACGAGCGTCTCTTCGTTGAGGCCCAGGTTGAGGACGGTGTCCATCATCCCCGGCATCGAGACTCGCGCGCCAGAGCGGACGGAGACAAGGAGCGGATTTTCGGGATCGCCGAATTGCTTGCCGGTCAACCGCTCGATCTCGGCGAGCGCTTCCAACGTCTGTTCCCACAGACCGGGAGGAAACTCGCCAGTCCTCATATACTCGACACACGCCTCCGTGGTGATGGTGAATGTGGGAGGCACAGGAAGCCCGCTACCTGTCATCTCGGCCAGACCGGCTCCTTTGCCGCCCAGAATGACCTTCATTTCGGCCAGTTCAGGTTCGTGTCCCAGTGTCTCGGCCAGTTCCTCTCCAGCCGAGCGAGATAAATATACCCATTTTTTTGTCACAGCTTTTCCTCCTCAAAAAATAAACTAACGTGATTGAATCCACAGGCACATAAAAGCGAGCATCAAACGCTCGATCTCGCGAGATGCTCGCTAAAGTGCGCCGACGCTTTCAAGATAACAATTATACTCTCTAGCAAGGTAAAGTCAAATTCTGCGGGGGTATTTAGAACCCCTCCACCCTGCTCAAATCCACGATACCTTCGGCCAGTGCCGCGATGTGCTGGAGTTGCGCCAGCCGATTCTCCCGTAACTTTTGTTCCTTCGCCATCACCATCACGCCCGACTCTTTGGCAAAATAGCCGTCGATCACATCCACCATCGGCAGGAAGGCGGTGAGGAACTCGTCCACCGTTTGCTCCGAGAGCTGCGCTCTGGCCTCCTGGTAGGCGGCGTAAAGCTCCTCCTCAGCGGGCTGGACGAAGCGCGCCGGGTCGAGGGTGAACCGCTCCTCCAGGTCGCGGGTGATGCGCACGCAGCGGGCATAGTTGTCGAGGATGCGGCTCCAATCGTCGCGGGCGACCCAGCGGGAAAGCTCCTCGACGGCTTGGCGGGCGCGGAAGGGATCGTCGCCTCGCGCCGCCAGCACCGCGTCCACCACGTCGTAGTTGAAACCCTGCTCACGCAGGTAGCCCCGCAGCCGCTCGACGACAAAATCGAGCGCCGCTGCAAGCACATCTGTCGGGGCCTCGACCGGCAGCAGGCGGGCCGCCGCCGCCAGCCCCTCCCGCACCGAGAAAGGCAGCTCGTGAGCCAGTAGATTCTGCACCAGGCCGAGGGCGTCCCGCCGCAGGTGGTACGGATCCGCCGAGCCGGTGGGGACGAGTTCCACCGCAAAGAGACCCGCCAGGCTATCCAACCGATTTGCCAGCCCCACCACCAGGCCCGGCTTATCCTGAGGCAACGCGTCGTCAGCGGAGCGAGGCAGGTAGTGTTCAAAGATGGCCTTGGCCACCTCAGGCGACTCGCCCGATTTGAGCGCGTATTCCCGCCCCATCACCCCCTGCAAGCTGGTGAACTCGACCACCATCTGCGTCGCCAGGTCGGCCTTGCAGAGATGGGCCGCCCGCCGGGCGGTCTCGGTCTCCTCATCGCTCAAGCCCAACATTTCGGCCAGTTGCGGGGTCAGTTGCTCCAGCCGCCGGGTTTTGTCGAGCATCGAGCCTAGCTGCTCCTGGAACGTGAGCGTCGCCAGGCGCGGGAGAAATTCCTCCAGCGATTTCCTGGTATCCTCACGATAGAAGTAGTACCCGTCGGCGAACCGGGCGCGGATGACCTCCTCGCTGCCCCGGCGCACGATGCCCAGGTGCTCTTCGCCCCCGTTGCGCACGGCGACAAAGTATGGCAACAGGCGACCCTCCCCATCCACAACGGGGAAATACCGCTGGTGTTTTTTCATCACCGCGACGAGCACGTCGGCGGGCAGGCTCAGGTATTTTTCCTCAAAGCGGCCCAGAAAGGAATGGGGTTGCTCGACCAGGTTCGTGACCTCATTCAAGAGCACTAGATCGTCGGGGATCTTCCCTCCAACGCTCTCTGCCAATCGCGCTGCTTGCTCGGCGATGATGGCGCGTCGCTCGTCAGGATCGGCCACGATGTGATGCCGGGCCAGCAGTGCCAGATAATCCTCCGCCTGTCCGATCTCGAACTCGGGTGAACCTTCTGGGCGAGGGCCATAGCTGGCACGTCCACTGGATACGCCGGCATACTCGAAGGGGACGATGGCGTCGCCCAGCAGAGCTGCCAGCCAACGAATGGGCCGCGAGAAGGAGACGTTGCTCTCATTCCAGCGCATGCTCTTTTTGAAATGCAAACTGGCGATCAATTCGGGCAGGAGCGTGGTCAATACCTCGGCGGCGGGTTGCCCTTCCTCCCGTCGGGTCGCCACCATGTATTCGCCGCCGTCTATTTCTTGTACCTCCAGCGCGTCCACACTCACGTCCTGCTTGCGGGCGAATCCTTCGGCGGCCCTCGTCGGTTGGCCCTCAGCATCAAAGGCCACGCGGACCGGCGGCCCCTTTACTACTTCCTCGATCGGCCGTTGTCGCGGAGCCAATCCCTCGACGAGCACCACCAATCGCCGAGGGGTGCCCAGCACGCGCAGACTGTCATAGTCGAGCCGCGCCTCCGCCAGACGAGCTGGCGCTATTTCGCGCAGTTGCGCCAGGGCATCATCCAGATCGCCAGCAGGCAGCTCCTCCGTTCCAATCTCCAGTACAAAGGAGGTGGGAGATTGGATGTCGGATATGGGAGCTTTTTGTTTCTTGCTTCCTGCTTCCTGCTCTTCTTTCAGCCAGGGATATTCCGAATGCTGTCGCTGCTCCACAAAAGCCTCCGCCACCTGCTGCGAGAGATCGCGCATGCGGTGGAAGTAGGTCGCTCGCTCGGTCACGCCGATAGCGCCTCGTGTGTCGAGCAGGTTAAACGTGTGGGAACAACGCAAGACATAGTCGTGGGCAGGAGTGACCAGTCCAGCGTCCAGGCAATTGCGCGCCTCGGCCTCGTAGAGATCGTACATCTGCGTCAACCGCTCCACATCGGCCAATTCGAAACCGTAGCGACAGTTCTCGATCTCTGGCTGGAGGAGAACCTCACCGTAGGTGCGAGCGCCATCCCAGTCAATCTCCCAGACCGAACGTACCTCCTGGAGCACCATCGCGATCCGCTCCAGACCATAGGTCAGTTCCACCGAGACTGGATCGAGTGCAAAGCCGCCCGCCTGCTGAAAATACGTGTACTGGGTGATCTCCTGACCATCCAGCCAGACCTCCCACCCCAGTCCCCAGGCTCCCAGCGCCGGGCTTTCCCAATTGTCCTCGACGAAGCGGATGTCGTGCTCCTCAGGGCGGATACCCAGCGCGTACAAACTCTCCAGGTAGATCTCCTGGGGGTTGCCCGGGTCGGGCTTGAGGATGACCTGGTACTGGTAAAAGAGTTGCATACGGTTGGGATTGTCTCCATAGCGGCCGTCGTCGGGCCGGTACGAAGGCTCGACGTAGGCCACGTTCCAGGGCTCCGGCCCCAGCACGCGCAACACAGTGGCGGGGTTATATGTCCCCGCGCCGACCTTTTCGCTGTAGGGTTGCCAGATCAGACAGCCGCGCTCGGCCCAGTAATCTTGCAGGCAGAGGATGACTTGTTGGAATGTCAATGGTCTAATTTTTTGGTTCTGCATCAATATGTCCTTCCTGTATCAATATTTTTATGGGTGTATTTCATTTCAGTTGGAGGTAGTCGCGGTTTCCATACCGCGCGCTATGGAAAGCGCGACTACTCAACCCATTTGAAACACACCCATATTTTTATTTACCCCTACCCCGTTTCAACTGCCGCAGGAACACCCCTGCTCTCACATCTTGTTCCAGGTGATAGGTGATATACCGTTGCATCACGCGCTCTACCTCATCGTGCAACGTGGGCGCGATCGATTGCGCGCGCAATTTGGTATACGGACCTCGCTGGCACTCTTGCAAGAGCCACAGGCCAGCGGGTGAAAGCGGCACGACTTGGCGTTGCTCGTTTTCGGCATAGCAGTTGCGACACAATCCCCCGCCTCGCTCCGGATCAAAGCCATAAGACCGTGCGTCCTCTATCGGCTCGCGCGGTCGAAGCGGGACACGCTGCCCGTGCTGGCCCACGCAAACGTTCAACTCTGGGCGGAACCCCGCCAGCCCCAGCAGGTGTTGCTCGTAGAAGCGAGCGATCAGATCCAGGTCATCATCCTCGCACAGCCAGGCGAGCGTGTGGTTGAGCAGGTCAAACAGCGCCGGGCCGCCTTCCCCCTCGGTAAAGAACTGATCGAGCAGCTCGACAGCATAGCGCGCATACGTCCCCCGCAACAGGTCGCCGCGCAGTAAAGCGTGAGGCTCGATGGTCTCGGCTTGGCTGATGATATCCCAATAGTTCTGCACCCGCGAGAGCACGAAATTGGAACGGCTGAACAGCTCAATGTGCCCCGCCTTTCGGCTGCGCACTTTGCGCGCTCCCTTGGCGAGGACGGCGACCTTGCCCGACGGCGTGCACAGCGCCAAGACACGATCCGCATCGCCCTGATCGCGCCGGTGTATCACAACGCCCTCGGTTTGGTACAGCCGTCCAGTGCTCACGTTCGATCTCCTGACGGGCCATTATACCATCCCGATGATGAAGCGCAAACAAGGTAGAGGCGACCGTCACACATTGGGGACAAGCTCCTGGAAAGCAAAGGCCGGCCATTGAAGGGCCAACCCACGGAAGATCTGAAGCATCGGCAATTTCTGAAGGTATTTGTTTACCGCCTTGTTGGTGCAGCAAATAGGCGGCGGATAAACGGATGAAGACATTCATCCTCGTCATCATTGACCCAGCTAGACAATTTCCTCAACGCTTACTGGTTCATCGTATGGACACGCCCTCAGCGAAAGCGCCCAGTGGTGATTGCAGTGTCTGGCAGAACCGAGACCTATCCGCTTATCCGTTTCTCATGGACATGCACAAATCTTGGGAGAGCGAGCGCTGTTGAATGCCATTGAAGCAAAGCTTCGCGTGTATCGAAACCCTTGTACTGAGCGCGGACGAAGTATCCGTCGTCGAAGTGAAGCGAGCGGCTCTACAGATCACCCGCTTGGTCTCGATACGGCCCTCCGAGCCTACTCGACCGGCGCTAGATGGGGTCTTTAATGGATACTCCCCCAAGTTTTAGATGCGCCCAACGCCAAACGCGTTTGGAAAAGACGAGCGCAAATTTCGAAATCAGTGTATAATAGGTTTCTGGCAGGGTGAGTATTGGACCTCCTCCTGGTCGAGAGATGCCATAGCTTACCCTGCTTCTTCATAATTTACAAAAGGATCAAGTCCAGATTAGTAAATGAACAACAGCCAACTACCCAAATTACGCACCGTGGACGCGCGCCCGGTCGTTCACGGCGGCCGTCCCTCTATCTTACTGCGCGATCCACTGCAACTAGCCGCGGGATCCGTCGTCATACCCCAGCAACTGGCTCCTGTACTGATACTGTGCGACGGGACGCGAGATGTCGGCGGGCTATGTGCGGCTTTCGCCATCCGGTACGGCCTGCGAGTCGGACCAGGTATCCTGGAACAACTCCTGACCACATTCGACGAGGCGTTTTTACTGGATAACGAGCGTTTCATCCAGGCGCGAGAACGCGCGCGGATCGAGTACCGTCAAGCTCCCTTTCGACCGTCAAGCTTGGCCGGGAAATCGTACCCGGCCGAGGCGGATGCATTGCGTCGCCTGCTGCAAGGCTACCTCGACGGGGTGGAGGATGTGTGTATAAATCTAGCCAATAGCCGCGGTCTGGTCAGCCCACACATTGATTATGCACGCGGCGGGTCGGTCTATGCCGGTGTCTGGAAGCGCGCGGCGGAGATGGTCAAGGCGGCTGAGTTGGTCGTGCTGCTGGGCACCGACCACTTTGGAGACGATGGCAGTTTGACGTTGACTCGTCAACATTATGCCACGCCATTCGGCGTCCTACCGACGGCACGGGATGCCGTGGACGCGCTGGCCCAGGCGATGGGTCCAGAGATCGCCTTTGCCGACGAACTCCACCATCGCAGCGAACACTCCATCGAATTGGCGGCGGTCTGGCTGCACCACATTCGCGAGGGGCAGCCGTGCGAACTGCTGCCGATCCTGTGTGGTTCGTTCGGCCATTTTCTGCGCGGCGAGGAAGCATTGGAAGACGACCCGGTCATCGCGGCGCTACTGGAGAGGCTCCGGCAGACGATGGTCGAACGGCGAACTGTCGTCGTGGCGGCGGGCGACCTTTCGCACGTCGGCCCGGCCTTTGGCGGCCAGCCTCTCGATTGGGCGGGACGTGCCCGGCTGCAAACGGCTGACGAGGAATTGATCGAGCGGATGTGCGCGGGCGATGGGCAGGGGTTCTACGCGGCGCTCAAGCGGGACGGCGACCGGCGCAATGTGTGTGGGCTGCCGCCCATCTACCTGGCGCTACGCCTCCTGGATCCAGTCGAGGGAGAGTTGGTGTCTCACGAGCGTTGTCCTGCCGACGAAAAGGGTACTTCGTTGGTATCTATATGCGGCGTCGTATTAAAGTGACAAGCAAAACTGATTTTTGCCGCTTGGCTTACAGAAACACTCCGTTTCTTTACCGGGCATATGATTGCAAATATGCCGTTGTCTTGGCCTCGTAACCTTTTTCTCCCATCCGTTAGGAAATTGCAACGCAACTGTAACCGACATCTCGGCAAAATTCGGCTACACTATACTAGCATACGTGCATACGTGAACCAGAACCAGGCTCCAATCCTTGGGTATGATACCTTGCACAGTTCCCAAGGCAGTGAGCAATGGGCAACTTGAAAGGATGTGACTGATGGATGAAAAGATCTTGCTGGTGGACGATGAGCGACTCGTCCTACGCAGCATAGAAAAGACGCTACTGAGAGCTGGCTTTGACATTGAGACGGCTCAGGATACAAGCACCGGCCTCTCTTTGTTCGAATCAGCTCTGACCGATGGCAAACCGTTTGACGTCGCCATTCTGGATTTACACATGCCCAACTTGAAAGGCCAACACGATCCCAATGCCGGTCTCGAATTATTGAGCAGGCTCCTGGAAATGGATACCGCCCTGCCCATCGTCGTGCTTACCGCTTTTGACGAAGTGGGCCGGGCCAAAGAGGCGGTTGCGCGCGGCGCGCGGACCTACTTTGTCAAAGGGCGCGAGGCCGAGTTGGTCGAGATCGTGAACGATATCATCAATGAACGAAACGAGGGTGTATGATTATGGAAAACAACACAAGGCTAGCCGAACGTCGCGCCACTCTCCTGCAAGCTGCGGCTCAGGTGAGTCACAACATCACGTCGATCCTGGATCTGGAGCAACTGTTGAACCAGGCCGTTGACATTATCTGCGATGCGTATGGTTTTTATTACGCCGGTGTGTTCTTGATTGACGAGGTCGGTTCCCAAAATAGATCGGACAACGGGTGGGCGGTGCTGCGCGCCGGCCTCGCCTCGACCGGCGCCAAGATGATCGCCGAGGGGCACAAACTCAAGGTAGGCGGTCTCTCCATGATCGGCGCCGCCACCGGCCAGCGCCGGGCGCTCATCGCCCTGGACGTGGGCGAGGAACCGGTTCACTTCAAGAACCCGCACCTGCCCGACACGCGCTCCGAGATGGCCTTGCCATTGCTCGTGGGCGACGCGGACGGAGGCGTCCGCGTCATTGGCGCGCTGACGGTACAGAGCACCGAGGAAGCCGCCTTCAACGACGACGACATCACCAGCCTGCAGGCCATGGCCGATCAACTCGCCATCGCAATTCACAACGCCCGACTCCACGCTCAAAATCAAAGCCTGCTGGAGCAGGCCCAGCGGCGCGCGCGGTTGCTAGAGGCAGCCGCCCAGGTGGGGTACGACGTCACCTCCATCCTCGACAGGGATGAACTGTTGAGCAAGGCGGTCGACATCATCTGCGACGTCTACGGCTTTTACTACGCTGGCGTGTTTTTGCTCGACGAAACAAAGGAATGGGCGGTGTTGCGCACCGGTCGGGGAGAGGCCGGCGCTGCCATGGTCGCCCAGGAGCACAGGCTCAAGGTCGGCGGCCAGTCGATGATCGGCGCCGCCACCGGACGGCGCCAGGCGCTCATCGCCCTGGACGTGGGCGAGGAACCGGTTCACTTCAAGAACCCCCATCTGCCCGACACGCGCTCCGAGATGGCCCTGCCATTGCTCGTGGGCGACGAAGCCATCGGCGCGCTGACGGTGCAGAGCACCAAGGAAGCCGCTTTCAACGACGACGACATCACCAGCCTGCAAACGATGGCCGATCAACTGGCAGTCGCCATCAATAACGCCCGGCTGCTCAAGGAACTGGAGGCCGCCCACGCCGAACTGGTGCGCACCAAGACGTTCGAGGCCATCGCCACCGCCACCATCGAGGCGATCCATTGGATCGGCAACAAGGCGCTGCCCATCTCGAGCGGCGTTGGCCGGTTGCAGGACGACCTGGAACGTCTGCCCCAGGCGGAACCCGACCTGATCGAGTCCATGCGCGAGGACTTGACGCTGATTGCCGATAGCGCCCGGCTGATCGTTTCTGTGCAAAAACATCTGATCGGTCCGGCTCGCGAGGAAAAACCCCGCCTGGCGATGCTGGACGACGTGGTCAAGGATGCAGCAGTGACGCTGAGGGTTCCGGCTGAGGTGATCAGTTACACTGTCGTCCCCGACCTGCCTCTGGCGCTGGCGGATACCACTCAACTGAGACGTGCCTTTAGCTACGTCCTGAGAAACGGGTTGGAGGCGATGGAAGGGGCCGACGAGCAACAGATTGCCGTAGAAGTTGCTCCGACCGAGGATGGGCGCTTCGTCGCCGTGCGCATCGCCGACAGCGGCGCGGGTATCCCGGAGGAGGATTTGGACAAAATATGGGCCGCCTTTTACACCACCAAAGGAGCCAAGCACGCCGGGCTGGGCCTGTCCGCCACGTTGCAGATTCTCCAGCAAATGGACGGCCAGGTATCGGCTGCCAACGCTCCCGACGGTGGAGCGGTGTTTGAGTTATTGCTTCCCGTGTTTGACGGCTCTCTCTCACCCGCCGAGTTACCGGCCGACAAGTCCATTCTGCTCATTGACGACGGCGATAGGTGGAGCCGCTTTGCCGAGACAACGCTGAGGAACGCCGGAAACACCGTGGTCCGCTCAGCAGATGGGGAGGTTGACCCGGCCATATTCGACCTCGTTCTGCTGGACGACGCGCTGGAGACCACCGGCAGCACGGAGGTGTTGAAGGATCTGAAAGCGGCTGGCGCGAGCGATAAAACCACCGTCGTCGCCTCCAGCCTGCGGGTGGAACGAACGATGAAGCTGATGCAGCTTGGCGCTCGAGATGTGTTGCTCAAACCTTACACACCGGCTGCGCTAGCGGAGATTGTTCGCTGATTGATGCAGTAGCCATTATTACGTCTCGTCTGGCCGCTCCCGCTGGATTCTATGTTGCCTGCCAGCGGGAGTTTGTTTGTCTAATCAACGTCTCCCCTGCCGGTTGAATTTGACTTGTCTCCGTTGTCTCCTTCCAAAATAACTCTGTAGGTCGGCAGGCAACCGGAGGTTGCACGTTATCCGACCCTGGCGATTAGCAAAATCGCCCTACATTTTCATCTTTCGTGGCACCCCGTAGGGGCGTGAACTTCTCCCCTGAAAATAGCCCTACCGTTGGGCGAGGTCTCCCCGTAGTGGCGGTGGTTCCTACGGGACGTCGCCCGACCGAGTATGCCTAGCTACGGTCGGAGGCCTTGCTGAACAATCTTCTCCCAAAATAGATCCACAGCCGTTACATTTTCGTCCTTCTGGGTAAACGGAGTTCATGGTGATTCTAAAGTCATTGGGTTGAGTCAAACCACGTCACCCTGTTCCGGTATAAGGATGTCAGTAACGCCGGAACCGCGTTGGAACATCGTGCGCCAGTTCAGCCATACGATTGATTCCGGTGTTCCCGAAAAATGGATGCCATGCCGCCGGAATAGGTGGTCGACATGGCCCGGAACAGGTGGTCAGCATCCATTGGATTCGCTGGTCGGCATGGCCCGGATTACGCAACTGAAACCACGGCGTATACATAGCGACAACGCCGAGCAATATGATAATCACGTCGGGCAGTGGTATCGTCTTCATAACCTCAAAACTCTCGATTCTACAAACTTTTACCCTGGATCAAGCCGCTCAATAATGGCTTAAGGGGCACAGCGTCCAGCATTCAGAAAGCGAGAGCCACCCGAAGCCCCACGTCGTCGCCAAAACCGTCCGGGAGGAGGCTGCCGTGGAACGCACAGCGAGCATCTTTCCTCCCGATTTCCCAGGAGCCTCCGCGCAATGTGCTGAGTACGCCTCTCAATGCTTCCCGCTTGATTGTAGCACACCCGGTGTTGTTGGCAACCGGATCGCGCCTATTATCACCACCGCTTTCGGGGGATGATGATCCAGAGCAGCAAGTAGGGCACCAGGCCCGGCAAGCCGCCTGGGATCATCAGGATCAGGAACGCCAGGCGGAACCATCCCGCGCCGATGCCAAAGAACGCTCCCAATCCGCCGCAGACGCCGGCCACGATTCCGTTTTGCCGTCGTAGTTTGCGATCGTCAGTCATGCTTGTTTCTCCTCGTGTGACTGGCCTTGTTTTCCTCGTCATCCTTGACCAGCGCCGAGAGCACGACCGAGACGACGCTGACGATGAGCGCGCCCCAGAAAGCCGACCAGAAGCCGTCCACGTAAAAGCCAACGTTGAACCAGTTGACGGCGATGGTCGAGGACAGCCACAGCGTGAGGCCGTTGATGACCAGAACGAAAAGACCCAGCGTGAGAATGATCAGCGGGCAGGTCATGAGCTTGAGCAGCGGGCGCACAATGGCATTGACCAGTCCCAGGATGATGGCCATCGCGGCGTAGACGCCCCAGCCATTTCCATCCACGACGATGCCCGGCACGAGCCAGGCCGCTGCAAAGAGCGCCAGACTGGTGATGACCCAACGAATAAGTAGTTTCATAGTTTTTTTACCTCCTCAACTTAAATACGCATTTCGGGCAAAGAAGTTGCATTGTGGGGATTGGAGATTCTGGCGCGGGGAGCGCGATCGGTGTATACTGTTGGACGTGGTGAGAAAAGCTCAAGACAGGAGAAACGATGACTACACTGACCGCTGAAGTTGTTATCTGTGGCGCCGGAATTGCCGGGATCAGCGCGGCTTACCATCTGGCCGTGCGGCGCGGCGTCGAGGACGTGATCCTGGTGGACGAGCGCCCGCCGCTCAGCTTGACGAGCGACAAATCCACCGAGTGCTACCGCAACTGGTGGCCCGGACCGGGTGACGCGATGGTCCGCCTGTCGAACCGCAGCATTGACATCATGGAGGAGTTGGCCCACGAGACGGGCAACGTCTTTCATCTCAATCGCCGGGGCTATCTCTTTGTCACCAGCGATCCCGCCCGCATCCCGGATTTTCGCCGAGTTGCAGAGGAATCATGCTCGCTGGGGGCGGGTCCCTTGCGTGTCCATACTGGACAGCCGGGCGATCCGACCTACGTCCCTGCCCCGCCCGAAGGGTTCGAGGGACTGCCGACCGGCGCGGACTTGATTCTCGACCCTGCTCTGATCCTGGAGCACTTTCCGTTTCTCACCGAGCGCGTGGCCGCCGCGCTGCACACCCGGCGGTGTGGCCGGATAAGCGCGCAACAGTTGGGCATGTATCTGCTGGAGCAGGCGCGAGAGCGTGGCGCCAGGTTTATGTGCGCTCGCGTGGAGAGGGTGGACGTGAACGGCAGGCGGGTGCAAGCCGTGCGCTTGAGCGATGAGGCCGGATCGCAGACGATCTCGACGGAAAACTTTGTCAACGCCGCCGGCCCTTTTGCAAAGCAGGTCGGGCAGATGGTGGGGGTTGATCTGCCCATCTCCTGTGAACTGCATACCAAGATCGCTTTCAACGATCACCTGGGCGTGGTGTCGCGCAGTGCGCCCTTGTACTATTGGGCCGATCCGCAGATGCTCCCCTGGTCGGAGGAGGAGCGCGCCGCGCTGGCCGAGTCGGAGGAGACGCGCTGGCTGCTCGAACCGTTCCCTCCCGGCCCCCACGGCATCGTCGAAGGCGGCGCCGACAGCCAGACACAGCTCACGCTGTGGACCTACGACGTCGAGACGATGGAACCCGTCGTGCCGCCGCCGCCATCGGATCCGCACTATCCCGAGATCGTGCTGCGGGGCCTCTCCCGAATGGTCCCCGGCCTACGGGCTTATTTCGACAGGCTTCCCAAACCGACCGTCGACAGCGGCTACTATGCCAAGACCCGCGAGAACCGGCCCTTGATCGGTCCGTTGCCCGTCGAGGGCGCGTACATCATCGCCGCGCTCTCCGGATTTGGCATCATGGTCGGCTGCGCTGCGGGGGAACTGTTGGCCGCTCACCTGACGGGAAGCGAGTTGCCGTCCTACGCGCCCTGGTTCTTGCTGGAGCGGTACGAGGATCCGGCGTATCAAAAGCTGCTGGAAGAGTGGGACGAGTCGGGGCAACTGTGACTACCTCCAAGTGAGCGGCGGACATCATCTCTGCGAGCGCCAGATGGAAAAGATGAGCCACAATCCCAGCAGGCTGGCGCCGATAAAGCCAGCGATGACCAGTAGTGTCGCCAGCCCCCATTGCTCGGCCAGATTAAAGGCCGGCACGAGCATGGCCAGCCCGACGATGAGCGCGGCCAGCAGCATGCTCAGCGCGAGCCGATTCGCCAGCCGGTCCAGCCGCACCAGCGCCTGATCCAAGCCCTTGTGGTTGAGCGTAAGCTCCAGCTCCCCGCGCTCAACGCGGGTCAAGAGTTGCGAGCCGACGCGGGGGATCAAGTTCAACAGATCGGCCCAATCGCCCGCTCCCTTGAGTAACGTCGGCCCCCAAGCGCGCGGGGAGACCAGTTGCCACATAAAGCGCCGCACATAAGGCTCCGAGACGGCAAAGATGTCAAAGTCGGGGGCGAGTTTCAGCCCTACGCCCTCCATCATGGCCAGCGTCTTGCCCAGCAGCCACAATTCCGCCGGCAGTTGCAGGTGATGGCGGAAGGCGATCGGCATGATCTCCTCGATCGTCTCGCGCGCCCGTATGGCTTTCAGCGGCATCCCATGATACTTGCGCAGCAATCGCGCTACGTCGCGTCGTAGTCCCGTCCGATCTATGACGCCGCCGACTATGCCCATGCGAATCAACTGGTTCACAATGCCATCCTCATCCATCTGCACGGCGGCGATGTACAGTCGGATCAGATCGGTTCGCATTTGGCGGCTCAAGTAACCCACCATCCCAAAATCCATCGCGCCGATGATCTCTCCGGGCATGATGACAAAGTTGCCCGGATGGGGGTCGGCGTGGAAGAAACCATCCTCCAGAACTTTCTGGATAATCATGTGGGCCACGTGCAGAGCGACGCTGTGGAGATCGTAGCCCGCCGCGTTCAGCGCCTCAATGTTGTCGACCTTGATCCCGCGGATGCGCTCCATCGTCAGCACGCGGTGCGTGGTGAACTCCCAGTGAATCTGCGGGATGTAGAGATAAGGCTCGTCGGCAAAGTTGGCGCGAAAGCGGTCGGCGTTGTGCCCCTCGCGGTAAAAATCCAATTCGGCCTGGAGCGTCGCAGAAAACTCCTCGGCGACCCCCGGGAGATCGTAAATCTCGCCCAATGGCGTGCGCTCCTGAAGCAAATGTGCCACGTCGGTGATGATCTCCAGGTCAACCTTGATGGTGGTCTCAATGTTTGGCCGTTGTACCTTGACGACGACCTCTGAACCATCAGGCAGGATGGCCTTGTGTACCTGAGACAGCGAGGCAGCGGCGATGGGATCGGGATCGAAGGTGGTGAACAGTTCCTCCAACGGTGCTCCCAGCTCAGACTCAACTTGCGCTTGAATGGATTTCCAAGGCTCTGGGGGGACTGTATCCTGGAGTTTGGTCAATTCAGCGATGTAGGCCGGGGGAAGCAGGTCGGGACGAGTGCTGAGTACCTGGCCCAGTTTGACAAAAGTGGGGCCAAGCTCCTCCATCGCCAGGCGCAGTCTGCGAGGAGCACCCAGAGGAGCGTCTGCCGGAGGTCGGCGGCGTACCAACCGTCGAGGCAGCGCCAGGTAGGAACGCAACCCCAACAGATCCACCAGCTCGCCGAGGCCGTGATGGATGAGTACCTGGGCGATCTGGCGGTAGCGTGGGAGATGCCGGACGGTGCGGACAGACAAACGGGCCATTGCGCCCTATTCTACCACAGATGAGCGGCAAGGGGTATCCGACATAGAAGAGGCCAACAGTTCCTGGATACGCGGCAGGGCCTCCAGCGCGGCTTTTTCTCCGGCGGCGATGATCTCGCTGGCGCGGGAAAAGCCCGTGAACGCCGTCACGCCCTGGGGGATCGTCGGCCGGATGATGACCTCGGGCTGCGCCTCTGCCAGCCGACGGCGGGTGATCTCTACCATCATCACACCCAGCGAGCGGTACAGTACTTCGACGGTATCCACCAGCCCGTTGGGGACGTAGCGACGCTGATGGAGCGCCTCGACCAGCGAGGACGTGGTGCTGTTCTTGGTGGCAGCGTCCACGGCGATGACGATGTTGGCGCCCATGTGACGCGCGGCGTCGGCGGGGAGATTGTCGAGGAGACCGCCATCCACGAGCAATTGCCCATCCCGTTCCACCGGGGTAAAGACGCCCGGCAGCGCGATGGTGGCTCGCAAAGCGTCCACCAGCCGACCCTCGCGCATGAACACCTCCCGCCCGCTGTTCAGATCTGAGGCGACCAGCGTCAGCGGGACCCGCAGCTCGTCAAAGGTGCGATCCCCCAGATGGCCGATCAGGTACTCGCGCACTTTCTGGCCCTCAAAGAATCCACGCCGGGGCAGCGAGGGGTCGGCCAGGGTCAAAAGGCCGCGCAGGTTAGCCATGCGCAGCGTCTCTTGCTCCAGAAAAGTAGGACTCAGGCCGGATGCATATCCCGCTGCGACGATGCCGCCCATGCTGGTGCCAGCCAGATAATCAATCGGTGTGCTCTCCTGTTCCAGGATTTTGAGCACACCGATGTGAGCCAGTCCCAGCGCGCCGCCCCCGCTGAGGGCCAGCCCGACTTTGGGAGGCGGTGTTTCTATCCATTCCAATCTATCAAATCCCTTCCCGGTCGAGATGGTCAACCGGTTTGTTTTTTCTTCGGTTTCTCACCCGTCAACTCCTCAACCGCGGCGGCCAACTCGTCAATTTTCCGGTTCAGCTCTTCGAAATCCTTCCGGGAAACCAGAGGCGCGCGGTCGCGCACTTTGTCAAGCTCCTCGCGCACCAATTTGCGCAGTTCCTCGCGCTCTTCCTTCCCCCGGGCCACCAGTTTGTCAATGGTTTCGGGAGCTTCCTCCAATTTGACCTCTCCCTCTTCGACCATCCTGTTCACAAACTGAACCGCCCGATCGCGGGTCAGTGTCAAAACACCCAACCCAAACAAAAAGCCCTTTTCAATCCATCGAGCCATGTTTCATCTCCTCTTTCAATCCCTGGAGAGGGGGCATCCTCTCATTAACGTGTATGCTCTCAGCTAACCGTGTGGACATCTCTATGACTCACGCCCAGGGGATGTCTGGCGATAGTCTGTACAAACTGCGCTTCCGGCGTTTCATTTCCCTGGGAAAGCGGCGCGCCCGCAGCGGGGCAGGTAGCACAGCGAGGTCGAGTGGCCTTGCCTTCCGGGGACCAGCAATCGAACCTGACCTCGATTCGCCGCTCTTCTTCCTCCCTGTGCACAAACGTGTAGACCTCCAGGAATTCGCATGTGGGCGTCCAACTGTTGCCAGAAAGCGGACACAGGCGGCAAAGCTCGCACGCCTGGCCGACGGCGTAAAAGTTCACGCCCGCCGCGCAGCACAGCAGGCCCCGCTTGCTGAGGCCGTTCTCCAGGAAAGGGCACGAATCAGACATGCGTACCGCTCCCCTGTCCATCCGTGTAGAACGCTACCCCGACCGTCCCTGGCCCGACGTGGGTGCCGATGACCGGGCTGAGTTCGGACTGGTAAAGTTCGACGTGGGGGAACCGCTCGCTGACCTGTTTCTGTAACCTGGCACCTTCGTCTGGTGCGTTGGCGTGGATCACGGCGGCGTGGATGGGCTTCTCTCCTGCCCGCTCCGCCATCACATCCAGCATCCGCGCCACGGCCTTTCGCTTGGTGCGCACCCGCTCCAGGGCCTCGATGTGCCCCTCGTTCAGATAAAGAAGCGGCTTGATGTTCAACGCGCTGCCCAACAGGTGAGAGGCCCCGCCGATGCGGCCGCCCTTGTGCAGGTATTTCAACGTCTCGACGACAAACACCACGTCCATGCACGGGACGAGCGCTCGCGCGGCGGCGGCCACTTCCTCCAACCCTTTCCCCTCGGCTGCTGCGCGGGCCGCGGCCAGGACCATAAAGCCCAGACCCATCGAGGTGGAGCGAGAGTCGATCACCTCGATGGGCAGGTCCGGCAGAGAATCCCGCGCGACCAACGCCGAGGCGATCGTGCCGCTCAGTTCGGAGGAGATAAAGACTCCTACGATCCCATCGGCGTCTTGGGCCACGTCGGTGAAGAAATCGGTGAACGCGCCCGCAGAGGGTTGGGTGGTGCTTGGGATGTCCGGGCTACAGCTCAGACGCTCGTAAAAGGTCGGCGGGTCTATGGCCACGCCGTCCAGAAAGGTTTCGTCGCCCCAGATAAGTTCGAGAGGGATGACGCGGATGCCGTACTGCGCGACCAGCTTGGGCGGCAGATAGGCGGTGCTATCGGTGACAACGGCTATTTTCGACATGGGAATATCTCCTTTCCAAAAAAACAATAGAAACAAACAAGACAAAAAAATTCACTAAAAAAACGAGAGCTACGTTTCGACGATGTTCATGACCTCCCCGGCAAAGTTGGATAGTTGGCGCAGGTTTTCGGTGCTGAGGCGCGAGATGATCTCCTGGTAGCGACCGACGCAGGAGAGCAGGAGGTCGACCAGACGCTGGTTGACGCGCTCGACGAAAGAGAGCCCCATCACCAACCCGGCCAGCGCGCTCAACCCCGACTCGCCAGGCAGGCCCAACGCGCGCAAGCGGTCGAACAGACCGGAGGCTGAGACGTCCTTCCGCAATTGTTGCAGGCTGAGGATAACGGCAGTGATCATCTCGGTGGCGTAGAGCATCGGGGACTGGCGCTGAGGCAGACGGGCCAAAATCTCCTCCAGCACGTCCTGATAGTCCGTGCCTTTTCGGATCCGCAGTGTCTCCAGAATGCGCGTCTTGAGGGCTTCCCACTCGCGGAGATTCACGTCTTTGCTCACCAGTTCTGCGAACAGGGCGCTGGCTCGTGGTGTGGGCCGGAAGACGATACTTGAGCGCCCGGCTCCCTGTCCTTTACCCCGCAACACGTACTCCGACTCGACGAGGCCCCGCTCCGCCAGCAGGCGCAACATGTCATACGCCGTGATCTTGCTGACCCCCAACCGCTTTGCGACGGCGGCATAGTGCAGCGGCTCTTGCGTTTCCTGGTGCAAGTCGAAAAAGGCTCTCAAGAAGGCTTTCTGCCGACCGGTAAGTTTCATCGTTGCTCCTCGCGCATCACACCACATTCCAAAAAAGCCGAATAAATTATATCACGGGATTCCAATGTGTCAAGGCGAGATTGACGGGATCACCACCTCCCTGTAGAATATCTGCATGAGCCAGATCATCACACTCACGACCGACTTTGGCGTCGCCGACAGTTACGTGGGGACAATGAAGGGCGTCATGCTCAACATCGCCCCGGACACCCGCCTAGTGGACATCTCCCACCAAATCGCGCCGCAGAACGTCCGCCAGGCTGCCTACGTGCTCTACGCCGCCTATCCCTTCTTTCCCTCGCACACCGTGCACCTCGTCGTGGTCGACCCTGGCGTGGGAAGCGTGCGACGCTCCATCGGGTTGCGCACACCGCGGGGTTCCTTCATCGGGCCGGATAACGGCGTGTTCAGTTACGTGATGACCAGTGAGCCAGTGGAGGCGCTGGTTGAATTGGCCGATCCTCGCTATCATCTTGGCGCGGTCAGTCACACCTTTCACGGACGCGACATCTTTGCCCCTGCCGCCGCCCATCTGACGGCTGGCATCCCAATCGCAGAACTCGGCCCGCCCGTGCTCGATCCGATCATCTTTCCGCTGCCGCGCCTGGAGATCGTTGACCAAGCCATCACCGGCGAAGTACTCCACATCGATCACTTTGGCAACGTCGTCACTACCATTGGGCGATTGCTTTGGGACAAAGACAAACTTTTGCTCGCTCCAGCCTTTCGGGAGAGGGGAGATAGGGAACGAGTACATTTTCGGGCTGATGACGCTGTGGTTATAGCGATGGAAGAAGAGATCGCCAGAGTCCGCCGTACCTACGCCGAGGTCGAACCCGGCGAAATATTGGCCCTGGTAGGCAGCGGGGGACACCTGGAGATCGCGGTACGCGAGGGGAACGCGGCTCGGAAGCTTGGGCTGCGCCTGGGCGACAAGATCGTGTTGAGGCTGCGATGAGCACCTGGACGCGCTTGTGGATCATCGGGCTTATCGTCACGGATCGGCTACTGGGCACGCATCTGGTCGAGCGGAGGATGGCCCACCTACGACACTGGATCGAGGAATACGAGGCCCACATCACCGTTATCCAAAAGCAGCAGGAGGATCTGAAGCGACTGTTGCACGTTACCCAGGTGGGGTTGTGTGTCCTCTACCTGTATCAGCGCCGTCTGCTCCAACCTGAGGACTGGCTTCGTTTCGCTCCAGCCAAGAGCGCCGACGAAGAGGAGGGACTGGATATGCTCATCGAACAGTTAGTGAAACACGATCTGGAGGCTGGTAAGCCGGTACATCTCTTTACCGATACAGTGGGCTGTCCGATCTGGGTAGAGAGCCTGGCGGCGGCGGTGGTTGAGCTGGTCGGGATGAACTACACTGGCGTGTTGCACGTAGCCGGCGCGCAGCCGCTTTCTCGCTACGAGCTCGGCGTGCGGCTGCTGCGATTCCATGGTCTCGATCTTGCTCTTGTCATCCCTGCCCTCAGTCGTGAGAGCGGCCTGGTCCGCCCCCTCAATCTTGCGCTCGATTGTTCCCGCGCTCGGTCGCTCCTGCGCACGCCGCTGCCGGGCGTGGACGAGGTGTTGCAGCAGAACTCCCTCAATAGAGAATTTTAATCCTTCGGACGCGGAAGCCTTGACGTTCTGCCAGGATGCGTTAGAATGGCGCTGTGAAATACTACATCTCTACCATCGGCTGCCAAATGAACGAGGCCGACTCGCGACGGCTGGCCTCGGCGTTGGAGCGGTTGGGCTGCACGCCCGCCGACCGCGTCGAGGAGGCCGACGTCGTCGTGCTCAACATCTGCGTCGTGCGCCAGTCGGCGGAAAATAAAGCCTATGGGCGATTGGGCGCGCTCAAACCGCTGAAGAAGCGAAAGCCAGAGGTGGTCGTCGGGCTGATGGGCTGCCTGGTGGGTGTGCGAGATCCGGCTCCACTGCGCCGCCGCTTCCCCTGGGTCGACGTCTTTATGCCTCCCTCGGAGCCAGGACCCTTGCTGGAGCTTTTGGCCGAGAGAGGGCTGGCGGACGAGGGCCGGACGTTGGAGATGTCGGAGACTGCCCGGCGCTACCGTTTGCAGGACGGCGACCTGCTCCTCCCGGCCCACGAGCGTGGACGACTGGTTTCGGCCTATGTTCCCATTGTCCTGGGGTGTTCCCATGCCTGCACGTATTGCATCATCCCCTACCGGCGTGGTCCTGAGCGCAGCCGCCCCGTCGAGGAGATTCTGGTGGAGGCACGGGCGCTGGCCGCGCAGGGCGTGAAAGAGATCACGCTGCTGGGGCAGATCGTGGACCGATACGGGCTTGACTTGCCCGATAAATTCTCTTTGGCATCTCTGCTCCGCCGCCTTCACGAGATTGAGGGGCTTGAGCGAATCCGTTTTCTCACTTCACATCCCAACTGGATGACGGATGAGTTGTTGGAGGCAGCGGCGGAACTGCCAAAGGTTTGCGAGCATATCGAGGTGCCGGTGCAGGCTGGCGACGATGAGGTGCTGACCCGGATGCGGCGCGGCTATACCGCCGATGATTATCGGAGCCTGATCGCGAGTATCCGCGAGCGCATCCCAGGCGTCTCTATCGCCACCGACATCATCGTCGGCTTCCCAGGTGAGACGGATGCCCAGTTCCAACATACCTACGACCTACTCGCGCAACTGCGGCTCGACAAGGCCCACATCGCCCGCTACTCCCCGCGCCCGCAGACGCTGGCCGCCCGCCGCTTTCCCGACGACGTGCCGCGGGAGGAGAAGGAACGCCGTCGCAAGGCGCTCGACGATTTGCAGACCGAGATCGTGGGCGAGATCAACGCCCGGTTGCTGGGAGAAACGGTCGAGGTGCTCGTCGAGGGACGGAAGAAGGGGACGCTGGTGGGGACGCACCCGCACCGACAAACTGGTCTTTTTTGAAGATGAGCAAGATTGGCGCGGACGTTTGGCTCAGGTATACATCACCTGGACAGGTCCCTGGTCGCTGATCGGAGAAATCAGGTAGCTTTCAACCCGAACGATCACGGCTCCAGTACGATGCGCCAGGAACCGATAAATGGTTTTTCATCACCCGCTCTTCGATTTCATCCTCGAATGGCTTCAGGGCTTGCCAGCCTCACCAAGACCCACGTAACGCTTCGAACCCGACCAACACGGCGAGGGATGCGTACTGCGTGCTGCACCGCCCTGTACGCGCGTGCCTGGATCAGCTTCAATTAGCGCGCGCCTATCCATCTCTGGCACTTTTTGTCAAAGTGCCTCCTGCCTCAACGGGCCTTATAAAACGCTCTGGCTGGTGCACCGCTCCCTTCCTTATCGCAGTTCGATAACAATATCACCCAAGGGGAGATGACTACCCGCCGACTCGCCATTGAGCGCCACGGACAACCGCTCGCCGTCGACCAGATGGTAAAGGGCAACGATGAGAGAGCAACGACCAGGCGGGGCGTCAGACGGGAGGAAAAGACCATACCGGTCGGTCGGAGTCTGATTGGGTTGCCAGGAGGTGGTCGGCACCAGGCCATCTCCAGGTTCAGTGTCAACCTGAGCTACGAGATGTCCCTCGCCGTCGAGTATCTGGACGGTGACCTTGTACCGTTCGACGATGGGGGCCTGTGCTTCCCAGAACAACGTCACAGGCACAATATCGCCAGGACCGAAGGCAGCGTTACTCAGCGCGCAGCCGCGCAGACGGATATTCTCACCGAAGCGGGCATCAAGCGCGACGTCAGGCTCCTCTGGAAGCGAGGCCACCCCATAGGTCGCCAGACGCACGTCACCATACCAGCGGTCGCCCACCTTGTAAGCGTGAGTCGCCAGCCAGGTCTCGACGAGACGGCGGGGATCGGATTCAGCGTCGCCCCAGTAGAGGACAAAGAGCCGCCGATACTGTTCCAGAAGCGGCGACAAGAACGCCTCGACCTTGGCCGGATCGGGCCGGTAAGGGGCCGGGTAGACATCCTGGTTGGGATAGTAATATGTCAAGACCTCCCATTGATTGGGAGCATTGAGAATGACGGCATCTCGTAAAGACCCGGAACTCTGGATGTCAGCGGCGAGTTGACGATAGTCATCGCGAGCGTAGGTGGGGTCAAAGTAGAGGTTGTGCAGCGATGGATAGACAGCGATGACAGAAAGCACAGCCACGAGGATAATAAAGGCCGGGCGCAGGATACCCCTCGCAACTTGGGCGAGATTTTCGATACCGCGAGCGATAAGAATGTGGAAGGGAGGCAGCGCCACGAGCAGAAATTTGAGATAAGCCGGTTTGTAAAGATCGAAGACCAAGATGAGAGCGATAGGGAGAACCAGATAGAGGGCAATGCCAATGATCGATAGTGCTATGGACCAAACTTCATTGGTTGTCTTTTCGCATCGCGACCAAAGGCCGATTAACAGGAACATCGCTGCCCCAATCAACGCCGCTGTTGATTCCTGTGCGCTGATGGTGATGCCCATAGTCAGGCTACGGAGGATCTCCAGCAGGGCCGAGGCCAGCGTGTAGCTCCAGCGCGCCGAGGGCCAACTGCTGACCTGACGCAACGCAGTGGGCGCCCAGGGGAGAAAAAGGATCAAGATAGCTATTTGTGCGGCGAACCAGGCCGCCGCGGAACTCCAGCGCAGCGGCGAGCGACGATCCGTCGCCACCCACCTCAGAAAAAAAACTAAATTGTGGGCAAGCAAGATAAAGGAAAAGGCATAGTGGGTGTAGAGACCCACTGCACAGGTAAACACATAGGCAGCGAGAGCTGCGCTCCACGATCTACGATCTGAAATCCGAAATCCACAACTTGCAAGGGCGGAGGCGGCGGCGAGAGCAGCCAGGAAAACATACATCCGCGCTTCCTGCGAGTAATAAATCGCAAAGGGAGAGATCGCTCCCAGGAAGGCCGCGATCACCCCGGTCATCTTGCCAAAGAGACGACGGCCCAGCAGGTAAGTAAACACGACCAACGCCAGCCCCGCTACAACAGAGAGAGAGCGTAGCGCAAACTCGCTCTGGCCGAACAGCGCCCGCCAGTAATGAAGCAACAGGTAATAGCCCGGCGGGTGGATGTCGCCCGCGGCCCCCTCCACGATCAGAGCGAGCGTCCGCTCGGCGATGCGGGCCGAATTCCCCTCGTCGTTCCAGAAGGATTGGGCGTCGAGACGGTAGAAGCGGAGGAAGGCAGCGAGAAGCAGGATGGCAAGAAGCGTGAGGCGTATTGCGTATGGCGTGTTGCGTAAAGGGAGTTGGTCTGTTTTCATCGCTGGCGTGGGGCGCGGATTAGGTTACAGGACAGGACAAGCCCCAGAGCAAGCAAGCCCAAGATGAGCCAGGAGGACAGATGCCAGGAACGGGTGATGGTGATTTCGTCCACACTGACCACTCCCGCTACGACGGTCAGTGTGATCTCGTGGCGCTCTTTTCTCCAGTCCTGCACCAATCGCATCGGTCGCCCATCGAGCGAGACGCGGCGAGGTGCGTTTCCATCCACGCTCATCTCGATCTCGCCAGCGCCAGGGCCGGGCGTCAACGTCAAAGATGCACCCTCAAACGTGAAGCGTAAAGTTGCACCGGGCATAGTCGCCTGGCGATAAGCCCCCAGCGTTGCTGTCTCGTCGCGTACCATCTTCCAGTCCCCACCATAACTCAGCGCCCAGTGATCCTCCTGATGGACGCCGGGATAGAGGGTCGGCGTGAGATCCGCCGTGTATTCCCGCATCGCCTCATAGACCGGCATGGGAGTAAAGTCCGGCTCGACCATGCGGAAGTAGTACATGGCCTGGTTGCGCTCCCGGTCGTCGGCTCGCTTGAAGAACCAAAAGTTGACCACGCCAGCCCAGGGCCACTCCTCCATCACGCGCTGGTAGGTCAGGGGAGCATAGCGAGCCTGCTGCTCCAGCGTCACCTGACCGTAAGTCCCCACTCCCTGGATGTCCGGGTCGTTTGGCACGGCGTTCGAGTTCATCTCGCTGATCCAGATGGGCTTGTGCGCGTCCCCGTTGGCGACCATAATGTCGCGGATGTAGATAGGACGGGAAAAGTTGATGGTCAGCGGGCGCATGCGGTGATCGGTGGGGCCAGACCAGAGCATGTAATCATTGACGGCGAGGATGTCAAAGCAATCGGCAGCGCCGGCATCGTACATACGTTGGAGAAAAATAAAGTCGCTCAGGCCCAGCGCCGCCCCAGGTCCCGGATGGAGCGAGATGGTGGGGGCCAAGGCGCCGCTGATGATGACCACGTCCGGGTCGGCCTCTTTGGCGCGGCGGTATCCTTCGCACAATAATTGGGTGTATCCCTCTGGATCGACGGGTTGCTCCCCCCACTCGTCGTAAATGTTGGGCTCATTCCACAGTTGGTAGTAGCGCACCCGCCCTCGATAGCGAGAGACCACCGTGTGGACATAGTCGCCCCAGTCGGCCAGATCGTCAGGGGGGGCCTTGGCGCCGATAGTGTCGGTCAGTGCGCGGGTCCAGGCAGGCGGATTGCTCAACCGGGGGACGATCTCCAGGCCGTACTTTTCGGTCAAATCCACAATGTTGTCGTACTTTTCCCAGGCATCCTTGTCCCATTTGTGATCCCAGAAATTCCCCTTGCCCGAGATTTCAATGTCCTCCCAGGGGAACTCTTGGCGGATCCAATGGAAGCCGGCGTCAGCGATCATTTGCAGCGATCGCTCGCGCTTCCGTTCCTCCACCTCCTGGTTGAGAAAGACGTTGATGCCAAAGGGATTGACGCCCGCGTGAGCCATCGGCGCATTGGGATCTGTGCGTGGCTGAGGATGGAGTGCATTGGCCGCCAGTTGGGCCAACCCGCGCATCTGGCCTGGCAACTTGTCCTCTCCTGTGTAAGCAAACATCAGATCGGCAAAAGGAGATCGACATGCAGACAAGATCAGCAAAGCCAGAACAGCCAAAATGAGGGTCAGTTTGCGCATCACGCGGCGATTATACCCCACCTTTTCCACAAAGCAAAGCGTCCGTCAAGCGTCGGGTATAATTCAAAAGTCTGGCGAGCTTTCGACGTAGCCGCGCTTTCCATAGCGCGCAGGCCCGCGAGGTATGGAAACCTCGGCTACATAGCCCCGTTTTATTGAAAAGATACAGTCTGGAGAAAAAAGAAACCTGTCCCCCAGAGTTCTGAATT
>DAOTUB010000224.1:0-6411 GCA_034437455.1 Anaerolineae bacterium | reverse complement strand
GCCTATCCGGAGCAGTTCATCCAGGCCCTGGGCGAGTTCCTGCACGAGTATAACCGGGAGACAGCCCAGATCCACGAGCGCTACAAGGGGAACCCGCCCGTCCGCCGCGCCACGGTCACCACCGACGATATTCAGCAAGTGGTGGCCCTGATCGACGAATACGGCTCACCGACGGTGGCGAACTTGCTGGTCGCCTTCGGCTACGCCCGCGAGCCCCGCGACCAGGAGCAGGCGGAAGAGACGAGCGAGGACGAGTGATCTGTTCGTCGTCCGCCATTCCCAATTCGCCATTCGCTATTCTCAATTCCAATTTAGGAGGTAACAATGTCTGAAAAAAATGTCTATTCTCTATCTCTTTCGGCCCGCGCCACGCTCGATCTCCACAGCCTGAACAACGAAGGCGGCGAGGGCAACCAGATCCAGACCCGTATGGTCGATATTGTGGCCGGTGACGGCAAACTCCATAACGTCAACGCCATCAGCGGCGACATGTTCAAGCACATCCAGGCCGAGCATCTGTACCATGTGGCGCGCAACGGCGACGCCCAGGATGGGCGCGGGCTGCCGTTGTGTGCGGCCTGCCAGGTATTCGACGCGAACCGCATCAGCGCCGACGCCGAGTTTATGGCCCAGATCGCGGACAAGAGCGACGCCGAGGCCATCGACCTGATGCTGAAGGCGTGCGCCCTGGATGACATCGAGGGCAATCTGCTCACCGGGGAAGGGCGCTCGACGCCGCGCAAGAGCGTGGTCGAGTTCGGCTGGGTGGTCGGCGTGCCGGAGGTGACTACCACCGACTCCTACTTTCACGTCAAGTACGCCAGGGATCGGGGCATTGCAGCGGAAGAGGACGAGGCGGCTCGTCAGGCCAACCTGGAGCAGCGTATCTTTCATCGCCCGGCCTCGTCCGGCGTCTACGCGGTGGTCAGCCACTACGAGATGGCCCGCATCGGCTACAACGACATCGCCCAGCGTTACGCTCTGGACGATGTCGCGCGCGCTGCGCGCTACCGGGCGCTTTTAGAGAGTGTGCTCTACACCTTTATCCAGCCCAAGGGGGCAATGCGTGCCGCGCAGATGCCGCACAGCGTGGCCTTTGAAGGCGTGCTCAGTTACACTACTAAAGTGCTGCCTGCGCCCACGGTCAGTCCGCTTAACGCCGATTACGCTCAGGAGATTGAGGGCGTGACCCAGGCGCTCAACGGGCTGCATCCCGACGCGGTCGTCACACGTCCCTTCGACTCGTTGGCGGGCTTTGCCGACGTGATGCGCGATTTGGTAGAGACGACAGCGCCCTATACTCTCGCGGTATGAGAAGGAGGATGGCTATGTGGACTATGGCTCGGTATCAGCCCACGGCCTTTTTCAGCCTGAAGCCGAATATGGCTACCTCGTCGGGCGGCAAGACGCTGATCGTGCCGACGCCCTTTGCGATCAAGTCGGCTCTGCTGGATGCGGCCATCCGCACGCAGGGGCTGGCGCGGGGCAAGGCGCTCTTTCCCGACCTCCGCGCGTTGGAGATCGCGGTGCGGCTCCCGCGCCAGATCGTGGTCAACAACACGTTCCAGCGCGTTCTGCGCGCGGCCCGCAGCCCCTCACCAGGGCAAGGACCGTACCAGCGTACCATCGGTTTCCGTGAGTACGTCCAGTTCGGGGGGCCGCTGGAGCTGGCTTTTCGAGGCCTGGTCGACGATTTGGCACCCTTGCTCGCGCAGGTCAACTACCTGGGCAAACGAGGTGGATTCATTCAGCTACTGAACAAACCCGAGAAAGCAGATGAACTGCCGAACGACTTTACGCTGCTGACCGGGGGAGTCAACGGGGCTTTTCCGCTGGGCACGCTGCAGATGGTAGACGATTGGGGGGAGAAGCTGACTTTCGAGCGGCTCAACATCTACAGCGACGCGCGGATCACGGCCGGCACGCACCGCATCTTCCATCACGTCGTCTTGCCGCACCGGCCGGTTCGCTCCAGCCGAGGGTTTACGCTTTACGAACGAGATAGTTGAGGCAAGATGACCAACGCCAACCACCTCGAAGCGCTGCTCGAAGGCGCCATAGCGTCTGGCCTGTGCCCAGAGCTGCGGGGATGTGTACCGGAGACGGGGGAGGTGCTGCCGGCGCAGTACCTCCTCCTGATCCGCGATGTGCCCCGCGCGCGGGCCAGGCTTCGACGCGCGGCTGAGGCCTTGCTGGCGCTGCTCGACGCCGCCGACGCGGCTCACGCCGATGGCAACGCCGACCGTTGCGCCAAGTTCCGCGCCCTGGCCGCCGCGCCAGGTTGGTTACTGCGCCCCTCGGGTCCCGACGACACCGACCCCGATGTGGCGCTGATCTGGGAGTGCACGATGGACCACGGCGGCGACTGGTACGGCCTGCTGGAAACGCTGCACCGGGCTGGCTCCGTCGAGTGGCAGTGGGCCATCCGGCGCTGTCGGGCGCTGATGCGCTTCGAGAAGGAGACAGAAATAGACCTGGCAACATTGATCGACATCTCATCCACAAACCCCAGGCACGGAGACGGCGTATAGATTCACCATTCGCCATTCACTATTCACTATTCGCTATTCGCCATTCGTAGGAGGATACAGATGAACAACTTCAAAGCCCACCGCCTGCGCTTTATCACTGAGGTGCAGGACACCATCGAACTGAACGAACATCAGGGCTCGGCCATCCGCGGGGCGCTGTTCCACGCGATGCGCGGTCGCTTTTGCAGCAACCGCAAGGCCGACGAGTGCGCCGCCTGTCCCCTGGTCGCCGCCTGCCCGGTCGCCACGCTGGTCAACACGCTCAAGCCGGGGAGCGGGCGGGGCCGCGACGTGCCCCGTCCTTACACCGTCCAGCCGCCGTTGCCGGGCGCGGGCGGCCACCCGGTCGAGGATGACCGCGGGCGACTCTTTTTCCACTACGAATCCGAGGAGCGGTTCGAGTTTGGTCTCACGCTCTACGCTCAGGCGTTGCAGCTATTCCCTTACGTCGTGCTGACGACCAAGACCTTTGAGGAACAGGGGCTTGGTCGCCGGATGCAGCGGAACGACGACCATTGGCGGCGTGGCACGTTGGTCATCCAGGAGGTCTGGGAGGAGAACCCCCTGACCGGCGAGCGACAGTCGGTGATACAGGCGGATGACGAGATGGTCCAGGTGCCCGATATCCCCATCACGCACGAGCAAGTTTGCGAATGGGCGAATGGTGCGAATGGCGCATGGCGAATGGCGCATGGGCGGGTGGCGATGAAGTTTCTGACGCCGACACGCATCATTGAGCGTGGTCGTTTGCTCAAACCACATCAGTTTCGTTTCAAGCCGCTCTTCCAACGACTACTCGATCGGCTGGAGGCACTGAGTCGGGATTTCTCCGATACCAAACTTGAAGTGGACTTTTCCGGTCTGGTGGAGGCCGCCGAAGACGTTCGCGTCGTGGACAACCGCCTCTGGTGGGAAGAACTAAGCAGTTACTCTACTCGTCAGCGACGGAACACGCCCACCAGCGGGTTGCTGGGAACGGTCATAGTAGAAGCCGAGGACTGGTCTCCCTTCTGGCTCTGGCTGGTCTGGGGGCAGTTTGTGCATGTGGGAAAGGATGCGGTGAAAGGGAATGGTTGGTACGTGTTGAATAGTGAATAGCGAATGTGCGAATGACGAATAGCAAATGGGAGGGGGGATGACTTATGAGGAGTGGATGGAGGGGGTTGCGGCGGAGATCAAAGAGGGGCCGGTGTGGAAATTTTACGGGTATCGGAAGGCGCTGTTTCTTTACGATCTGGTGTGGGCTGACTGCGATCATTGGCAGAAGGATCGGCGAGGGTGGGCAATCGTCCAACAGATCATACGCAGTGCCGGCTCCATTAGCGCCAACGTCGAAGAAGGATTCGGGCGCGGCTTTGGGCGTGACAACGCGCGCTTCCTGAAGATAGCCGTCGGATCGGCCCGGGAGGCCAAGGGGTGGTACTGGCGCGGACGAAAGCTGTTGCCATCAAATGTCTACCAGCACCGTTTGGCTCTGCTAGACGAGATCATCGCCCTTCTAGTCACCGAAATCAACCGCCAACTTCGCTACGCCAAACACTAATTCGCCATTCGCCATTCGCTATTCGCTATTCGCAATTGGAGGACCTATGCCCATTGTCCAACGTCTCATCGTAGACCAATACGGCGTCTTCGTCGGCAAGCACAGCGAGCGGCTGCAGGTGATGCGCAGCGGCGAGGGAACGCCGTCGGAGCGATTGGTGCAGGAAGCGCCGTTGCTCCACCTGGAGAGCGTGCTCGTCAGCGGCCGCGGCATCGGCCTGTCCGCCGACGCGATCGCGGTCTGTACCGAGCGAGGTATCCCCATCCATTTCGTGGATTATCGAGGGCGGCCCTACGCAGCGCTCTATTCGGCCGGTCTGACGGGCACCGTTATGACGCGGCGGGCGCAACTGGAGGCCTACACCGACCAGCGCGGTTTGGCGTTGGCCAAGGCCTTTGCCCGGGGCAAGATCTCGAATCAGGCCGGATTCTTGCGCTACGTCGCCAAGTATCGCAAAAAGACCGACGCCGACCTGTACCAGGAGTTGTGCTCGCGCGCCGACGAGGTGCGGGATCACCTGGAGGAACTGCGTCGGTTAGGGATGGACACGGTCGAGGAGGCGCGCTATCTGATCCTATCGGCAGAAGGACGGGCGGCGCAAAAATACTGGGGCGCGCTCAAACAGGTCATCCCGGAGCAATACGACTGGCCGGGGCGGAAGACGCGAGGAGCAGGGGATCCGATCAACGCCAGCTTGAACTATGGCTATGGCATCCTCTACGGCCAGATCGAGCGGGCGCTGGTGCTGGCGGGACTCGACCCGTATGGAGGATTCATCCACGCCGACCGGCCGGGCAAGCCCAGTCTCGTCTTTGACCTGATCGAAGAGTTCCGCCAGATCGTCGTGGATCGGACCGTCGTGGGGATGGCGAACAAGAAAATGGCGCTAGAATTGGACGGAAAGGGGCTTTTGGTGCAGGAAAGCCGGCGAGCGATCGCGGAGAAGGTGCTGGCGCGGTTGGAGGCGGCGGAGCGGTACGAGCGGAAGCGGCAGCCGCTGCGCATCATCATCCAGAGCCAGGCGCGTCACATCGCCACCTTTGTGCGAGGCGACCGCGAAACCTACAAACCGTTCATCGCCAGGTGGTAATTCGCCATTCACTATTCGCTATTCGCCATTCACTCATTCGCAATGAAATGCCTGCTGGTGTACGACATCTCGAACGATAGCACGCGGACAAAGGTGGCCGACTTTTGCCTGGATTACGGGCTGGACCGCATTCAGTATTCCGCCTTTCTGGGGGAACTGGCGCGCACGCATCAGGAGGAGTTGATGCTCAAGATCGGCGAGCGGTTGGGCGACCGATCCGGCAAGATTCAGCTCTTTGCCATCTGCGAGAAGGACTGGAGGCAGCGACTGGAGATCATCCAGGAGGAAGATGAGGATGGAGAGTGAGGCGGATGAACGCCTGATCTTTACGGTGACCGACCTGAAGCAATACGCCTACTGCCCGCGGATCGTTTTTTACACCTATTGTCTTCCTCTGCTGCGTCCGACGACGTACAAGATGGAAGCGGGGATCGCCGCGCACGAGAAAGCAGGCAAGCGGGAGCGGCGGCGCACGTTGGCCGCCTACGGACTGGAGGAGGGGAAGCGGCACTTTGACGTCTGGGTAAAATCGACTATACTTGGACTGCGGGGACGGGTGGACATGGTCATCGAAGTGGAGGAAGGGGATACCGAGTTAATCCCGGTGGAATATAAGCAGACCAGGCGCAAAATCGGTTGGCAGGTCCGGCGTCAATTGGCAGCGTACGGGATGATGCTGGAGGAGATGTGGGAGGGCCAAGTCTACCGAGGCTTTGTGTACTCCCTGTTGAAGCGAAAGGCGGAGGAAGTAAAGCTGACCTCTCGACTGCGGGATGAGACACGGAAGGCGGTGACAGCGATGCGGGAGATGGTAGAACGAGAGGCAATGCCCGCTCCGCCCCGGTCGCGGCGGCAGTGCGTGAACTGCGAATTCCGTCGGTTCTGCAACGATGTACTCTAAAGTCACGGCCTCAGTCTGCTCGGAAAAGTCGCAAATGACAGGGGTTTGGGTGCAGAAATTGATTTGCGTCAACTGGCGCAAAGGTGGAGGAGAAAGAGAACAAGGGCAGTGTTATGCAAAGAGATGCCGCCCCATATATTCGGTTTTACTGTTGACCAATCGGCAGATATGGGGGCAGGGCGACCTGAAAGCGTCTTGTACCGATATTTTAGCAGACTGTACTTTAACAATGTAATGAGTTTCACCACGCTCGATCCGCTTGAGGATACTGAAAGCCACCAGATTTGAGTGCCGCCAATGCTAAACTCGTCGTTTCACCACGCTCGATCCGCTTGAGGATACTGAA
>DAOTUB010000223.1:0-38008 GCA_034437455.1 Anaerolineae bacterium | reverse complement strand
TGGCACGGTTCGTGCGGAAAACACTATCCTTCTCCAAATCTGACGTTTACCACGAAGCGGTGCTGAAGTTGTATCTCCACTACTACAACACAGAGTGGTGTCCTATCAGTTAATATGTAACCACTACCGCCGATGTAAAGATACTCTGTAATGGAACGTTTGACTGTTGCATCCAAGACCAAAAGATGCTAAAATAGCCATGCAAAAAAGGAGCGAGCAATGCGCAGGATCGGAGTGATTCTTCATCTGATGCTCGTCCTGCTTGCCGCATGTACAGCGACCACGCCCCCCACACCGACGCTGCCGTCGCCTGCCACCCCCTCCGCTACAGTGACAGTGGGCGAAGATGCGGTTTTCGCACAACAAAGGGAGCGAATGGTGATTGAGACAATTGAGAAACGCGGCATCACCGACGAAAACGTATTGCACGCCATGCGCGCGGTCCCTCGCCACCTCTTTGTGCCTGAGAACGAGCAAGGCTATGCCTACGGCGACTTTCCACTGCCCATCGGTTACGGCCAGACCATCTCTCAACCCTATATCGTCGCTATGATGACCGAGTTGCTTGATCTGAAAGCAGGGGATAAAGTGCTCGAGATCGGTACAGGTTCTGGCTACCAGGCCGCTGTGTTGGCCGAAATTCCCGACGTCAAAGTCTACACCATCGAGATCATCCCCGAGCTGGCCGAAAGCGCCCGCGAGCGGTTGGAGAGCCTGGGCTACACCGACGTCCACTGCAAGCAGGCCGACGGGTACCACGGCTGGTCCGAGCAAGCCCCCTTCGACGCCATCATCGTCACCGCCGCCCCGGATCACGTGCCGCAGCCGTTGGTGGACCAACTGGCCGAGGACGGACGCATGGTGATCCCCGTCGGGCCGCCGGGCGGCTACCAGACGTTGTGGAAGTTTGTCAAGCAACCCGATGGGGAGCTGAAGGCTTTTAACATGGGAGGCGTCGCCTTCGTCCCGTTCACCGGCAAGGGCGTGCAGGAGAGCGAGGAGCGCGAAGGACTGCCGCCGTGATCCCGGCCCCGACGTAGCAACTGGCCCCCACCGCCAGGACGACAAAGAATCCGAAGGAAAGCGCCAGCAGCGCAGCCAGGATCGAAGCCACGACCGAGATCGCCCCGTTGACCCCCCAGGCCCAGGCAACAATGGCAGAGTCACCCCGTTCCAGCAGCGCCAATCCTTTCGGGAAAGGCATCCCCATTAGCAGGCCCGGCGGAGCCAACGCCGCCACCGCGATGAGCAGTCGCAGCTCCAGGGGCGCCGCCAACGTCGCATCGAAGAGAACCGGCAATCCCAACGCGTAACCGCCGACGAGCGCCGGCAGCGCGATCAACACCAGCCGCAACGGCGCGCGGCGCGAGAGCAGGCTTCCCAGCCCAGAAAACAACAGCAACGCAAAGAGCACCGTCGCCAGCGCGTAGGCCGGGTGACCGAGGAACAGGATGAATTGCTGCAAGAGCGGTATCTCGACACAGAGGTATCCCATTCCCAGCAGCGCAAAGTAACCGAGCGTCGCGCCCAAATTTCCCTTTCGTTTGACCTGCCCGCGCGCCGCCAGCGGCAGCAGAATCAGCGCCCCCGCCGCCAGGAGCGCCAGCGCCAGCAGCGCCAGCAGGACAAAATATCCCGCGCCGCCAAAGGGCTGCCAGGTATGGCCCGCCATCGCCAGCACCTCGGGCGCCTGCCCCCACTTGAAAAAGTGTCCAAAGAAGGGCCGGTCGTCATGGGGCGGCTCGACGTCGAAGGGGTAGGCCCAATACCAGATGTCCCTGTCCTCCGCCTCCAGCAATCCGACGCAGGCACGGTAATAGTCCGGCTCGGGCAGGACGTTGTGACGGTTCACCTCGTCCGGGTGGATGTCGGGGAGGTAGACGAGGTCGAACGCGCGCGGGGCGGCAAAGGCGCGGATCGCCTCCAGTTCCCCCGCCGTGAACGGGCCGCGCCGCGCCAGGATGAGCATCTGGCGGTAACTGCGCAGCGCGACGATGCTGGTCTCCGGCTTGCCCCCGGTCCGCTCAATCGCCTCCACGGTAAGCGCAAAGGCGCGGATCGCCTCGGAGGGGGGCACCTGGAGCCAGCGCGTCACTACCAGCAGACCGTCCCCATCCAGTCGCGCCAGGTAATCGGAGAACGCCTCGACGGTGTAGCGATAATCCTCGGACAGGCTGTACGCGCCAGAGGTGACGGTGCGCTGTGGCGCCGTCAGCGAGAGCATCACCACGTCGTACTGTTCCCTCGTCCGCTGCGCGTAGGATCGTCCCTCCTCCACGACGACCGTCACGCGGGGGTCGTCGTACAGATCGGCGGCCCACTCTCCTTGCGCCCGCACCGCCTCGACGATGAGGGGATTTGGCTCCACCGCCGCGATCGTCTCCGCTCCCTCCGCCAGCGCGGTCAGCACGTCAAAGCCGCCGCGAGGCTCCAGCGCCAGCGCGCGAGCGGCGGGCCGTAGCCGGTAGGGGAGCGCGGTCAACAGACAGTCCGTGAAAGCCAACGTCGTAGAGCCTGGCTCCGCGTGACTGATAAAGTTCAGATCATCGCCATCTATCGTGAGTCCCAGTTGTGGCGGCGGCAGAACGGAACAGCGAAATCCGCTTCCAGGCAATCCCCGGATACTCTGGGAACGCACGACGTCCACCCGCGAGAAGCCGTTCCAGCGTTGGAAGATCAATTCCGCGTCGGGATAGAGCAGGGCATAGCTGAGACCTTTGTAGGGGGAGAGGCGAATTTCGAGAAAAGGCGGCGTCCAACGTGC
This sequence comes from Anaerolineae bacterium, assembly GCA_034437455.1. Classification (GTDB taxonomy): domain Bacteria; phylum Chloroflexota; class Anaerolineae; order B4-G1; family B4-G1; genus DAOTUB01. Next base: position 35,244 of record DAOTUB010000223.1, on the reverse strand, counting down.
GACGAGCACAAGGATGAAAACGAGAGCAACTTGAATGGTGCGTGATACGTGACCCGAAGGGGTGAAACGTAAAACTGGAAATTTGGTGCTGGCTACTGGGTACTGGCTACTGACTACTGAATACTGAAAAGTGAGAGCAGCCAGAATGGACAAGGCGGCGGAGAGAAAGACAACACCTGCGCCTCCCACCAGCGAGGAGGCGACGACGGCGAGCAGACAGCCAACGGCGGAGCCGGTCAGATTGGCGGCATAGGTGCTGTTGGCCTCGCTGGGGCGGGTTGCCAGTAGCAGGCCAACGGCGGCTCCACTACAAAAGAAGGGGAGCGATAGCGCGACATAGTGCAGCGCCAGCACAGCTCCCTGCCGCCAATCGTGCGCGATGCGGAAGGAATCGAAAGGAACGTAGAGAGTGAGCGCGTAGGAGCCGATGGCTGCGAGCGCGAACCCCCAGCTCCAGTGGGACAGGCTTTTGAATCTGCCAACACGGCGAGAGACGGAATATCGTCGAAAGGTGAGAAATGCACCGCTCGCGCCAAATCCCAACAGCGCCAGGCTGACTACCATAAAGGCAAAGTGGTAGAACTGTGCGACAGAAAAGACGCGCGTCAAATGGATCTCAAAAATGAGCGTGGCTGCCGAAAGGAGAAAAAGTCCCACGTAGGTGATCATCCGCTTACCTCCTGTCCTATTGTATCCCATAGCGGCGTTCTGGGCCAGGAGAGCGCATACGAACAAGGCTGCGCTGTCTCAATCGTCTTGGATGCATCTCAACTTGAGCAGTCGCCTGAAGGAAGGTTGGCAAAACAGCCCATCTGGGATATAATCAAAGCCAGTGACGAATCTTCTTATCCCACTCCAACCCAGGAATGGCGAATCCGTAACGGAGGTGGCGGTGTCAGAAAGGGGCAAGCCCCTAACCAGGCCGGAACTGGCTAACGCTTTACGCAGCTTCCTTCCTGCGTCCCTGGAACGTCAGTGTCTTCTTGGCGACGAGATCCGGGACCTGGACCCCTGCGTACAACATCTCGACGCACTGCTGCGCACGATCTCCACCTATCTTCCCCGACAGGTCGTCTTTCCCCTGCTGGCAGATCCCGAGCCAGGTAAGGTGGAAGGCGGCTTTACTTACGGGACGGTGATGTTCGCCGACATTTCCGGCTTTACCGCCATGTCAGAAAAACTCTCTCAGTTGGGAAAAAAAGGCGCCGAGGAGGTCACAGAGGTCATCAACCGGCTGTTCACCGCCTTGTTGATGGCGACCGAGCGGTACGGCGGCGACCTGCTCAAGTTCGGCGGCGATGCCATGCTCATCTTCTTTGGGGGCGCCGAGCACGCTTTGCGGGCTTGCCTGGCTGCGCTGCGAATGATGGAGACGATGGACTGGCTCTCTGAAACCACCACCTCCCAGGCCGTCTTTCACCTGCAGATGCACGTCGGCGTCGGCAGCGGCCCGCTCTTTATGGCGCGGTTGGGTTCAGAGGAAGGGATGGAATTCGCCGTCATGGGCCGGGCGATGGGGCAGATGGCCCAGGCCGAGGACCTGTCCGCCGCGGGCGAGGTCTTTATCGATCCTGCTACCCACCAGGCTATCGCCGAGTGGGCCGAAATTGGCGAGACTCGGGACGGTTTCTGTCACTTGCTCGGTTTCCAGGAGAGTGTCCCCGATCCAACCAATATGGCGGGCCATTCTCCATCCGCCTTACTGTCTCCTCCCCAAGAGGGAGATGTGCTTCCCTGGATCGAGACCACCATCCGGCGCATCCAGGCCCTGGCATTGTTCCTCCCGCCGGGTCTGATGGACCGGATCAAAATGGAGCCGAGGCGGATGGTCATCGGCGGTGAGTATCGCCCGGTGACGATCTTTTTCGCCAACTTTTACGGCATCGACGAGATCATCGAGCGACTGGGCGAGGAGCGCAGCGCCGAGATCACGGCCATCCTCAACGCCCACTTTACGACGATGCGGCGCATCATCGCCAAGTACGGCGGCGTGGTCAACAAGGTGGACACCTACGCCGTGGGCCACCGCATCATGGCGCTCTTTGGCGCGCCCCGCGCCCACATTGACGATCCAGAGCGGGCGGTGCGAGCGGCGCTGGAGATGCAGGAGGCGATGGCAAGCTTTGTCGAACTGGAGACCTCCTGCGGCGTGTTTTCCCTCAAGCAGCGCATCGGTCTCAACACCGGCCTGGTCTTTGCCGGCAACGTCGGTTCTCCCGCTCGCCAGGAGTACTCGGTGATGGGAGACGAGGTGAACCTGGCCGCCCGCCTGATGGGCGTGGCGACCGAGGGGCAGGTAATCGTCAGTCAGAGCACCGTCCACCAATCTGGCGACGTTTTCCTGCTCCACGAACACGAGCCGGTGCAGGTCAAGGGCAAATCGCAGCCCGTCGACAACTATGAGGCGCTGGGGTTGCAGGAGCACCGCGTCCGCGAGCGCCGCCCACTGGTTGGGCGCGACGAGGAATGGCAGATCGTCCACGATCTTATTGACTTGGTACTGGACGGCGAGACCCAGGTGCTCACCATCGTCGGCGACGTGGGCATGGGCAAGTCGCGCTTTATCGAGGAGTTGACGGCCCATTGGACGGAGGAGCATCGGGCGTTGAGCATTGGCTCCTCCTGTCCCTCCTTTGGCCGCCACACGCCCTACCTGCCCTGGCTGGATTTGCTCCGCGATTTCTTTGGCTTTAACCCTGCCGACTCGAACCAGGTCAAGCTGGAAAAGATCGGCGCGCTCTTGCGGGAGGTGGATCCTACCTGGGGCGATTGGACCGTGCTGCTCGGCGGCTTGCTGGGCCTAGAGGTCGAAGAGACCGCGCTGGTGCGCGCGCTCGACGCCCAGACCCGTCAGCGAATGATTTTTCGGATCGTGACCGGCCTGGTGGAGCACGTGGCCAGCGAGCAACCTCTGCTGCTCGTCATTGACGACCTGCAGTGGGCTGACGACACCTCTGTCGAATTAGTCAACCAGGTAGCGCGCCAGGTGGCCGGTCAGCCGCTATTGTTCGTGTTGGCTCACCGGCCGGAGGAGTCGCTGGCGTTGGACGTGGCCGACCTGCCCCATCGCACCGGTCTGCGGTTGGAGGAGCTTTCTGAGGAAGCAGGCTTGCGTCTGCTGGATGTTCTCTTGCCGACCACTCCCCAGATGCCGCAGCAACTGAAAGAGTTGATCCTCGAAAAGGCCCAGGGTAACCCGCTCTTTATTGACGCGGTGGCGCACTCGCTCATCGAGAACTATTTGACGCTCGATGAAGAGACCGGCACCTACCACGCCCGGGCCGATCTGGATCAGATCGAGATCCCCGATTCGGTCAACCGGGTGATCATGAGCCGCATCGACCGGCTGGACGAGACCAGCCGCAACGTGCTGCGGGTCGCCTCGGTCATTGGCAAAGAGTTCAAGCATTGGCTCCTCAACGCCATCTACCCCTATCGCCGGGCAGAAGGAGAACTGCGCGAGCGATTGGATGAACTCTCGCAACGGGAGATCCTGGACGGTCCGCTCGCCGAACTATTGTACCTCTTCCGCCACATTCTGACCCTCGAGGTGGCCTACGAGAGCTTGCTCTACTCTGACCGCCGCCAGTTGCACCGCAGCATCGGCGAATCCATCGAGACTCAGCAGGCCGACCGACTGGCCGAGTACTGGGAGGTGCTGGCTCACCATTATGGCCTGGCGGAGGAGTGGGAGAAGGCGCTCGACTATCATTTGCAGGCCGCTCGCAGGGCGCAATCGATCTATGCCAACGAGGATGCCATCCACCACTTTCGCCAGGCGCTCAAAGCGGCAGAGCAGGTAGCCGGTAGCGAGGATCGTCAACTGGCAGCCCACGAAGGGTTGGGCGATGTACTGGACACGTTGGGCGATTATGACGAGGCGCTGGCTCACATCCGTCAGGCGCAAGAGTTGGTGACAGAGATCGATTACTCGCTAGGGGATGCAGCTCGCCGTCTGGCCGATCTGTGTCGTAAAACAGCCGCCATCCATGAGAAAAAGAGCGACTATGAAGCGGCTTTCGAGTGGTTACACAAGGGATTGGGATTCTTGGAGGGGATAGAAGCTATCGAAGCGGCTCGCATTTACCTCTTGGGGTCTGGGGTTTATCAACGCCAGGGTAAAAACGAGGAGGCTGTCGAGTGGTGTCAGAAAAGTCTGGACATTGCCTCTCAAATCCAGACCCGCGAGAGCGCACAAGCCATGGGGCGCGCGTATTACAATTTGGGCGGTATCTACATTCGACGCGGCGATTTAGCGCGCGCGTTGCAATTCTGTCGCGAGAGTTTGCAGATTTATGAGCAAATTGACGACATTGTCGGACAGTCGCAGGTCCACATCAACCTGGCTAACGCTTACTTTGACCGGGGAAAGCAGGGGGATTGGCCCAAAGGCACTGAACACTACTTGCAGGCGCTAGAGATCAAGCGCAAAATCGGCGATGTCTATTACCAGGCGGTGATCACGCTCAACCTGGGTCAGGCGTATCTGGATCAGGGCGACCTGAGCCAAGCTACCAGTTACAACCGACAGAGCCTGGAGAGGTGGCAAGAACTGGGTTCCATCTACATGGGCGCTGTATTGCGCAATAATATGGGTGTCGTTGCTCTGCGACGAGGTGATCCGGATGAAGCACTGGAACTCTTACAAAAGAGCCAGGAGATGTTTCAGCAGATAGGCTCTATGGATATCCTACCCGAGGTGTACCGGCAACAAGCTCTGGCCCACCTGGACCGTGGGGGAATGAACAAAGCTCAGAACTGCGCCCATCGTTCCCTGAAGTTGGCCCAAGAGCAGGAGATGCGTCTGGAGGAAGGGGCTACCCGCCGGGTACTGGGACAGGTTCACCTGGGCCGCCAGGAATTAGCTCTAGCAGAACAGGAATTGGGAGAAAGTCTACGCATCCTGGAGGAACTGAACAGCCGCTACGAGGCTGGCAAGACACTTTTCCAATTGGCCTATCTATATCGAACGCAAGGAAATCAGACACAGATGAAAGAGAACCTGGAACGGGCCAGGGCCATATTTGAGGATCTGGGCGCACACCTGGATCTGGCTCAGGTCCAGGATTTGGCATCGTAATGATTTGTTCGAAAACAACTTTGGTTTGTAGCGCCCGCTTCAGCGGGCTGAAGCCCACACTATGGACAAGTTATTCTTGAACGGCTACAAAGTGCGCGGGTTAGCAATATCTGCCAAGTGAGGAGGAGAAAGATGAACAAGCGACTATTTCTGATAGGAGTAGCAGTTCTGATGGGGCTGGCTTTGGCCCTGTTCTGGATCGTGGCAAGTGAGGGCGCGCCGGTCGTGGCTGCGCCTGTCGAGCCTCCGGGTTTCGTCCTGGGCAACTTTGAGGGGGAGGCCAGTACCCGCATTATGGCGCCCAACGCGCCTGCCGCCGAGCTGCACGTCTGTCCAAGCGGATGTCTCTACTCGTCGGTGCAGGACGCTGTGGACGCGGCCCAAACCGGCGACGTCATCAAAGTGGCCGCCGGCGACTATACCGGTGTGCAGGCGCGCAATGGCGTCAGCCAGGTGGTCTATATCAGCAAGACGGTCGCCATTCAGGGCGGCTATACTACCACCAATTGGACGACGCCTGATCCAGAGACCAATCTGACCACGCTGGACGCCCAGGCCCAGGGACGGGTGATTTACATCGGCGGCGACATCAGCCCCACCCTCGAAGGATTGCACATCATCGGCGGCGACGCTACCGGGCTGGGTGGAGGTCCCTGGAACTATGACGGCTCGGGCGGCGGGATCTATGTGGTGAGCGCCACAGCCACCATCAGCAACTGTCTGATTCGTAATAACGTCGCCGGCGCCAACGGCCGGAGCGGTGGAGGCGGCGTATTTCTGTATGCCAGCCCATCCAAGCTGATCAACAACACGATCGAGTATAATGTTGCCAGCGAGGCCACCAGCGACATGGGAGAAGGCGGTGGAGTAGCCATGGCGGGGAGCGACGCTGTCCTGATCGGTAATGTGATTCGCTACAACATCGCGAATAGTATGGCAACCGTTGCCACGGGCTATCAGGGTATTGGGGGTGGAATATATGTAGAGGCCGGGGCGGCCACCCTGCACAAAAATATCCTCGGCGAAAACACCGCCAGCAGCCAGGGACGCGGCGGCGGCGGCGGAATCTGGTTTGGATTGGAGGACCAGTCTACGCTGATTAACACGGTCTTGCTCAATAATACCAGCGGGGTCGCTGTCGACTCTGTGGGGGCGGCCATTGCCTCCGAGTGGTCCTACCCCCGCTTCTCACACACCACCCTCCACGGCAATACCGGCGGCGACGGCAGTGGGATTTATGCCTTCTTTGGCAGCAACATTGTTTTGACCAATACCATCGTAGCCAGCCAAACAGTGGGAGTCTACGTTGCTGCTGCCGAAGATGAGGCCACTCTGAACGGCGTGCTGTGGCATAACAACGGCGACAACACCGGCGGGACAGTGGCCAACATCACTGTGATTGGCGATCTCACCGGCGACCCAGCTTTAGACACCGACGGTTATCACCTGATGGCCGGCTCGGCTGCCATCGATCAGGGTGTGGTCGCAGGCGTGGATTTTGACATAGATGGCGAAGCTCGCGATGCTAACCCCGACCTCGGCGCGGACGAGCGTCGCACGTGCTGGGCGCGGGTGAACGACGATCCCACCGACTATTCCGTCGTCCAGATGGCGGTGGACGCGGCTCAGAACGGGGACGTGGTGAAAGTGGCCGGATATTGCGCCGGGGTGGAATCTCGCGCTGGCTTGCTCCAGACGGTTTATATCAGCAAGAATCTCACACTGCGCGGTGGCTACACCAGCGATTTTGTCGAGCCGCCCGATTTACAGTCTCACTCGACCACCCTCGACGCGCAGGGGCAAGGGCGCGTGATTTATATCACCGGCGACATCAGCACCACAATCGAAGGTCTGACCATCACGCATGGCGACGATAATGAATTGGGGGGCAGGCCACCCTTTGATGCTGGGGGTGGAGTATACGTCGCTACCGCCACCATCACGATCAACAACTGTTGGGTCTATAGCAATACAAGCCGTGATTCTGGCGGTGGGCTGTACCTGAGCAACAGTCATAGCACACTGTACGACAATACTATCGAGGATAACTTGGGTCAGACCTATGGCGGTGGGTTGTACTTGAACACCAGCGTCGTCACGATGACCAACAACACGGTCATAAGCAACGAGACCTGGAGTACCGGCGGGGGGATGTATGCTATGAACAGTGCCCAAGTCACCGTCGCCCACGGTCTCTTCCAGGGCAACACGTCCGGGTGGTCTGGCGGCGGGATGTATCTCGAATATAGCCCTATTGTTTTGGCCGATAACGACGTCGTGAGCAACACTGCCGACAGTTGCGGCGGCGGGGTGGAACTGTACGATAGCGCCGCTACTTTGATCAGCAACACCATCTCTGGTAATACCACGAACTATGATGGCGCCGGGGTATGTCTATATTATAGCAATGCCACCCTGATCGGCAACATCATCTCCCACAACACGGCCATCCAGGATTTTGGCGGCGGGGTGTTTATGAACGGTTGTGATCCCACGCTGACGAACAATGTGGTCAGGGACAACTATGCGGGCGGCGCTGGTTCTGGTATCTATGTCGCGAACACTGCCATGCCTAATCTGCGGCATACCACCATTGCTCATAACACCGGAGGCGACGGCAGCGGAGTCTACGTCGCCGACGTTGGAAGCGGTGCCACGCTGGTCAATACCATCCTGGTCAATCAGTCAGTGGGCGTCACCAATGTTTCGAGCGGCACGGCCTCGCTCGACAGCACGTTGTTGTACGCCAATGGTCTGGACTATAGCGGCGATGTCGTTCACATCAACGACTACCCCGGCGACCCAGCTTTCGCTCCCGACGGCTATCACCTGACGGATAGCTCGCTGGCCATCGACCTGGGCCTGGACGCGGGTGTGTATTACGACATAGACGGCGACTCGCGCCCGCAACGCGAGGGGTTTGACCTGGGCGCCGACGAACTCGCAGACAAAGGCGGGTTGGTGGTGTTCAAGCGGGCCGATCCCGACCCGGCGTATGCGGGGGATCCGATCACCTACACGATTTACGTGACCAACACCGACAGCGTATCTATCACTGCGCTCATCACCGACACCCCGCCGGCCCACGTCACGCCCGGCGACGTAATCACCTGGATAGAGTTCCTCGAACCTGGCGGCGTCTGGACGGAGACGCTCGTCGTCACCGCAGAAGCGGGTTACGTGGGTTCGTTGGTCAACGTCGTGCAGGCCGCCGCCGATGGAATCCCAACGGTCGCCTACACCGAGACCTCCACGGTTCAGATCGAAGGAATGTGGATCGTGACGACCACCGCCGATAGCGGCTACGGCTCGCTCCGTTGGGCGATGAACGGGGCCGGCTACGGTGACATGATCGTTTTCGATACCGCCGTCTTTCCCCCAACCAGCCCGGCGACCATCACCCTCACCAGCCCACTGCCCGAAATCAACCAAGGCAACCTGACGATCGACGGCAGCGACGCCGGGGTGATCCTGTACGGCAGCGGCATCGGCACGACGCCAGAGACCGTGCTGCTCGATGACGTCAGCCTGAGGGTAGGCGGCGGGCCGGAGCTGGTCGTCAACGGCGATTTTAGCGCCGGATTGGGGCACTGGCGGCCCTTGGACGATGGCTCTGGTGCGACGCGGAGTCTCATCCTCACCGACGCGCACTCGCTGCCCAATGCGTACCGATGGGATACGGTTGCTCAAGCTGGCTACAGCCGCGTGGCGTACGATACCGCGGATACGGATGAGCCTTTCGATAGTTATCCCTACGACACGGACAGCACGGTGTGGATACCCGCAACTGGCGGCGGCACAGCCGAATTGCGCTTTTGGTTCAAATATGGCGGGGTGGGCGTCACGTTGAAGGTCTTGTTCCCAGACGAGTACACAGAGGCTATCGGTGGCTGGTCGTACGATTCGGAAGCTGAGTGGACAGAGAGGGTTATCAGCACAACGTTGCCGGACGACGTTATTGCCATCGCGTTGCAGTTCGATCACGAGCATTCGGCGTGCGGTAGCGGAAGCGGCCTGAGCATACAATCCAGCGGCAACGTCATCCGAGGGTTGCAGATCGTCAACTTTCCCAGCCACGGTATCGACATCAACGATGGCAACCAGAATAACATTATCGGCGGCGATAGGGACGTTGGCGATGGGCCGTTGGGTCAGGGGAATCTGATCAGCGGCAACGGGAAGCAGGGCGTGGGGCTGTGGGGCGCGGATGCCGTCTCCAACACCATCATGGGAAACTACATCGGCACCGACCTGAGCGGCATGGCAGCGTGGGGTAATCTATGGAATGGTGTCTATATACAGACTGGCGACTATAATTATGTGATCGACAACCTAATCAGCGGCAACGGTGATGACGGCATATACATTGATGGCGGCGACGATAACACGATCAGCGGCAACTATATCGGCGCAGATGCTACGGGCACAGTTGCCATCCCCAATGAAAACGACGGTGTCTCCATCGGCAATGGAGCCAGTTACAACCTCATCGGTGGGCCGACGAGCGGCGAGCGCAACCTCATCATCGCCAATCGTTACTCTGGCGTAAGTATCTGGGGTGCAGGCGCGGAGGGCAACACCGTGCAGGGTAACTACATTGGCCTGGGCCTGGAAGGGGCGCGGCAGGCGTTCCCGTCTGATATGGCTATCTCGCCCGCTTATCTCGGCGATTGCACGCTCTACGTGGCGACCCTCTCGACCGGCATCCACAAATCCACCGACTGCGGCGACACCTGGACCGAGGTCAACAACGGTCTGTCTGCATCCCGCATAAAGCAAGTCGAGATCCCGCCCGATGCGACGAACGCAGACACGGTCTATGCTTTGGCAGAGCCGGGCGATCTATTCGTGACGACTGACGGCGGTGCGAACTGGAGCCTGGTCAGCACGTCGCTGGGGCAGATCAACTGGCGCAACCTGGCCCTTTCGGCTGGCTTTGGCAGCGACCAGACGATGTACGTTTCCGCCAAGGACTGGAGTTGGCAGGGGCCTCCAGGCGTCTACAAATCCACCGACGGCGGCGTGAGCTGGACGCGGATGGCAAACGGTATGAGCGATGACAGTGTGCAAAAGGTCATCGCCTCGCCCGATACGGCCGAAAAAGAGACACTCTTTGCCCTGACCCACAGCGGCATCGAGAAATCCCTCGACGGCGGGGCGAACTGGTCCACCCTCGCCAGCCCGGATGGCGATCTGAGCGATCTCGCGCTCTCGCCCGTTTACGCCGGCGACCAGACGGTCTTTGTGACGGCGAATAGCGGGCGGGTCTATTCTTCGACCAACGGCGGCGGCAGTTGGAACGGGGTGGATGCCTTGCGCGGCGACCCGCGCTTCCTGGCCCTTTCGCCGGATTATCCCAACGACCGGACGGTGTGTCACGGTGGGGGTTGGAACGACTCGGTCTACTGCTCGACCGACGGTGGGACCACCTGGTCCCAGGCCGACACCGGGTTGCCGGGCGGCCTCGACGACGCAGGAACGGGTATCCTCTTCTCGCCCGGTTATCCCTCCGATCCGACGATCCTTGTCGCCAGCGACGGGGGGCTGGCACGGTCAACCGATGAAGGAGCGACCTGGGAGGTGCTCTGGGGGTTGCGCGAACAAGGCAATCGAGATGGCGTCTGGATCGGCGGAGGGGCCAGCTACAACACGATTGGTCCAGATAACGTCATCAGTAACAACTACTATGGCATATCTGTTAACGATAGCGACACGGCTTACAACGTCGTCGCGGGCAACCTCATCGGCGTCGATCCCACCGGCGCCTTTGCCCAATCTAACGCCAACAATGAGGTCGCCATCAACGATGGAGGACATCACAACCTGATCGGCGGCGACACGCCTGACGAGCGCAACCTGATCAGCGGCGGCATATCGGGTGCAGGTGTACGGCTCGCCGGCAGCGACACACTTTCCAATACGGTCTCTGGCAACTATATCGGCACCGACATCAACGGCACGGGGATCATTGATAATTCTTCCGATGGGGTAGACATCTGCGACGGCGCCAGTTACAACGTCATCGGCGGCGACACACCGGGCGAGCGTAACCTGATCAGCGGCAACTATAACGGTATTGGGATCTGGGGCAGCGGCACTGGTTACAATACCATCATCGGCAACTATATCGGCACGGACGCCAGCGGCGCTGTCGCCCTGGGCAACAACCGGGATGGGGTGTATATCGGCGACGGCGCCTCCTACAACGTGGTTGGCGGGCCGACGGCTGCCGAGCGCAACGTCATCTCGGGCAACGCCAGGGTTGGCGTCAGCATCAATGGCCACAATGACGACACGACCGGGAACGTGGTGCAGGGTAACTATATCGGTACCGATGTCAGCGGTGCCAGTGGTTTGGGCAACGGCGTGGAAGATGCGTATACGGGTGTGGAAATCCACTACTCGCCTGACAACACGGTCGAGGACAACCTGATCGCGGGCAACGACGGCAGCGGCGTGTACATCCAGGGGGATACTTCGACGGGAAACGTCATACAGGGCAACACCATTGGCGCCAGCGCGATCCCCAACAGTGAAAGTGGTATTGGGGTTAGCAACGGGGCGCAAGACAATACCATAGGCCCCGACAACATCATCGCCTATAATGGCAAAGATGGTGTGGACGTAAGCGACTCGAATTCACTGCGCAATACCATCACTCAGAACAGTATCCACGACAATGAGGGGATGGGGATCGCGCTGTGGAATGGGGGTAACGCCGAGCTTACCGCGCCGGCGATCATGAGCATAAGCGGGAGCACTGTCGCTGGCGACGCTTGCGCCAATTGCACGGTCGAGGTCTTTTCGGACGACGCGGACGAGGGCCGCTGGTACGAAGGCTCCACCACCGCGGACAGTATGGGACATTGGTCATTGGTCCTGGTCCATTCTCCCACCGGCTCTCGCCTGACTGCTACCGCTACCGACGCAGAGGGCAACACGTCCCAGTTCTCGTCTCCTTTCCTGGTCGATCTGATCGTCGCCAAGCGAGCGTCCACGGTCATCGTGAAACCGGGCCAGACGCTCACCTATACCATCACCATCACCAACGCCCTGGGGGAGAATGCCCCCGACGTCGTCTTGGTCGATACGCTGGATAGTTGGCAGCGGGCCATCAGCGTCGCGCCGGCGGGGATTTGCACGATCAGTGGAAGCTGGGGCGGCTCTGTCGCCTGTTCCTTTGGCACAATGCCCTCTGGCGCGACCGCTTCCGTCACGCTCGTTGCTCAAGTCTCGCCCAACGTTCCAGAAGGCCAGCTCATGGTCAACGAAGCCGTCGCGACGGCCAACGAGACGACGAACAACGCCAAGGCGGCCACGGTATCCCGCGGCCCTCTGGTTTATCCCCTCGACAACGAGCCGTCCACGCTGGACGTCAATCGTACCTGTGACGACCTGGTTCTGGGTCAGTTGATGGAGGGACTGTATCGCTACCGGCCCGATGGCAGCATCGAGCCGGCCGGGGCGCTCACGCACACTGTCTCTCCCGATGGGTTGGTGTACACCGTGACCTTGCGCTCCGACGCGGTCTGGTCCGACGGCCAACCGGTGGTCGCCCAGCATTACGTGGACGGGATTATCCGACTGCTCGACCCGGATACGGAGGCGGACTATGCTTATCTCATGTACCCCATCGCAGGAGCACAGAATTACCACAACGGAGAGATCACCGATCCCAGCCAGGTGGGCGTCACTGCGGTGGATACTTACACGTTGAAGTTCACCCTCGCAGAGCCGGGCGCTTTCTTCCCCAGTATTATGGCCCGGTGCACCACTTTCCCGGCGCGGCTGGACATCATCAGCAGCGACCCTAACTGGACAGAGGCGGGGCACTTTGTGGGCAACGGCCCCTATACGCTGGCGGAATGGGTTCACGACAGCGTTCTGGTGCTGGACAAGAACCCGCGCTACCACGGCGCGGCGCAGGTTCTGATCAAGCGGGTAGTCTTGCCCATCATGTCTTCAGGCGACCAACTGGCGGCCTACGAGAACAACCTGGTGGACGTGAGCGCCACCCCGGAAGACGAGCTATCCCGTATCTTGTCCGATCCCGTGCTGAGCGCCGAGTTTTATCAGACGCCGCAGCCTGGAGTGTACTACCTGGGGATGAACACGGAACTGACGCCGACGAACGTGATCACCGTGCGCAAGGCGCTGGCCTCGGCGATCGATCGAAAAACCATCTTGACCAACGTGCTCGGCGTGCCCTGGCGCGAGGCGGCGACCAGCGTGATCCCACCGGGCATCCCGGGTTATCAGAATGGCGCAGTGGGATATTCCTTTGATCCGATCCAGGCGCAGACTTATCTGGCGCAGGCAGGGTATCCCGGCGGGGCAGGATTCCCCGGCGTCGAGTTGTGGGCCAACACTGGAAACGAGACGGTGATCAATGCCGTAGCCGACCAGTGGCGAAACAATCTGGGCATCGCAGTCACCACGGTCTATACCGATTTCTCCCCCTATTTGGACCTTCTTGAGAGTTGTCACGAAAACCCTGGTTTGTGCTCGTATAACGCTTATCGTCTAGGATGGTTGATGGACTATGGGGACCTCAACAACATCCTGAATGATTTGTTTCACCCTGATTCCTCCAGGCGGTACACTGGCTGGGACAACGCTCGGTATCGGCAATTGATCGGCATGACGCTGACGGAGACGAACCAGACTTTGCGGACAGCCTACTTCCAAGAAGCAGACCATATCCTGGTGGAGGATGAGGCAGCGGTGATACCGATCTACTTTTATGACCGCACAGCCTTGATCAAACCGGGCGTCACGTTCGAGTATCCGTCCATCGGCGCGCCGCACTTGATGAAGTGGAACGCCTACAGTTTTGCGCTCGCGCCGGCAGAGACGAGCGCGTCAGGCAATCCGGGAAAAACCGTGATCCACACGTTCCAGGTGACAAACACCGGCAGCGCGAGGGACACCTTCACGGTGACCGTCGTTGGCAACGAATGGACGACGGCTGCGCCCAAGAGCATCGGACCGCTGGCGGCGGGAGAGAGCGGCATTCTGGGCGTGGCGGTATACGTCCCGGCGAATGCGTTAGCCGGAGACACGGACGCGGCGACGCTCACAGCGACCTCGCGAGGCGACCCGGCCCAATCGGCGGAAGCGACGCTGAATACCACAGCGAACGCTTTCTATGGTCTGAAGATAGCGATGGACGCGACGGCGAAATCGGGCGCTCCGGAGACGACGGTGGTCTACACCCTGTGGGTGACGAACACGGGGAATACGGCGGACACGTTTGGCGTGAGCGTGAGCGGCAACACGTGGACAATCACCCCGGTTCCCGATACGGTGTCGTTGGGCGCGGGAGAGAGCGCGAGCGTAGCGGTGCAGGTGCAGGTGCCCAGGGCGGCGGGAGGAGAGACGGACCTGGCGCAGGTCACCGTGACCTCACAGGGCAACACCGCACGGAAAGCGCAAGCGGTCCTGATGACGACGGCTGGCCCAGTCTATGGCCTGACGCTCGCGCCTGCCGCCGCCGCGCGGACGGGAGACCCAGGAACGATAGTCTCGTACACGCTGCTGGTGACGAACACAGGCAACAGCGCCGACACTTTCAGCGTCGCCGTGAGCGGGAACGCCTGGACATCCACCGTGCCCGCGACCGTGGGACCGCTGGAGATGGGTAGAGGGGCAAGCGTGGAAGTGCTGGTGGAGATTCCAACAGACGCGACTGCCGAGACGACGGACGTGGCGAACGTCGTCGCCGTCTCGCAGGGGGATGAGACCCAGGCGGCAGGGGGCGTCCTGGTGACTACGGCCGGACGCGATCATCCTCACGAACCGAACGACCTCTGGACAGAGGCTTATACCATCACTCCCGGCGTTCTCTATACCTCCACCATCTTTCACAGTCTGGACCTGGACTGGTTCAAGCTGAAGATCGACGAGCCGGTGCTGTTCACCGTCACGCTCAGCCAGTTGCCGGCCGACTATGAACTGATCTTGTTCTCCCCCATCGTGACGCCCACCGCAGGTGCCGAGGAACTGGGAGAACTCCAGAATCCCGGAGAGATAGACGCGGCGGCGCGGGTGAACGCCATCGCGAGGGTGAACGCCATCGCGAGGGTGAACGCCATCGCGCGGGTAAACGCCATCGCGCGGGTGAACGCCATCGCACGGGTGAACGCCATCTCGACCAACTCGGGCCGGGCGGGTGAGATCGCTTCCGTGCGGGCCCGCGTCGCAGGGGACTATTACATTCTGGCACTTTCTCACAACGGGGCCTACAGCCTCGACCCCTACCACCTGCAGGTGATCACCGAGACCCTGGGCGACATCGCCGTCTGCAACACTCGTTTTCCCTACCCGCCTGGCGCGGAGATGGACGTCTACACCGGAACGAACGTTGGCGGCGCGCCCGAGACACTGATCCTGTTGAACAAGCAGCGGATGGACGCGGCCTATGGGGCGACGGAGACGGCGGCGTTGGTGAGCAAGCTGGAGGAATTGGCGGACGAGCCCAACGTCAAGGGGCTGGTAGTGCCGTTGGAGAACGGGACCGCGGTAGCGGAGGCATACACCGACTGGGACAATGGATTTGCGTGCAGTCCAGAGGTGGCCAACCAGGCGGCGCAGGCGATCAAGGACGCGGCGACGGACTATCTGGACGCTTACCCGACCATCGAACAGATCGTCATCGTGGGCGACGACTTGATGATCCCCTTCCGCCGCGTGCCGGACGACGTCAGGATCGCGAACGAGGCGGACTATCCCTTCTGGTGGTTGGAGAACGACAGCCCGAGCCGCGCCGCGCTGGAATGGGGATACATCCTGAGCGACGACTTTTACGCCGACCGCACGCCCTTGTTGTGGCGCGGGCGAGAGTTGTACGCGCCCGACCTGGGGATCGGGCGGCTGGTGGAGAGGCCGCGAGAGATAATTGGCAGCGTTGACACCTTCCTGGAACGGGGAGGGTTGCTCTCGCCGGAGACGGCGCTGGTGACCGGCTACGAATTCCTGAGCGATGGGGCGGAGATGATCCGCGAGACGCTGGAGGGAAGCGGGCTGGCGGTGACTGGCTTGATCGACGATGTGTGGACAGACGACGCCTTGAGGGACGCCTGGCTAGGGAGCAGACGGCGGGACGTGGCCTCGATCAATGCCCACTTCAGCCATCTGAACGCCTTTCCGGCGCAAGGAGACGAGTCGGTGCAGGCGAGCGAGGTACTGAACGCGACGGTCTCGCTCAGCGGTACAGTGAACTTTTCGATGGGCTGCCACAGCGGGTACAGCGTGCCCGACGCACACGTTTCGCTGGCGGGGTACGAACTGGACTTTGCGCAGGCGCTCGCACGACGCGGAGGCTGGTGGGTGGGAAACACGGGGTTTGGATACGGGATGGACGACTCGGTCGCCTTCACCGAGCGGCTGATGCGCCTCTTTGCCGAGGCATTGACGAGCGAGGTCGGGATGACGGTGGGAGAGGCGCTGAAACAGGCGAAGCAGAATTACCTGGGGAACGTCCCGAGCGAGGGGTTTGGCACCTACGACGAGAAATCGCTGATCGAGGCGACGCTGTACGGGTTGCCCATGTACCGGGTAAACCTGGCGGTCGCTGAGTCGCCGTCGGTCATTCGCGGGCAGCAGGCAGCGGAGGGTGGCAAGGTAGAAGTGCAGGAGTCGGGCTTGATCGTGGCGCCTATGACCATCACGGTGGCTCTGGAGGAGGTGACGGCGACGGTCGCGGGGACGGTGATGGGACATTACTACACCGAGGAGGGGGAGGCACAGGTCAGTCCGGGACGGCCGGTACAGCCGCGCACGAGCGAGCCGTTGGCCGAGTACAGCGGAATGGAGCCGCACGACGCTCTCTTCCTTTCCGGGCGCAGCACGAGCAAGACGGGCTTCAACCCATTCATCTCGCGCCCGGTGACGGACACCACGTCGACGGTGGAACCAGAGTACGACGAGACGGGCTGGTATCCGCTCAAGCCCTTCACGGTGAACCGGCTCGGTGACCCGGCGCGACTGGTGGTGGTGCCGGCCCAGTATTCAGGCGACGAGGAGAGCGGTGTTGAGCAGCTGTTCGAGCAGATGGTGTTTGAAGTCTACTACGCTGCGACCGGGAATGAGGACTTTGCGGCCCCCGCCATCTGGGAGGTGAAGAAGAGCGTGGTGAAGGAGGGGGCGATCACGTTCCAGGTGTTGGCGCAGGACGACTCAGGAGTGAGGCGGGTGGTCGTGACCTACAGCGAGGACGGAGAGGAGTGGCAGAGCCTCGACCTGAGCTATCAAAGCAGCGGGTACTGGCAGGGGACCCTGAGCGGTCTGAGCGGAGAGGTCGACTATATGGTGCAGGCGGTGGACAAGGCCGGCAATGTGAGCATGGAGGCGAACAAGGGCCTCTTCTTCGGGCCGCGGGAAACCATCCTCTACATGCCGCTCGTCTTTCGCAATTCGTAGCTTGGTCGAAATAGCGCCCCTCGCCAATGTACCAATCTACTGATCGGGCGTATAACCAATCTTGGGGGAGCAAGCGCTGGTTGAGTGCCATCGAAGCAAAGCTTCGCGCGTATCGAGACCCAGCGAGCGACTCGACAGATCACCCGCTGGGTCTCGATATGGCCCTTCGGGCCTACTCGACCGGCGCTGGATTGGTTCTTTAATAGATGCTCCCCCAAGTTTTAGATGCGTCTTCTACCGATCTTATTGTGCATCAATCTCGTAGCTGTACGACGCCCATTCCGTCGTCACGGGCGCCAGACCAGAGATGGCGATGATCGCTCGATCGGTGTGGCTATCTAGCGGAATGGTCCACGAGTTGGTCTGATCCTCGTCCATTTCCAGCCGCTCTACCGTCGTCTCGGGGCCGAAGAGAATCATTTGCACCAACCATCGCTGCGGCAGAATATTGGCGTGGCGGATAAAGCCCGCCGCCTCCCAATCCTCCCCCTCGGTCTCGAAATCGCTAAAGTAATCGATCTCGGGAATAGCCAGGTCGTCCAAGATAAAGCCCGGACGATTGACTGCGTCGTCGGTGATGTACTCGAAGCGGATCAGCACCTCTTGCCCGGCGTATGCAGAGAGGTCTATTTGTTCCTGGATCCACGTGGCGGTATCTCCACCCCCGCTCCTGCCGGTATAGGCCCAGCCGAAAGAATTGCCGTTGGGGTTGGTGGAGGTTCCAGAGGGCGTGGTGAGGATCTCCCAGGTCTCGCCTCCGTCGGCGCTGATCTGCACGTAGGCGTAATCCCAATCCTCCTCGATGTCGTACCAGGCCCAGAACTCGAGCGTGGCCTGGCTCACTTCCGAGAGATCAAACGAGCGCGTGAGCATCATGTCCGAATCGTCGCCCCGGTTCGACCACCAGATGTAGCGCCCGCTGTGAGCGGAGGCGTTCACCAGGCCGATCTGGGTAGAGCCGGTGAAACGGAAGGTCAACGGTTGCTCGCTACGCAGTTCGATATAATCGGCGCCGTGCTGGTGCACAGTCGCGCTCGCAGAGACGGGGTATTCATCCTCATAATACGTAGTTTCGATGTCAAAGGAGGGTGGGTCGATCTCTGTGTAGCCAAACTGCGTGTCGGCGAGGGTCGGATCGTCCAGCAAGTTGGCGACGACCCAATTGGCGAACAACTCCTCGTAGGTCAACCCAATGTCCAGTTCATCCATCACCGCCTCTACGCTGGCGAAAGAGTTTTCGGGATGAGCGACCAGCGCCTGGGTGGCCTCTTGGCCAAAGTGGTCGAGAAAGTAGGAAGTAAAGAGATAGCCAGCGCCATAATTGGCTCCTGCGGTGCCGGCCCCTCCTTCGGGCCAGGAGTTGAGCTGTGTGTCTGGAACCGCAGCAAACGACCATTCGGCGCCGCCCGGATCAAAGCCGTTGAGATACGAGGCCAGTTCAGAAAAGCCCTCGTTGAGCCAGGTCTCTTCGTTACGGTCGTTGTACCAGTGGATCATGTGCTGAAACTCGTGGGCTAGCACACCGTTGTAAAAATCGCCATTGATCGTCACGTTTTCGATGTTGATGTAGAACATCTCCATCTCGTTAGAGGGAGGCGATTCCAAGTGGCCCCAATCGTCTTGCGCCACGGCAGAGATGAACTCGTCGCGGCTGGAATAGTACCCCGCGACAGTATTCCCCAGATTGCGCGCGTGAAGAATACTGAGATGTGGATCGTTGTCCACGCCCGGGTTCCACTCGGAGCCAAAGAAAGTGCGGTTGGTCGGGTACGTGTGCTCCTCGAATAACTCGGCGGCGGCTTTGAGATCCTCCTTATCAAAGCGCACGCCCTCCTCGACCCACATATATACGTGCTCAGTCTTGTACGCTAGGATGGCTTCGACGTCGAACTGCACGTCGGTGTCCACGTTCGAGGCGCGAAAGACGCGGCGAGCGCCCACGGAATAATCGGGGGAGCCGCCGGGATTGACGGTGCGAGGGGTATCGGGGGGCAGCCCCTTCAACCGGATCGCCAGGTCGTGAAAATCGCGCACCGGCACCACTATCGTCTCCAATAGCTTCTCGGTCTCGATCCCGGCGTCGCCGGCAGGCTCGCGGGTGATGGCGGGAGTGGGTTTGGGAGTGGGCGTGTCAAAGAGAGGCGGTGACGGCGTCCCGTAGAGCGATATCGGATTTGAGAAAACCTCCCAGCCCCAGGCGAAGCCGATCGTCAGACAGCAACAGCAACAACAGGCCAGGGCCAGTACGATCACCAAGATGATAATAGTAGATGTCTTCATTGGTTGCTCCTTCACGTATATGTTTGATCCAGCATCTTTCGGGTGAGTCATTAGATATGGGTGTGTTTCATTTCGGTTGGAGGTAGTCGCGGTTTCCATACTGCGCGCTATGGAAAGCGCGGCTACTCAACCCATTTGAAACCCATTAGATATTATAGCACAACTCGACGGTGAAGGAAGCGAGAATCTAGAGCCGGATTTCTTTGTCGGATGGGGCAATGTGCGGTATAATGGGTTCCACGTTTCACATCAAGGAGATTTTCAGAACATGATGAGATTAGATCGTTTCACAGAGCGCGCGCAAGAGGCGGCCCAGCGAGCCGTCCAGGTCATGGCGCGCTATGAGCATACCCAAGTGGATATCGAACACATCTTTCTGGCGTTGTTGGAACAGCCAGACGGTGTGGTGCCGCAGTTGATGGAACGGCTCGGGGTGGACGTCGAGCAGATAGAGCAGCGGCTCGACGACATACTGCGAGATAGCCCCAAGGCGAACGTGTACGGCGGCGGCGGCATCGGGCAGGTCTTTATCACTCCGCGGGTCCGGCGGGTGCTCGACCGGGCGAACGGCGAGGCGAACCGGCTCAAGGATGATTACATCTCGACTGAGCATATCCTCCTGGCCATCGCCAGCGAGCGGAATACCCCGGTGACGCGCCTCTTGCGCGAGACGGGGATCACCAAGAAGCGCATCGAGGAGGTCATCAAGGACGTCCGGGGCGGGAAGCGCGTGACCGACCGCAAGGCAGAGAGCCGCTATCGCATCCTCGAAAAGTTCAGCCGCAATCTGACGCAGATGGCACACGAGGGCAAGTTGGACCCGGTCATCGAGCGGGAGGACGAGATTCTGCGCGTGATCCAGATCCTCTGCCGCCGCACCAAGAACAACCCGGTGCTCACCGGCGAGCCGGGCGTGGGCAAGACCGCCATCGTCGAGGGGTTGGCACAAAAGGTCGCTGCCGGAGACGTGCCCGAGATTTTGATGGACAAGCAAGTCGTGCAGCTCGATCTGGCCGCGATGGTCGCCGGCTCTCGTTTCCGGGGGGAGTTTGAGGAACGCCTGAAGGGCACCATCGAGGAGATCCAGAACTCGGAGGGAGAGATCATTCTCTTTATTGACGAGCTGCACAACGTCGTCGGCGCCGGGGCGGGGATGGGGGCGCTCGACGCCTCCAGTATGATGAAGCCCGCCCTGGCCCGGGGAGAGTTAAAGTGCATCGGCGCGACGACGCTGGACGAGTATCGCCACTACATCGAGCGCGACGGCGCGCTGGAGCGCCGTTTCGCCCCCGTCTTTGTCGAGGAACCGACGGTCGAGAAAACGATCGAGATGCTGCGCGGGCTGCGCGACCGGTACGAGGCGCACCACAAGGTGCACATTTCCGACGATGCTATCGTGGCCGCGGTGCGCTTTTCTCACCGCTACGTCACGGACCGGCGCTTGCCCGACAAGGCGATTGACCTGATGGACGAGGCGGCGGCGAAACTGCGGGTCGCGCTTCACACGCTCCCGCCCGAGCTGAAAAAGTTGCAGGCGGAGCTTTCGCAGCTCCAGACCGATATCGACGCCGCCAGCGCGATGGAGGATTACAAGCGGGCCGCCGAATTAAAGACGGAGCGCATCAACTTGCAGGCCGAGTTCAATCTCCAGCGCGAGATGTGGCAGCGAGAGCACCAGCTTGGCGAGACGATCGAGGAGGAGGACATCGCGGAGGTGGTGGCGAGTTGGACCGGCATCCCGGTGGCGCGGATGATGGAGACCGAATCGGAGCGACTGTTGCGCATGGAGGACGCGCTGCGCGAGCGCATCGTCGGGCAGGATGAGGCGGTGGTCGCCGTCTCCGACGCCATCCGCCGCGCCCGATCGGGCCTCAAGGACCCGCGCCGTCCCATCGGCAGCTTTATCTTTTTGGGCGCCTCTGGCGTGGGCAAGACCGAGCTGGCCAAGGTGCTGGCCTGGTTCCTCTTTGACGACGAAGACGCCCTGGTGCGCATCGACATGAGCGAGTATCGGGAGCGGCACAACGTCTCCCGGCTCTTTGGCGCGCCTCCGGGGTACGTCGGCTACGAGGAGGGCGGCCAGTTGACCGAGGCAGTGCGACGGCGGCCCTATCGCGTCATCCTGTTCGACGAGATCGAAAAGGCCCACCCGGACGTCTGGAACGCACTGCTGCAAATT
This sequence comes from Anaerolineae bacterium, assembly GCA_034437455.1. Taxonomy (GTDB): domain Bacteria; phylum Chloroflexota; class Anaerolineae; order B4-G1; family B4-G1; genus DAOTUB01. Next base: position 13,285 of record DAOTUB010000223.1, on the reverse strand, counting down.
CTGGACGAGGGCCAGTTGACCGATGGGCAAGGGAACATCGTGGACTTTCGCAACACGGTCGTGACGATGACGTCGAACCTGGGGACGGAGTTCGCTCACAAGGGAGGAGGGACGCTCGGTTTCCTGAGGGCCGGGGAGGGCGGGCGTGACGAGGATGAGAGCAAGCGCGATATTCAAAAAGAACTGAAAAAGACGTTCCGGCCCGAGTTTCTCAACCGCGTGGACGAGATCATTATCTTCAAAGACCTGACGACCGAGGATATGGAGCGCATCGTGGATCTACAGATGCAGGAGGTGGCGGAGCGGTTGGTGGAGCAGGGGCTGAAGGTCAAACTGACCGAGGCGAGCCGCAGTTGGCTGGCCCACGAGGGGTTCGATCCGCAGTTTGGCGCCCGACCGCTGCGCCGCGCCCTCCAACGATACGTGGAAAGCCCCCTCAGCATCAAGTTGCTGCGCGGCGATTTCGAAAAAGGCGATCTGGTCGTCGTCGAGGTGGGAGAAGAGGGCTTGACTTTCGAGCGCCGACCCGAGCAGGCAGAGTTGGACGAGAATATAGCGGCGGAACCCGTGCTGGAAGGTGTGGCGGTCGAGCCAAAAGTCGCGGACTAGAAATCCATCGCCCAGGTGAGGTGGAAAAAAATGAACAAGAGCTTGATGGTCGCATGCATGGTCGTTTTATTGGTCAGCGTTGTTGGAGCATCAAGCTCCATCGCAAGCGTGACCTGGGCGATGGCAGATGAACAGAGCGTCGTGGTCGACAACCCCACATCTTCTCCCGTGTTTGGTGAGGGCGGAGTGGTTGTTCTCGGCGTCACGCCGACGCCGACCGCTACCGCGACGCCTTCATCATCCACCGACACGCCAACCGCTACCGCGACCAATACACCCGTAGTGCCGACCGACACACCCTCGCCCCCCACCAAAAAGACACCTAAACCTACACTGCCCCCATCGCCTACCCCTACACCGCTCCCATTGCTGCCGGAGGCCGGCGGCTCGGTGGGTTCTGAGTGGGTTGGATGGGCGGTGACAGCGTTCATCGCGGTCTTTTTCCTGATGCTCAGTATGGCGACGCGCAACGTTCGAAATTCGTGACCGAGGGAAGGAATTAACAATGCAAAAAAACTATGCGACACTCACGATTGTGCTCGTCATGCTCGTCAACCTGATGGGAACAAGCATGGCACCCGGTCCGTTCGAGGATGCGCCGGTCGTCGCGGACCCTCCTCGCGTTCCTCCGGTCCGGTCTTTGCCACTGGAGGCTGATGCTGCCTCTGGCGAGCGCGCCGACCCGGAGACGTACACCGACGACGCGGGCCGTTATCGCTTCGCGGGCCTGCCCCACGGCACCCATAAGGTGACGCTGGATCCAGACACCCTCCCGCCCCACCTGTGGCCCGCTCCCTCTCCTCTTTCCCCCCCATTGGGGGGGACGAAAGGGGGGGAGGAGACCGTGGACGTGCTCTGGCTCACGCCGGGAATGGAACAGGTCTCGGAGCCGCTCTTTACCGGCGTCCGCTTCACCGCCGCTTACGACCGTGAGAGCGGCGACATCAGCGGCGTGGTCTTTTTGGATCTGGATGGCGATGGGCGGCCCGGCCCCGACGAGCCTGGCCTGCCTGGCGTCCGCGTGATCGATCCTACCGTGCATCAATACTTTGTGCCCTTTGACGACCGCGATCTATGGACGCTCTTTGTGGAAAAGGACCTGTGTCATGTTCCTACTCCTGACGCCCCTTCTCAACCCTTGATTTCCCGCATTTTCCTAACCTCCGGATCGAACGGCACAATTTACTATTACGACCACTGGGAGGACGGGTATGATGACGACCCCCTGAATCCCGATTTCTCCGGCTCAACCGAGGTGGGCGTGCTGGACGCAGGCGCAACCCAGCTCTTCTCAAGTGATATTCTCATCGCTCAGTTGGGAATTGCTCCCTACTACTACGACGGTCGCGACCGTATTACCATCTTTGGCGAAGAGGGTACGGTAGTACGACTGGCATACCCTTTTGCCCTAGGCCCGTACTCAGGCTCGCTCCTGGCCGCTGCCTGGGAAGTGCCGGAGGCGGCCGATTGGGGCACCGAATACGTGGCCACGGTGGGAGAGGATCTGGATTTTAATGAAGCTGCCGTGGACGACCACGATTATGCGGGTCTGGAGGTGATGGCCTGGAAGGCTGGCACTCAGGTTTACTATAATGGCTTTCCAATAACTTATACACTGGGACCTGGGGATACATTCTTTGTAGACGGCGAGAACAATGAGGCTGGAGGGGGAGGAGTAGACAGTGACGACTTCATCACCGCTACTGCACCTGTCCAGGTACAGATGATGACCGGAGCATGTGGGGGCACGGCGTACTCTGCTCATGGCTACACACTCCAGCCAGTAGATGTGTGGGACGATGCTTATTGGGCCCCGGTGCCTGGATTTGCATCTGATTGCAACCTGGATCCTAGAGGGCGTAACTCGGACGCAGATATCTACCTCCACAACCCTCATCCTGTCAGCATCACGGTTACCGCGTCCTCCGATTTCGTGGATACCTTCGTGATCACGGCCAACCACACCGTCAGTGTGTTGGATGCAACAGGATGGAGTGACATTTCCACCGGCATTCAGGGAGTGTACTTTTCCTCGTCACACTCTTTTTGGGGAGTGGGTGTAATAGATTCCTCCATGCTTGGAGGTCCGGCTCATAACTATGACTGGGGATACGTCCTGATACCGGAATCGGATCTCAGCTCCCAGGTCATCGTCGGTTATGCTCCCGGCAACCCTGGCGCTCTGGGGGATAACGGCAACGTGGCCTTTGTCACCGCCGTCACCGACACAGTGATCTATGTAGATTTGAACCAGGATGGCTTGCCTGACCCCTTTGATATGGACGGTGATGGTGCCAGAAATGATACGAATAGATGGGAAATAGATGCATGGGACGAGCCTCTCTCTGCTCTGGGTGTTCCTCTAGAAGTTGGCCAAGTTCTCCGCGTGGGCGATCCCACCGACCACGATCTGATGGGGGCGCGCATATATACCACGGACATGGAGGAACGGATCGCCGCGGCCTGGGGGCAAGACCCTTGCCGGGCAACGTTTAATGAGTATGCTGATCTGGGTTATACTATTCTCCCTGTTCCTACCCCCAGACTCTCCAAGGTGGATGAGTTGGCCGACGATGCCGACCTGACTGGAGACATCTCCCCTGGCGATACCATCAACTACATCATGGTCCTCCATAACAACAGCATGGGGTCTATGAACGAGGTGGAGTTTGAGGATAATCTCCCCTACACTTATACTGACTTTGTGGTAGGCAGCCTTGGTGTCACCATCCCACCGCCGACCGAGGCAATTTCATATTATGATGGGATTGACTGGATTGGAACTCCCGTTACCGACGCCCAAAAGATTCGCATCACCTGGAACACCATTGGGGCAAGCGAGATCGTGACTATAACCTTTCGCGTTCGCCTGCACACCAATATTCCCCTCACCATCACCGAGATAACCAATCAAGGATGGGTAGACGCGATCAACGCCGATCGTGTTTGGTCGGAGGACCCCGACGACCCGGAGGACCCGGATACCGACACGCCTGTCGGACGGCCGCTCCTCTCGATCGACAAAACCGTCTCCCCGACTCTGATCCGGCCCGGTGATCGCGTCACCTACACGCTCGTCGTGGAGAACAGTGGCAGCGGTCTGGCGGTGAACCTGGCGATCACCGACGCGCTTCCTCTGGAGATGACATACGTCCCTGGCACACTGGGCCTCACGTGGCCCGTCGCCCAGATCGAGGAGGTAACCCGTACTGTCACGCATACCGCCCGCTTCTCCGGTTACTATGCCGATGATTTCGATCTGAACGCTACTCAGACTACGTATTACACCGGCAACGATGGTTCCCTGGATTGGACGTCAGATTGGACCGAGAGCAATGACGATCCCCTTGGTCTCCCCACTGGTGGCGAAATTCAGATTTTTACGTCGACAGGCCCTTTTATCACCCCGCCGGCCTGCCTGACGATGACAAATACAGATGTCGATGATGCAGGTGTGTCGCGGATGGCAGACCTTTCGGCATTTGACTCTCCTTTGCTGCGTTACTATGTGTTTGGGTCTGTGGATGATGATACCACTGATCAGTACCAAGTACGCGCGAATGGGGCGGATATCTTGACCGAGTGGTATACTGGCACTTGCACGATCCGAGAGATGTCTCTTGTCAGTATTCCTATCACCCTGGACGTTTGGGCACTGAGTGGCATGGAATCCGACGACTATTACCGTTTCGACAACTTTGCCATCTATGAATCCAGGCCAGAACGTCAGGGGACGACGACGCTCTCATGGAAGCAGACCGTGCTCTCCTATACCACCTCGACCGGAGGCGATCCCGCTTCCTACGACCCAGTTTCCGGGCACATGGTCGTCACCCAGGGAGTGCGGTTGCCGGTCGGCGGGGTCATCACGGCGACCTACCAGGCACGGGCCGACATCCCGCTACCTAATGGCCTGACGTTGACCAACCTGGCCGCCGTAACGTCCACAAACTGGGCGGACGTGACCGCGCCGCCCACCGATACAGCGCCCGTCGAGATCGTGAGCGATCACGAGATCACCCTGACCAAATCGGCCTGGCCCGTTCCCGCGCAGGCAGGCGCGCTGCTCACGTATACGCTTCGCTACACCGTCACCGGCGACGGCATCGCGCCGGACGTGGTCATCAGCGACACCGTGCCCCCCAGCACTACGTTTCATAGTTGCACGCCGGCATGCACGGCGGTGGGAGGCGTGGTCGCCTGGCGCCTTGGCTCCGTCACTCCGATAACCACGGACGCAGTGACGATGGTGGTGCAGGTGGCGAGTCCGCTGATCAGCGGCACGCTGCTTCACAACATCGCGACCATCAGCGATACCGACGGCGTCACCACCACGGGCGAGATTACCACGCCGGTCGAGAGCAGCCACACCCTGGGCATTCTGAAAACCGCGCAACCCTCGCTAGTGGCGCCGGGCGGGCTTTTGACCTACACGATCGCCTACACGGTGACGGGCAACGAACCGGCCTATGACGTGACGATCTTGGAAGAAACGCCGGAGCACACGATTTTCCAGAGTTGCGGGCCTGCTCCTTGCACCGAATCAAGTGGTGTGGTCATCTGGGAGCTGGGCGATTTCCTGACCTACACCATGCAGGCGACCGGCGCCGTCACGATGGTGGTGCAAACGAGCGCCGGGTTGACCGATGGCTCGATCATCAGCAATGTCGCGACCATCACCGACACCAGTGGTACTGTCACCGACACCGGCGAGTTGACCACGACGGTCCTGGGCTGGCACACCCTGGCGCTCACCAAGACGGCCCAACCCTCGCCGGTGCAGGCGGGCGGATTGCTCACCTACACCATCGACTGGGCAGTAGCGGGCAATGAGCCTGCCCTGGGTGTGGTCATCAGCGACGTCACCCCGGCATACACAACCTTCTATACGGCCACGCCACCGCCTGCCGATGCTCCATCTGTTGGCGATCCCGGTGTGGTCATCTGGGATCTAGGCGACCGTAGCCCCGGCGAGAGCGGCGCGACCACCCTCGTCGTGCAGGTAGCGACCCCGCTGACCGACGGCCTGGACATTCACAATGTCGCGACCATCGGCGATGGCGACGGCGTCACCACCACTGGTGTAGTCACCACGCCGGTGGAAAGCTGGCACATCCTGGAGATGAGTAAAGTGGTCACACCGACTCCCGTCTCACCGGGCGGGCTTTTGACCTACACGATCGCCTACACGGTGACGGGCAACGAGCCGGTCTACGACCTGACCATCTCGGACGAGACGCCGGAGTACACGACGTTCTACACGGCCACGCCGCCGGCCGACAGCGACCCCGGCGTCGGGGGTACGGGCCTGGTCGTCTGGAACCTGGGTGATTTTTTGACCGCTGGCACGGGTATCACGCAAGAGACGGGTACCGTCATCGCGCTGGTGGTGCGGGCAAATATCCCGCTGACCGACGGTCTGAGCATTCGCAACGCCGCGACCATCAGCGACACCGAATTTATTACCGAAACTGACGGCGTGACCACGACCGTCGCGGGCTGGCACAGCCTGGCGATCACCAAGACGGCCCAACCCTCGCCAGTGCTGCCGGGCGAGCTGCTCACCTACACCATCGACTGGGCAGTGACGGGCGACGAGCTTGCCCCGAACGTGACCCTCTCCGACGCCACCCCGACAAGCACGACCTTCTACACGGCTACACAACCGACCGTCGCCGCTCCCCTCGTCGGCGATCCTGGTTTAGTCATCTGGTCGCTGGGCGATCAGATCCCGCCTGCCTCTGGCACAGTGACGATGGTGGTGCGGGTGGAACCTGCCGTCCTCTCCGGCACGCTCCTGCTGAACAGCGCCGCCATCACTGACACGGGCGGCGTGACCGGCACCGATCAGATCACCACGCCCGTCGAGGCGCGGGCCGACCTGGCCGTCTCGAAGGCGAGCGAGCCCGACCCGGTCCCCGTCGGCACGCTGCTCACCTACACGCTGGTGGTGACCAACCATGGCCCCAGCATCGCGACCAACGTGGTGCTGACCGACACGCTGCCGCCGCAGGTGACGCTCGTCGGGACGACGCCGCCGTATTCCAGCACTGACCCTCTCGCGTGGACGTTGGGCGACGTGGCTCCCGGAGAGGTGCGCCGCGTCACCGTGACGGTGCAGGTGAGCCTGGACGTCACCCAGACCTTTACCAACGCCGTCTTTGTGGACAGCGATACCACCGACGACGACCCCGACAACGACGACGATATCGAGGACACCACGCCATTGGTGCCCGGCCTGGAGATGGTCAAGTCGGTCGTTCCAGACGAGGCAGTCGGTGGGGAGCCGTTCACCTACACCATCCACGTCACCAACACGGGCCAATTGACCCTGGATCCGCTGGCGCTGACCGACACGTTGCCGTCCGGTTTTCACTACGTCGCCGGGTCGGCCAGCCCCTCCGCCCCGGACGTCGTCGCCGAGCCGACGCTGGCCTGGCAGAACCTCGGCCCGTTGACGCCGGGTGCGAGCCTGACCGTTCGCTTCGTCGTCACCGCCGCGTCGGGCATCACCGGCACGTATGCCAACATGGTCCTGGTGGAGGGGAAACATCCCGGCGGCGTCATCACCGACACCGACGACGTTCCCGTCTTTATCTCGGATCCGGCTGTGGTGGTGGACAAGCGACTGGTGGGACAGGACACCGTTGGGACGCCCCGCTACGTCACGTTTACCATCGTCATCACCAACACCGGGGTCAGCACCCTGGACCGGGTGCCGTTGCGCGACCTGTACGATCCTTCCAACATCAGTTTTGTGGATAGCGTGCCATACCCGGAGGAGGATGACGACGATGGCGACCTGGCCTGGCACGACTTGACCGGGCCGGCGCCCTACGGGTTCGACCGCAACCTGGCCCCAGGCGAATCCTTTATCATCACCACCGTCTTTAGCGTGGTAAACGACGCGATCACCGTTACCACCGTCAACACCGCCGTCGTCAGTGGCGCGGAAGACGTTTACGGCAACCAGCCCGAAGAGGTGGAGGACGATGAGCTGATCGTCAATGTGCCCACGGCGGTGGAGTTGCTCTATTTCCGCCTGGGCGATGTGGGCGGACGACAGGTGCGGCTGGAGTGGGCCACGGCGGTGGAGGTGGACAATTTCGGCTTTAATCTCTACCGGGCAGGGGGGCAGGCTTTCCAGCCTGTCGTGGTGGGATTCGTGCCCTCTCTGGCGCGCGGCGGTGGGGCGACTTATACCTACGTGGATACAGCGCCGACCGCTGATCCCTGGTGGTACTGGCTGGCGGACGTGGACACCTCTGGCCGGGAGACCTTTCACGGACCTGTGAGCACCGTCGTGGAGGCGACCGCACAGCCTCACCGCGTCTACCTGCCCCTGGTGGCAAGCGGAGCGGGGAGCAAGGGGGCCAAGTCGCAGGGGAAAAAGGTATCGAGCGCCCAGTCACGCATCATGCATCACGCTAGATGAGAGCTGGGCCACGCGCGTTCCTGCTGCTCGTCCTGATCGCGCAGACCATCGAGGTAGGCGGCGCCAGCGGTTCGGCGCCGCCCTTGCCCGACGTCTCCTCTTCCCTGCCGTCGGGCGTGCACTTGCTCCACGCCGATCCCTCTGGTCTGACGTTGGAATGGATCGCGCCCTCCGTGCAGGTGCAGCCGCTGGCCGATGGTACGGTGGATGTTGCGGCCAAAGATGACGCCAACGGAGCGTGGGCGCAGACGCAGCATCCAGGGATGCCTCGCCTCCCTTTTGCCTCTGTTTTGATCGCCCTGCCTCCCGACGCGCGCCCTCGCCTCTCCTTTCTCTCCATCGAAGAGACCGTGCAGCGCCTTCCAGCGCCTGTGGCCCTTTCGCCCAGGCCAGAGGGAGTACTGCGAGATAGCAGCGGGTATCCGGTCGGTGGAGCCTTTGCCAAAACCCGTGCGCGGAATTCCAACGTGGGGTGGACTTTCCAGTCCGCTGTACTGGAAGAGATCGGCGTCGCGCGTGGCGTGCGCCTGGCCCGATTGACGTTTTATCCCGTTCTGCCAGAGGGAAAATCCCTGCGCTTGGTGCAGCGCCTTTGCGTGAAGGTCTCTTGGGAAAGTTTGGGACACCTGGACCGTTTATCCTCGTCGCTGCCCGATCCCCTTTTAGAACAGGTGAAACAGATTGTGCTAAATCCCTGGGACGTTGCGCTTGCCTCACGTCCTGCCACGCCGGTCCTGCTTCAGCCCACCGACCTCGTACCCACTGCCTTTGTCGAGATCACGACCACCGGCGTCTACCGCGTGACCCACGAGGATCTGGACAGCCTGGGCCTGACAGACACGGACCCTCACAATCTGCAACTCGTTCGTGCAAGTCAAAAAGTGGCTTACGAGTGGGAGGGGGATGACGACGCTATCTTTGAGCCAGGTGAGGGGATCCTCTTCTACGCCGAGCCTCGCTTCAGCCGCTGGACCGATGGGGATGTCTACCAATTGGTCAACGGCGACACGCCTGGCTCGCGCATGACGACCCGTAGCGCCAACCCGACCGGTCTCCCCGCCGGCGTCCCCTGGGTGGAGCAGGCATTCGAGGAGAATCACATCTACACCCCGGATTGCTTCTGCGGCGCTCTGCCGCCGGGACACGATGGCGATCGTTGGGCCTGGGAGGAACTGCGCCGTCCCGATCGAGCGACGGCCTCTTATCCCTTCCACGTTCCGGCGGTAGATGCCAGCCAGCCGACCAGCCTGACCCTCGCGTTGATCGGTTATACCTCCGTCCCTGCCGCGCCCGATCATCGCGTGGAGGCGGCTCTGGGGGAAACCGGCGTGCCGCTGGGCGAGGTGGCGTGGGACGGCAAGACGGCCATCACGGCTACACTCCCCATCCCGGCAGGAGTGCTGAAAAGCGGTTCTAATACGTTGACGCTGACTCTGCCGGGGATCTCTGGTGTAAGTGTGGAGGGGGCCTGGCTGGACGCTTTTGCCATTCGCTACGCCCGTTCCAGCGTGGCGGCGGGGGATTCGTTGCGCTTTGGCGGACTGGAAAGTCCGCCCCACTACCAGCGGGCCTATACAGTCACTCTCGCCAGCTCTGGTACCTACTACGCCTACGACGTCACCGATCCGCTCAATCCTCAAAGGTTGATCGATTTCGAGGAGGATGGGAACCAGGTCACGGTGGGCGATCCGGCGAGCGGCAGTCCCCGGCGCTACTTTCTCACCGCCGAGAGCGGGATTCTGCGTCCGGCGCAGGTGCGGGCGGCCCGGAATCCCTTTGGTCTCACCGGCACGGGAGCAGAGCCTGCCGGGGCCGATTACTTGATCGTCACTCATCCCGCCTTTGCCGCCGCATTGGAGCCTCTGGTGAACCTGCGCCAGTCTCAAGGGCTTTCCACTGCGGTCGTGGATGTGGGGGGCATCTACGACGTCTGGGGCGACGGACGGCCCACTCCAGAGGCCATTCGCGCCTTTATCGCCGACGTGTACGCCCATTGGCAGCCTCGTCCAAGCTACCTGCTCCTGGTCGGCGATGGCTCCTTCGACCCCCGACGTTACCGGCCCGATTCGCCGTCTACCTTCGTTCCGCCCTACCTGGCCGACGTGGATCCGTGGGCCGGGGAGACCGCCGCCGACAATCGCTACGCCTGCGTAGACGGCGACGATGGGCTGCCCGATCTGCTCCTGGGCCGCCTGCCGGTGCAGACGGTGGAGGAGACCGGGAGCGTAGTGGACAAGATCGTCCGCTACGAGATCGCCCCCTTTCCCGGCGGCTGGAACGCTGACGTTCTCCTGGCGGCCGACGACGCCGATGCAGCGGGGGATTTTGCCATCTCTTCTGACGAGCACGCTGCTGCCCACGTCAGCGCGCCCTTTGCCGCCGCTCGCCACTATTGTGCGGGATTCAATCGCTACACAAGCGATTGTTCGGCGCAGGAAACGGCGGCCCTGTACGACAGTTTGTTGAGCGATTGGAACCGGGGCGCGTTCCTGATCCAGTTCACCGGGCACGCCTCATGGCAGCAGTGGGCCGCCGAAAGATTTTTTCACCTGGAAGATTTGCACACACTGCACAACGCCCGCCGTCTGCCCGTGGTGGCAGAGATGACGTGTTTCACCGGGGCTTTTCAGCGGCCAGAGCCGACGTTGGACGAGGCATTAGTTACATTACCCGGCGGCGGGGCGGCGGCGGTCTGGGGGGCGACAGGACTGGGTGTGAGCACGGGTCATGGCTATCTCTCGGAAGGATTTTTCCGCAACACCTTTGACCACGAGGCCGACACGGTGGGAGAGGCGGCGCTGGCAGGCAAACTGGCCCTGTTCGCTAACGGTCAGCATTTGGACCTGATGGACACCTTTGTCCTGTTGGGCGATCCGGCACTGCGACTGAACCGGGACATTGTCCCCTGGTCGGCGCGGATTTTCCTGCCGCTCGTGTCCAGGCAAAGATGACCGTGGTTGGATCCGACTTGACAATCTGGCGGGACAGTTGGATAATGCTCTACTTACAAGTTGCTGATTTTCCAGAGCGGGTTTACCGATCCCGTGAATGCAAGAAAAAAAACAACGCTGGAGAAACCAGCCGAGGTTTTGGGAGGCTGACAGTGGCAAAGAAGCCAAGTCAAGAGAAGAAAAAACTAGATAGCTCTCGAATTCTGCTGTGGGGAGGAGGGGTGGTTCTGGCACTTTTGTTCCTGCTCGGCGTGGTCAACCTGCTGGCACCCCGCGCAGTGCAACGGTTGCTCGTAGGCTCAACGGCCACGCCCGTGGCCTCATCTACGTTTGCTCCGCCCAAGGCCGCCATCGTGGATCAGACGGGCTTTTCCTTCCCCAGCCCAGAGTTCATGGCACAAGCTCAGGAATACCTGGAGAAAGCAGGATACGTAGTAGACGTCTATCCACCGGAAGAAGTCACGGTCGACTTTTTTACCACATTGCCCGATCGAGGATACCGGCTGATCCTTTTTCAGACTCACGCGACCAGCGAGGTGTTGCTCGAAGGCGGGGGGGATGTGAGCCAGTACGAACCTTCTCCTGGCCCCTTTCTCTTCACCACAGAGCTGTATGAGATGCACCGTTACATCCGTTTGCAGATGGACGATCAACTGCGGGCCAGCAAGCTCTTTTACGAGGATTCCCCTCGATTGTTCGCCCTCGGGCCCAAATTCGTCCAGTCCAGCATGAACGGTTTCTTTCTGGATACCGTGATCATCATTGGTGGGTGCCAGAGTCTGGCCGAGCCTGACCTGGCCGAAGCTTTCCTGGAGCGCGGCGCTTCGATAGTCATTGGATGGGATGACATGGTCGATCTTTCTCACAACAACGAGACCATGCTTCATCTCCTTCAGAGTATGACCATCGAGGAGCTTTCTCCACAGGAGGCGGTGGAGGCGGCCAGGGCGGAGATTGGGTCTGACCCTACCTACGGAAGCAGCCTGGCTTACCTGCCGTGAGAAATCGGTCGGGTTCTGTAACCGAATTGGGACTTGCATTCCGCACTTTGAGGGTTACGCTCTGGCCGATGGTGCGGTACTGACGCTGTAGCCAATCAAAGCAGCCGTATGGCCCAAACCGCAGTTGCAACCAGTCTCACCTTTTGACTCGCTACAATAAGAGCACTTCAGTCTTCATTATTCGATCAACCCACACAGTGCGATAGACACCAGGGAGCACAACCCTACCCACTGCGGTCATTAAACGTCCTGCACAGTTCGATGCTGTCCAATGGTTATGGGTCAACCAAACAGTTCAGCCGGGCTAGGAAACCCCATCACGTCTAGAATCTGCTCCTGGACCTCATTCAACTTGGCAAACTGCCGCCCACTCCAGGAGCAAGCTGGCGTCATCCCATCTCGTAGGGCGACCGCATTTATAATAGCGGGAATAAGGTGTATAATTCTCCCTCAGATCAACTTTCAAACCTGGTTGGAGTCCAGCTCCACTCGCAACAACGTGATTTTGGCTCTAGCGAAGGCCTTCAAGAGGCGCTTGCCCGTGGATCGGTCGGTAGAGCGACTGGGCTGACCTTCATACAAGCCCGTCAGAGTGGCTTGCTCTTCGGCCAATCCGCGCCGAACCCGAGATTCAATCAAGGTCACTGTCTGTTCACCCGTCACAATCCTGTCCACCCAGCTATCAAACGCCTCGGCTGTCTGACCCGTCATTGGCAAGGGCACTACGTAATAGTCGTTGTGAAAAGCAAGGTACGCCCGCGTTGCCAGCGCGGCCATCTTTTTGTCCCCTGCGTACAACAAGCCCGCCCGCCCCAAGATGCCTCGCACCCGGTCGATCAGGGGCACATACAACGGATCGTCTGCGCGACGACCGGGTACCACGTCACTGGCAATCAGGTGTCCCGATGGTTCAGCCGCAGCCGCCATCAGCTTCAACTGCGGCAGGTCGGGTCTGAGGATATATCCGCGGCAGGCCTCGCCATCGGTACTTGGGTCGGTTCAGCGGTCACCACAACCTACTCGACGACAGTCTCTCCCTCCTTCTCCACGATTCTGGTGACTTCTACTTCCACACTCTCCGGTGTCGGAGCAGCGCAGCCAGCAAGCAGAACAGTAGCCAATGTCAATACAATCAACGGAGACGGGTTTTTGTATACATTTTGTAAGCGTTCAGCGGGGTGATTCTAGCGCCGGTCGAGTAGGAGCAAGCGGATGTCCCATCCGGCGACGTATCGAGACCAAGCGGGTTGTGCATACGGCCCCGCTGGCTTGGTTTCGATACGCTTCGG
>DAOTUB010000222.1:0-18427 GCA_034437455.1 Anaerolineae bacterium | reverse complement strand
GGGAATTGCAGGCCCTGGCAGAGCGGTTGGGCGTGCGCTTTGGGAAGTGACCGACCTCGGCCTGTGCATCAGATTCCAAAGAAGGCTTCCTACGTTCAGTCATCCCCCCGGCAGAGGAAGGCTGAGTGGGGGGCTTTCCCTGGCGGTCATTCCGTGACCTTTAGCCACAGCCGTAGCGAGCGATAAGGTTCTTCTCCCCCATCCCGGTACAGCCAGAACACCACCTTTTTCGGCACAGAACGCTGTAACCTACCGTAAAAGCTTTCGTCCGATCAAGATGATCGAGTGGCGCAAGAATCCAGGGAATTGGCACCGTAACTAGCCAGCAAGAAACATACATGATTCTCGACAGCCAACTTCGCTGCTCGCCCAATGTTCCGAATATCTGACGAGGGACTTGTGTGAGCATACATCCCAACATGGTAAAAATTCCACCACGACGTTTGATTATCTGGATCTCAAAGCCAGCGGTTTCTAGTATTCTTCGAAGTCCAGATTCAGTCCAACGCTGATAGTCGACATAGTCGTGTTCTCCCCAAATCAAAGGGACGGTCAGTACTAGAAATCCTCCAGGTATCAACACCCGGCCCATTTCAACCAGAGCAGATAGGGGATCTGGAAGATGCTCGAGTACCTCGGTACACAGCACCAAATCAGCCTGCTCGGATACAATAGGCAAAGCCCCAGCGTCACCCAGTATGTCGGCATGTTCGAACCGGTCTATGCTTATATAGACCTCGTGGTCAAACAAGTCTCTGTAAGGAGCAAACTTGCTGCTGCCTACATCCATCACATGGTTACGACGGCCAATGGTGGCTGCAAAATCCATCAATTGTCCGCGAATATAGTGGCCCTGGAGGCTAACATACCGAGGCAGGTTAGCAAGTTTTTGAATCATTGACCAACATCTCAAGTTTTCTCATGCCGACTACAACGGTCACTTGGAAGATACATCCAACCATATATGGAGCGAGCGATAAGGATCAGACGACTCTCCTTTGTACAAATAAAATTCGACCTTGTATAACCCACTTTGGTCCGCAAAGAAAGGAACGATGACAGTGACCTTTTGTTCAGGTTGTAAATCATCTAAATTCGCACCTTGATACAATTGGTTGTTGATCAAGACCTGTATATAATAGTTCTCTGGCCACACTTCGTAGCTAATGACGGTAACCGGGATATTGACTTGGTCGCCCGGCGTCAGTGTTTCTTGCCAGGGAATCGCTTCTGGAAATGCACGCAGATCAATGAAGAATTCTGTAAAGGCCGTCCGTCTGTTGCCAATATCAATGAGAATGGGTGCCAGCACAAGCGATATAACGATAGCAAAGCCAAGAAACAGCCAAGAATACCTGTCCTTGGAAGGTAACACACGCCAGCTGCGGGTTATTTTCCTCACTATTGCGGCGACTTGAACCGATCCAGCTTGTCTCTTGATATATTCTTGAGAATTACCAAGAATAGTTATAACAAAACTTACCAAAGAGACAACAACCAATGTAATAACGAGGGGCCAGAAGCTGATCTTCCAGGGTGTATAGCTGAGACCAAGCTCAATAAACCCGAGCAATATAACGAGAAGGCCAATTGCCACGGCGATGTGCTGGCTGAGGTGATACCCCTGGTGGCGCGGGAGGAACATCCTCGCTAGGAAATAGGTCGACGCCAGGACAAGCAGCAGTGCACTGCTCCCTATGATGATCTCGATAATTGTTGACAGAGAACTGGTTACTGGGGTCAATGTTCAATCTCACTTGAAGCGATCGTTTGAAGTGGGAACCCGCTCAAAAACCTTAAAATCACCACTGTCATAGATCAACATAACACCACTTTCCTCCTGAAACGTGAGGTCTTGGCCGGTAAGCTCTTTGCCGACCAACGGTCTGCGACCCAGGTAGACGTCTCGGAAGATAAACCGTTCCTCAATCTGTGTAAAATCTACCTGGCTCCAGCAATTCAACCGACCCCGCGGAATGTACAATGACAAGTAGGAACACAGATATATGTCAGTCGCCAATCTGTCGTCCGCCAGACTTCGTAGATAGAGCAATCCTGCATGCTCTGAGGAAGTCACCTCAAGGAGACCAGTGGACTCCTTGGCATAGAGAGGAGCGTCTCGATTGTTGCCCGTGGAGCCAGTGCCCAGGAGAAAGTAACAGGCAACTGCCACCAGTAGCAGGCCTCTTGCGACGACCGACCCACGGCGGATTACGTAGCACAACGTCGAGGAAGCCGGAAAGACGAGCAATAGCGATGCGAATAGCATCCACCGGTGACCCACCAGCGTCTTGATGGCGAGAAACTGGGTCAAATATCCGAACAGGGCAAACCCAAGGCCAACCAGCCCCGTATAGATCTCTATCTTTCGTTGTCGCAGTTGGAGCGCTCTCAGAACACCCACTCCTGATAAAGCGTACAATATACATAGATTGAGTTGATCCAGGTTGTAAACCAATGCGCTTCTACGAGTAGAAGCTAGTTGTGGCTGTTCAATACCGAGGATTGTATTCGCCAGATCCCGCAAACCGCTTTCGAAAGTCGTGCCATAATACATCCATTGAGTGAGAGTGATAATGGCCGTCAAGATCGAGAGCCCGACAAGGGAGTGCCTCCATTGTGTATCTTTTCTATCGGATGTGACCACATCAAGCACGGAACACGCGCCGGAAAGCATGACGACCGCCGCAGCACCTAAGGGGTGGAAGAACGGCACACTAACGGCAAGGAGAATGATAACAAGGATCGCCCATGGTTTCAGTGGACTGGAGAAGCGCTTGAGTGCAATGGTGGTGAACAGGCAAAAGAACCACAAAGAGGTGATCATAGAAACGACATTGATTGTCCAGTAGATAAACCACTGGCTGCCAACCAGGAGCAACGCCAAGACGAGGCTTTGATTAACAGAGTAAAAGATCCTGGCCAGTCCGTAGAGTGACAAGAGACCGATCAAGGCTCCAACCAGGTTTCCCCAACGAGCTACTTGTTGGAAGTCCAGTTCCACCAGTTCTGAAAATGCTGCGATTACCGCAGGATAAAAAGGATAGTTACGATAAGCGCCCTGTATTCCCTCAACGGTACCGGAGTTAATTATGTCAGAGGCATTGCGCACGTGGGCCCACGCATCTCCTCCATTGTAAGGAAAGGCATAGATACCAGAGAATATGATCGCCACCAGCAGGAAAATGATCTGCAAGAGCAAAAGCACCTCTAACTCTTTGGAAGGTTGGGGGAACGAAAAAAGTTGAAACAGGATGCCAGCAGGAATAATGGTCAAAAGGAAGAAAACCCAATAAGGTCTTCCCATCGAGTTATAAGAGACCCCTACAGCCAACGTTGACAGCACGAGCACACAACCTGTGGCGACCCTGACCAGCCACGCTTGCCGGTATGTCTCACAAACCACAGCAACCCGGGTCCGTAGACTATTCCCCAACGACTTCCGCATGATCAGATACCCACCAGTAGTCACCAGCACGGTAATAGCCAGGCTATACTGGTCAGGCACGACAACGATAGCGATTACTAGGAGTGCCAGTCCGGCAAGCATTCCAAGCAATGCAAGCGCTACATCAAGTTTCTCCCATTGTTTGACCACAGTGTCTTCTCCCTAACCTTTGGCACACATCATCCAGGCCGAGCAGAGATCATTGTCCCCGTGGTCTCGAACAAGCCCACTTATTGAGGTCGACATACCACCAATTGTCCGCAGGCCCCAATCCGCTCCAATCCCACATTGCACAGAAGATGAGATATGCACCACCCGCGCGCCCCAATAGGCAGGCGTACCAATTTCTGCTTGATCACGGCAAAGCCATGCCGGCTCAACAGTTGAGCGAGTGTGACTGGATCGAACCAGCAAGTATGCTCTACGTTGATGGGCAACCTGCCCAAAAGAACTCCTGCGATACAGATGAAACTCCAGGGATAAGGAGTAGAGATGATCAGCCGGCCATCCTGCAAGAGATGGTCGTAAACCCGATCCAGAAAGGCACCCGGATTGGAAAGGTGCTCAACGAGTTCTCCGGCGACGATGACGTCAAACTTTTGATCGAGTTGCATAGTCTCCACATTGGCTAAGATCACCGAATAGCCCATTTCTCGAAGGCGAATGACTTCGGCCTCGACAATATCTATTCCGACAACCAAAACTGCCTTTTCTCTAAGCAAGCCATGGAGCCACACCCCTCGCTCCATAGCATCAAGGCTATTGTGATTGGCAACACCAATGTCGAGCACGCTATCGGTTGGTCGGACCTCGGCCAAAATGCATTTCATACGTTCGTCGGGGTATTGTGGGCCATTGGCAGTTGAGCGTTGTACTCTGTCTCTTTTTCTCATTGAAGACCTTTCTGTAATTCATTGCATATTTGTACTAACTGTTTCCCTATCCTCTTGGCATCGTATTGCTGCGCTACACGTCTACGACTGGCACGCACTTCATCTCCACAGTTCTCATTTACTAACCATTGGGTTAGTGCAGAAGCAAAATCCTTCTCGTTGGCCAGTGCTATTGTTCCCAGGTTATGACTAGTTGACAATATCCCCCGTACATCTCCCACGTCGGTGGACACAATGGGCAATCCACAAGCCAAGGCTTCTTTGACTACAGTTGGGCTTCCTTCTTCAATGGAACATAGCGCAAGGACATCGGCGGCATTTAGATATAATGGGATTCGATCGGGAGCGACTGCCCCTGTAAAAGTCACTCCTTCGCAATTAGAAGCCAGGTTTCGCAGTTCATCCTCATTCTCTCCAGAACCGATAATCATCAAACAACTGTTTGGTACGTGTTGTTTGATGATTTCAAACGAACGTATAAGAAAAGGAATATTCTTGACCGGCGACAACCGACCAACAAATACCATAATGCGTTCTTGCGTAGATAAGCCAAGAGTCTCTCTAGCCACCATCTTATTTTGCAACTGAAACTGCTGCAAGTCAATTGATGACGGCATTCGCACAACTCTGCCTGTAAACTCTGGGTACCGACGTACATAGTATTCTTCCGTGACGCGATCCACAGGCACCAGTACATCAATTCCCGATATGCAAATTCTTTCAGCCGCCTGATAAATTCGGCGAAGCATAGGGAATGAAACAGGAAACCTTAAACGTAGGTAATACATCGGCGCGGCAGAGATCAGCACTTTGGGGTTGGATCTCTTGTACAAAACAAAAGCCAATATACAATCCATACGATGCGCCAGAACCACAGCGGTGTTTGGTAACTTGGTAAAAGGTAGATGTGTGTAGAGACTAAAAAGAAACCGAACCCATTTCCCTGGCCCTCCGGCGCACAAGTTAATCTGACGCCAGGGTGGAGCATCAGGCGGTTCAGAGATACGATAACCCAGTACAGTTGTTTGATATCCCCGCTCCACAAAGGCAGACAGGGCGTTCATCATATATCGAATTCCACCCCCAATCTCTGGATGAAACGAATCCATTGGGTGTGCGATCACTACATGCTTTTGCATAGTTCACCCAAGTTTTTTACCAACTCCAAACTCGCTGGCGTTCTCCGTTTTCCTACCCACCCCAAGAATTGCCGGTGTGACGATCCTTGGAGGAGGTGTCCAAAAGAAGAGCATAATTAGCTTATATACAGTCAAGGCCAGCCGACGTGGCAAACGACAGGCACTTGGATAGATTTGTATGTCATCGAACTTACCTAGCGACAGGAGTTGGACCAAGCTTCGTTCGGTGAAGGGGGTAATGTGAGTTATCTCTGTCCAAAAGGTCCCCGATGAAAAAGGACAAGCCATATTTGGGGTACGCAATATGGCTTGTCCACCTCTCTTCATAGAGAGGTGGACAAGGCGTATGAATCGCAATAGTTGCTCTGCATCCAAATGCTCTATGAAATTATTAGAGAAAATTACGTCAAAATGGTCTGGCTTCAATTTGAGAAACTCAAATGCATCAACTATCTCCACATTATCAGTCACATTGTCTCGACAAAAGGCCACTTGTTCTGGCGATATATCTATGCCCAAGTAGTTTTTATACCCAGCGTGATCCAAAAAGTACAGAAAATGTCCCGCGCCACACCCAACGTCTAGTATCCTGGCGTCCTTATCTTTGGGCAAGAGCTTGGTGCATTCTCTTGCAAAAGCCTTTCTTTCGCATTCAAAGGCCTTCTTGTCAAGACCAGTAACGCGTCGAAAATGTGTTGAAAGATACTCGTCATAGTAACTCATCGACAATCCTTTTAGTACCCAACTCACAAAGGACACATCTGTTTACTTCTCAATCACCCCGATGATTAGCCCATGGGTGCGACGGAAAGGAAAGCCAGTAAATCTTGTGTCTTTGACGTCCTTCCAATTGGCTTCCATCCAGGCATTATGCGTTCTTGGGTTTCTTTTCAAGCAATGCATGCCTGCAAATTGTATCTTTCCATCGTGAAGCAGCCGATCCAGATCAGAGTTGAGGCCTATGGGCAAAGTAACGACAATTTTTCCTCCGGGAGCAAGATGGTTTTTCAAGTTTTCGATAGCACGCAATATCTTGACAGGATCTCGCGGCGCTTCATTCCATCCAACATGTTCCAGGGTCGAGATGCTTACCACTAAATCGTATTGCTTAGAAAAGTGAAAATCCGCCACATCTTGGTTAATGACGTTATCAGCTTTTTCATACTTGTCCAAAATATCATGATCAACAGGAAAATAGTGGGAGAGAACATTGCCCACCTCAAGAATCTCTTTTCCGCAGTATTTTCTTACAACCTCCCAGACAATTGGGACTTCGACAGTTCTTTCATTCCGCCAGGTTGTGTTGTAGCGATGATAAAAATAGCTATAGTCATTTCCCTGAAATTTGAAAGTGCTTGATGATTTGAATGTTTTACAATAGTAATGTCCAATCGGGTCTACCAACAACACAAAGATTTCTTGAATGCTGCCACGAACAGTGTAGGAAACCCCTTTCTCTTTGAGCGCTTTTTTGACCCTGAAAAAAAAATTTATTTTACCTTGAGTACTTTGCATTCGATACCCCCAATATTGGACTTTGGACAAAACAGCAAATACCCCCATATATGGTGTTTTCATGCCGCGAAATGGCCTTAAAACCACCAAATGTGGATTTTGTCCAAAGTCCAACCAATAAGACAATTGAGTTTTCCACTACACCTTGAGAATGGTAACGAGCTTTTTGGTTTGGGTGCGGTAGTCAAAGTTCTGAGTGGCATGCGCTCGCGCTTGTTGAGAGAGCCGTTCATAGAGAACGGTATCATCTAGCAGCCTGGCGACGGCTTGCTGTACTTTGGCCACGGATTCACAGACCGCACCGCCGCCATCGACAACCTCCGGCACGGCCGCCACGGCCAGAGCAACCACAGGCACACCACAACTCATGGCCTCGGCGAGATACAAGCCGAATCCTTCCCACGGAGATAGGCTCACGTAGATTTTTCCCTTGTTATAAAAAGCTGCCAACTCTTCATCTGTGACATTAGATGCGAACTTCAAAGTGGGAAAAGTCTCCCGCAACAGATCCTCGTTCTTGGCTTTCTTGTTTTTTCTGGCGAGAGAACACAGGTCATACTCTTTGCCGACACCAGTTGGTCTGAAAAAGTCAACGTCAATGCCAGGGTATACTACAACCGAGTCTCGCCCAAAGGTTCTCAATTGCTGCCGCCTGCAATACTCTGAGATGGAGATGGTCTTCTCTGCTCGAAATACTTGAACAAAAAGTGCAAGCAAATCCAAAATAGATCCCAAGTTCATACTGAGCGGCCTATAGCCATAGTTGACGTAGTAAAAATGTTTACACGGCAGAAAGTGATTACCTAAAATTGCCCCATGAGATAGAACGATCTCATCATCCGGCACTTTTATGTGTCTCAAGTGTGTGGTGAGTGGACTTAATCTGGGAGATTTTACCGGAATGATCTCGTGCTCAACGTCAAACCAGGGGAAATCAAATTCGCTGGTCCAGACCTTGACTTCATGCCCCAGCTCTTGCAGGCCCTTAATCTGGCAAAACACTACCTTGGGGATACCTCCCCAGTAGATGAACCGATCACAGATGATATGCAATCGCATCTTTTTTCCTCATTCAGCGGGTTCTGTAGTCGCTCATAGATCCACAGAACCGGACGGGATCACTCATTTCACTTCTCGAGGCAACTCATCGGCTCTCATTTCAACGAGTCGCTCTGGGCCATCCAAGACGTATATGTCTAAAGGAAACTTGTTGAGCAAAGCCCTGGTGCGCTCTCGAAGAACAAACCAACAGGCCCTCAAACCGTTGGCCACACCCGTCCGCCTGACCAGTCGCACGTCTAGGTCTGACGCTGGATTCCATTCTCCGCGCACGATACTCCCATAGACCGCTGCACGTCCAATACTCGGTTCGGTTCTGATCTTTTCAGCTAGCTGACCAAGATATTCGTCAAACTCTGCTCGGCTGTGCTTTACCAGATTGAAATGCTTCAGCACCACCCACATTTGCCCATTAAACAAAAAGTTCAGCGTGTGAGCGATTAGAAAAGCTATTGTAACAGCCCACCCTATCGGAAATCTACCTACCGGCACCAGCAAGAATAGAAAAACGCTTGCCAGAGCAACCTCCACCCCAATTCTGAACACCCGCTCCGTCCAATCCATGTAAAGCATACCCTGGAATACCCAATGCACACCTAATGCAAAGATAGGATTACTCAAGAACGGTCGCAAGATGGCGAGTTTGGATACGTTGTAATAATGATCTTTGTTCATGCGCCAACTGTCTCCCGAATATACCTCTCCAATTCAATTATAGGTATTTCGCTTGATAATACCAGCAGAGACTGGTCTACGGATAGGCGACGAAATGCATTCAGCCGAGCCTCAAGTCGTCGATCTATTTGCAAATCCGCTCGTCGCTTTCTAATCGTGTCGGCGTCCAGATCAAGAACAATCACCACTGTCTCTCGCGGCATCAAAGACAAGTAGAGTTTTCCTGGCAATCCTTGGTGTACACTATAATCGTCAAAGGCCACCATTAAATCAACGATCATATCGAACACAAACCGTTCACATACAATCGTGTGTCCCAGGCTCAGTGGCAAGTAGACCTTGAACATTGAAGCCAGAGCCGCGTCGATCAAGAACATCCACGGAAAAACTCTCCGCATCAGCCAGGAGCACCGGAAATCCCAGTAGCCGTGATCTACTCCATCCGTCACTTCATGCCAGGAGTACCCCCGCCAGCGAGCATACGCCAACAGCGGCAAGCTGAAAAAGAAGGGAAAACGCAACCATAGATGCCGACACTGGATGCCACGGCTTTGTAAATGTTCGATCAACAACTGCGTCTGGGTACTCTTGCCTGTGCCATCCGCTCCGGTGATGTAGAAGAAACGTGCTTGTGCCACCCGACCTCGCTTCATTGCTCTAGTGACCTCAGCAGCCTATCTAGCACCGCGTCGGCCTTGCGCGACGTCTCCCAAGAAATGGCTTGTTCCCTGCCCGCTTTTCCCAATCCCCGCCTCAAACTTGCGTCTGTTGCCAACACTCGCAGCGCCTCTGCCATTGCTGACGGGTCCCTCGGTGCCACACATAGACCGGCTCCCTCCGGCACCAACTCAAGCAGACAGGCCACCTGAGTAGTAATCACAGGTACTCCCAGCGCCATAGCTTCCAACACACTCAGAGGCACATCGGACGGAACCACCTCAAATGGCAAGGCGATGACATCACACGCAGCAACAGTATGGATTAACTGTTCCTGAGACAAAAACCCCGTCACCATACGAGACCACTGTTCTGCTCCTAACCGCCCCATCAATTGCCCTACTGCACGATGCTCAGACCGCAGTTCGCCATTTCGTCCTCGGGATAGTATTAGCAGATTGATTTGCGGGCACTCTTCTCGCGCCATAGCGATGGCCTTTATCAAAACTGGCAAGCCACGTAGTAGTACAGGAGGGCCAAAAAAACCTACCACGAAAGCGTCTGTAGAGAACTTGAATTCTTCACGCACACGCGTTCGCTCTGTAGTCGCCGTCTTTATGTCGAACCATGCCGGATCAATACCAGGCCGAATCGGGTGAACGAGATCACCCGGCACGCCGCGTTCCATCAATCTAATCCGAGTAGTTTCGCACTCGACGATTAGCTGCTTGATCAAGCCCTGCCGTAGCACACGTTGTATCAGAATCCCAGGAATGAGCAATCCCAGGACGTGAATCGCACTCAGCCGCCAACCCCGCAGCAGCCGGAGTACTCCCAGACGCAAGATCTCCCTTGGCCTGTAAATTGGGCTGGTAAAGACGCCAATTACCGGCGCAGAGATTTGCTTCAGTGTACCCAGGCGCAAGAAACTGGTCAAACCCAAGTGCCAAAACACCACATCTGGCCGCAAGTCATCCACCGTGCGAGCCAATTTTGGATTCCCACGCAGAGGCCAACTCTCCAGACTGTTGAGCCGGAGCACAGGCAGCGATCCAACCTTTCCTTCTTTAGAAAGACGCGGGTATCCGTCCGAGACCAGGTGAACGTCGTGACCGTTTTGTACCAATGTATCGGCTATTTCAAGGAGATACCGCCAGGGCTGTAGCCGCTGGTTACGCTCCTCCAGGCCGAATGATACCAGGCAAATTCTCATTGACTGATTCCATCCAACAACGCCTGGTAGCAGTGCAAGTAGTTGGCTCCTACCACCTGCCACGAGAAACGCTCTTTCACCGTACGTCTGGCGTCTGCTCCCAGCTGAGCGCATAGCGCGGCGTCGCCCAGCAAGCGACAGATGGCCTCCGCTAATTGTTCCGGTCTCTGTGGAGGGACCAGTAGACCGTTAACATTATTTTCGATTACATCGAGTATTCCGCTGACGGCCGTAGATGCGATGGCCTTGCGACAAGCCATGGCTTCGAGCAATACTGTAGGTAGCCCTTCGTAATGCGCGGCGTGAACAAAGGCTGCCGCATCACGGTATAGTTGAATCATTTCCGCTCGCTCTCCCACGTGTCCCAGTAAACGCACCGAGTTCTCCAGATGCAATTGCGTTATTCTGGTCCGTAATTGTCCCTCAAGCGGGCCCGAACCAGCAATGTACAATTTGGCGGCAGGAAAACGCTCAACGACGTGAGACATTGCCTCAATGAGGTCCACTAGCCCTTTCCTCACGTCGAGACGACCCGCCGCCAACAAATACATCTCGTCAGACTGCGTCGCTTGGCCTTGCTCGGCGGGGCGGAAGAGACGAACGTCGACACCATTACCCAATACCTGGACTTGCTTTCCATCCATGCCATAACCACGTAACTCGTCGGCCACAGTTTGAGCTACGACGGCGATCTGGCCTGCATCAGCAAACAACTTGTGCTCGGTCTGGATGTGGAAGGGTAGTTGCAATCTGACGATCAGCGAGCGCAAATCTCTGATCGGAATGGCCTTTGCTTCCCCTGCCATCGACGTATGTACAGTCACCAGGAATGGACGGTGACTACATATCGGTGGTGGTAGGGGAGTATGCAGATGAAATACATCAACCTCTGCCTCCAGCCGCCGCACCAGGCGTTGAACAAACAGGCCATGCAGGTGCACGTGCAAAGGGTACGTTGGATAAAATCGCGGCCGCCAAATCGGAATTCCCTCCAATTCCTCACGAGAAGGTCTCCCGCGTTGACCGCGAGTGATAATTTGCACCCGATGACCTTGCCCCAGCAAAAAGTGAGACAGATTCCAGACATAGTAGCCGATCCCTTCTGCTGGGGGCATCGGCACCGAGGTCACCATGCAGACCCGCAAGATCATCGCTCACCCATAGGTTTGGCGGCCAGCATCCAGATACATTCTGGGTCGACCTTAAAATTCCCCTCGTATATACACTCAACTTCAAACCCCACTCGCTCGAAGAAAATACCGAGTTGGTCAGGGGTATAGTGCCGGGGACGTATTTCCGTGCGATCCCCTATAACGGCTCTGTACGCGAACTGATCAAACATCAACTTAAGACTTTGAAATTGAAATAACACTCTCCCACCGGGCTTGAGGCACCTAAACGACTCGATTAAATAACAAAGCGTATCCTCTACACTCATGTGTAGAAAAGTAGCCAATGAGAAGCTAAAGTCAAACTTGTCATTCTTAAACAGAGACAGGTCACGCCCGTTGTTTGCGTACAGGTGAACATTGGGATGTTCACTGACATATTTGCGCCCTAATGCAATCGCTCTTGGCGATATATCCACGCCGTAAACCTCGCCCACCAATGGCGCTAGGAACTTTTCAACACGCCCCACCGAGCAACCGATGTCCAGAACCACCGAATCAGGGGCGACATATCCGGAGATAACCTCAGCATCCCGTTTCCCACTCTCCTGATTGAAACGAGTCACTGGGTCCTCCACATTGATAAGATAATTCCCATGATAACTCAAGTCCACCTTGACATCCAATCCGATGGGGCTCAAGATTCGCCGAATGAACTGCTGTGCGCGGATCAGGCGCATCCGATTCCGTGTCACTGGCTCTATTTTGCTTTCATCGAACACCGACTGCATCTTGGACATCGACATTACAAATCCTCCTGAATATCTCAAAAGGCCCCTACATTTGCGAGATCCTTGGCGATAAGAGACACAGTATTAACGCTCTCGGCGAAGCAGCTTCCACTGCCCTGATGTTGACTGCACAGCCTGCTCCGTCAGCCAGACCCGCAGCGCGGACTGTAGATCAGTACTGACAGACCCCGTGTTGGTTAATTGCGTAGCTTGTGTGATAGCCTCCCCAAGCGCCTCAGCAGATAGATCCGTCACAGCCACCACCCTATCCTGTTGAGCCAGGGTTTCAGCCAATTCTAATTGATGGTCATCAAATACTTCATTGAAACATTTCAACCTTGGGACGACTATCAACGGCTTGTCAGCTTGCAAAGCAATTAGAACTGAACCAGCACCGCTGTGGGAGATCACGATCCGAGCCTCGGATAGCAATTCTTGAATCTGGGTCTCACTGGCAAAGTCAAAATACCGACTAAACGCTGGCTTATACTGGCTGATGCCACGCTGAATGACCATGGGCTCATCTATAAATGAAGCCACTTCATCGGCAGCGCGAACAAGCCGATCAAACGATTGCGTATGCATTCCCACCATCACCAGGATCATACCAGACCACCTTCATACCGAGCTTTTGGTCCATACGCCCTGAGTAACTCGCACCATTGTACCAGGAAAAGATCGGCAACAGGATACACCAGAGGTCCCGTGCCTGATCTGGTCCGAATCCGGCACCAACTCTCAACATAAACCGTCTTCGCCCCCACGACCTTGCCGAGCCATAGGAATGGGATAGCTATCTCCGAGCCAGTGGACAATATGATGTCAGGTCGTTCCTGCAACAAGATAACGACCGCCTGGACAAAAGCCTTGGCCATGCGCCAGACATTTTTGCCAATGTTCTCCAGCAGATACTTGCGCTGCACAAACGTCAGCTTCTCGGTCCGCTCACAGCGGTAGGTGATAAGAAAGCACTCGTGCCCAGAGAAAGCCGGCCATAGTGCTTTCATTTCCGTCAGATGACCCCCGTGGGAACAAACCAAAGCGATCTTGAGTCTCCTCTTACCAGACATTATGCGCGTTCCCGTTCTCCTGAAACGTTCACGAACCTGGACATCCAACCAACCTTCGGATTTCCAGGGTTCAAGAAAAGCCCAACAACCTGATCCCAAACTAGAATGGGGTGCATAATTCTCAGGACTGAAGCGTCGGCGCGAACCCGGATGGTACCAATGAACCTTCTTCGCTCACGGATCAAATCTCTGCGACGCCAAACCTCGTGAATTGAACTCATCTTTACCTTTAGAAACGACCAACCGTGGAACAAACAGTACGCAAAGATCAGAAATTCCGTAGCGATAAAATATGGCGTTAGGGCCAAGAGCGTCAGAGTCTTGAGATTGGCGACTAACATGGCCCACCGATTGCGCTCCAACAATTGCAGTTTTGCCGGGGTCAATTTCAGCGCGTACCGGTGGTACGCAATCGCGTCCGGCACGGTGAAGAGGTCGAAACCGGCCAGATAGATAACCCAGGACAGATCGACGTCTTCGTGATACATAAAACAGGCCTCGTTCATGCCGCCGATGCGTCTGAAAAGGTCTGCCCTGATCACAAAGACTGCCCCCTGCAAGCCGCTGATTCTGGTAGGGATAGGATCGGCCATATCGCGAGGCCATCGGAGTTTGCGGT
Source organism: Anaerolineae bacterium (assembly GCA_034437455.1). Lineage (GTDB taxonomy): Bacteria > Chloroflexota > Anaerolineae > B4-G1 > B4-G1 > DAOTUB01. Next base: position 4,239 of record DAOTUB010000222.1, on the reverse strand, counting down.
TAAACCCCAGGCCTGACCATTGAATAATCTGACCAAGAGCATTGATTTTCTCCGAATCCTGGTATATGAGCAACAGAGGATTTACCGCACCGGCGTGGGGATTCTCTTCTAAAAAGCGAACCATGGACTCCAGCCAGCCCTCTTCCACAATAACGTCCATATTCAAGACAGCCACGTACTCACCTGATGCTTCCTCCAGCCCCCTATTAACAGCAGCCGAGTAGCCTTCATTTTCCTCACTAAAAATCACCAGGGCATCGGGGAATTTATTTCGAACCCCACCCATGCTTCCATCTGTTGATGCGTTGTCAACGACGATCAACTCGTATGGATACTGTGTGCATTGGACAACCGACTGTAGACAATCGTATAGATCGGAGCCGCCATTATAATTCACTACAACGATGCTAGTCAAAGGCTGTGCTTGCATTATTTTTCTATTTCCGCGTACGCGACAACTTTGGGCGCTCGTTTGCTCAATCTGAGAGCGATTGACAGGGAGCGGGACAATAGAGCGATCTGAAATCCTATCGTGAAGAGACATAATCCCCAGCGAAAGTATTGCGGGCTTTCAGAGTTCATCAAGAAAGCGAGTATAAATCCACAAATCCCTACGAGCACTGATGTCCAAAAGATGAATACATTAGACAGTCGATTAGTCAGCCACTTTATCCAAGAGGGGACACGTCGACGGATTCCTTGCGTGAATGCATGCCAATTGGAACCGAGACCGGCAACGATGAGTTGGCCTCCGAACAGATAAACAATTAGACAACACACAAAGACGCGCCAGGTGTGAGTCTTCATAGAAACGTTGGACAGAGCAATTCCTAACGAACCACACAGACCAGCCAGCACAAGAAGGATACCCGGAACGAACAGAGCCAGTAAGGGATTATAAGCGATGCCAGTATTGAGAATGCGCAACCCAATTCGGAAACCATCGGGCAGAGATTGGAGCTTTTCCTGACCAATTCGCTCTCTGTAGGCAAAGGGTATCTCGTGTGATTTGAGCCCCATAGCTCCAGCCTTGACCGCGATCTCTGACTCGATATCAAATCCTTGCGAGACGATCTCCATATCAAGCAAATCTTGTCTCTTCAGACCATAAAGCCCGGTGAGAAAATCCTTGCTCCTGATGCCAGAAAACACCGCAATGCCTGTATCCAGAAAAAAGTTTCCCACGCGATTGATCAGGGGGATGCGTTCCCTTCCTCCTCGCCGCGTACAACGTACGTACCGGTAGCTGTTAGAAAGAAAGCCTACAATCTCTGGTATGAGGTCGGTTGGATACGTCCCATCAGCGTCAATGAAAACGACGTTCTCTCCCGTTGCCAGGGCAATTCCGGTGCGCATGGCGGCACCCTTGCCAGAATTCGCGGTGTGCTTTACAACCCGGCAGGGAAACTGGCAAGCTGCCTCAAGCGTAGCGTCTGTTGAGCCGTCATCAATGACCAAGACCTCGTACTCATCGTCAATTACCCCGTAAAGCTCATTGAGGACGGCCAATAACCCCTTCTCCTCGTTAAAAGCAGGGATCACGATTGTGGTATGTTTGCCAGATTTGTCACCCATAGCACCATCTCTCTGATCAACAAAATTTTGAGACGCTCTTTTTGATCTTGCATTATTCCTCTGGACAAAGATTTTTTGTGCTCATCACTTCTGCTCTCCCCCTCATCATCTGCCACACGGTAAGGATTGCCACCAGGCCATTTCCGATCAACCAGCCAATCCCACCAGCGGCGATACCAAAGCTGGGCATCAACACAACGGTCACACCAAGAGTAGCTGCAGCTACGACAGTGCTCAACACGATTAACCAGCCAATCCGTTTCTGCACGCGCAGGTAGGTGAAATACAATCCAGTGAGAACCACTAGAGGCGCTGCTACTGCCAACCACCGCAGCAACCCAGAGGCCTCCTGCGCATAGCTAGACCCAAAGAGTAAAAGAACCCACGGAGCCGTGATGCCCAGGATTGCCACTGCCGGTAACGTCAACAGCAGAGCCAAGGCGGCAGCCCTGATCAAGATAGTCGTCAACTTGTGGGGAGCATTAGAACCTTCGGCAAAAGCAGAACTCGCCAGAGCCATTCCCGGACTTGTCAGCAGATAGCCCAGCATCCAAGCAATGTAAGCATATCCGCTGAACGCTGATCCCAATACTTCCAAGATGATCAACGGCAAGATCATCTGTGGGAGTTGAATTAACAAATTTGCGATATAGTTGCCCAGAGAATAAGGGATGATGGTTGTCAGATCATGCCAGACTATGTCGGGACGCAGTCGATAGCCTGGCACCACCCTGGGGAGCAGTATCGTCAGACTGAACACAGTGGCCAGCACAACTGCCAAAGCCATCGAACCTACCAGTCCCATAGCTCCCAATCCCGTTAACACGACCACCAACAATAAACGTCCGCCTTGAATCACGCAAGTGTGGATTAGTGTATAGTCTGCCCGTCTGCGAGCCACAAACGCCATTTGAACCACAGCAGCCACTGTTGCTGCAATGATATAGGTTAGAAATCCTACAATGTAGAGACCATTCTGCCGCAGCGCGATCAGCGATGGAGACCAAATCGATAGCCCAGCCAGATACACTCCGGCTATTGGGAGAGCTATCAGTGTATTGAACGTGAAGACAGTGTTCAAGAAACGCTCGGGGGACCGAGCCCCGGGCAAGAAGCGCACCAGGCTATTACCCATTCCCAGACTAGCGATTCCTGATAACAGCGCCATGACTGACAGTGTAGCGGAAGCGGTTCCTACCTCTTCTGGTTGATAAATGCGAGCAGCTAGCCCCCAGAATACAAACCCCACCAAGGCGCCTACCATGTTGACAGCCAGCAAATATCCAGCATTGGCGAATAACGGCTGCCTCACTAGTGCCGCTCCCCTCGCCAACAGGCTCTTTTCTCGAGCCGACGCTACTACCATCTCGCTCACCTCAAACTCCCATGCTAACGCGCCGCCTGGTCCTTATTGCCTTCGGCATCGCCCGCTTTCTCCGGGTCGCCGCCAGGAGCGCAAACAACCTGGACGGATAATCCATATCCCCCAGCCGAGCAATCCAATTCTGCGCCCAGGATTTGCCGAAAAAATCGACGATCCGGTCCAATCCCCAATCAGGGAGACTGCGAAATCCCCTACGCAGCCAATGCCCATACACCAACTCCCGCCCGCCAGCGCGATGCCAGGCCTGCTCGTACTCGGCCAGCACTTGACGGGAGCAATCGCCTCGCTCGACCGCCCTTGCCGCGGTGATCGCCGCTAACTGCGCGGCCTGCTTGGTCGCTATCACCCACGTTTGGCCTGTACAGCATCCGAGATACTGAATCGCCCCTCACTTTTGTACCTGCGCTAGGCTCCAGCCGTTGCATACACTCTCTCGGGTACACGCTCGGCCTGAAGCGTCACGCTGATCTCGCATGTCCGAATCAGGTGACGCACAGAAGCATGCAGAAACTCCACGCTGACCGCCTCCCCATCCTCGCCGTAGCTGATGATCACACCCCCTGCTTCCTCCACCGCGTCCACCGGGGGCAAATCCCGCAGGACGAGTATAAGGACGTCAGCTTCAGAATCATACCGGATTCGCATCTTGTTCCTCCCTCCAATACTTTTCCACTTTGCTGGTCCAATAGGCCGTCAGGACCTATCATCTCAATAATTCGGGGAAAGAAACCAGGGTTTTCAGAAAAACCTGGTTTCTCGCCTTGCAAACCCCAGGTTATTGAGAGGATACGTCAGGACCTTGCGTCCCCCTTCTACTTTGATAAAGGGAGCCCTCAACAGGCCATTTCCTCTTCTTGCTTGAGCGACAAGGGCCTCGAGGTCACCTGGCGCCACCTGTTCGGGATCCCTCAACAAGTCCTCCACCTCCTGACGAGTGATGCCCAACTTTTTCCGCCATTCCTCCTGGCGCTCTTGCGCATGTCTTGTCCAAATGATTTTCACTGCGCTGCCTCTCTGCTAAACCGACGCCCCGGCGCGCCCTCGGTTGGCTCGGTGATGCGGGAGAGAATCTTGAGCCTTGTCCTGAGCCTGTCGAAGGGAAGTGAAGGGTTCGTGGCCGGACTGCTGCTAATCATCAGGCGTTGAGCACGTAGCAGGGTTTTCTCATAAAAAATCGACGCACTACGACTGATCGTTTCGAACATGCCAACAAATCAGGCCAATGGTGTATGCGGTAAATTCTGCATCATCTCGGATAGGCGACTTGAGTGAGCATAGAT
>DAOTUB010000221.1:0-49645 GCA_034437455.1 Anaerolineae bacterium | reverse complement strand
GCGCCCGGTAAAGCTCCTCTTCCGGGTGCTCGCGCTTGTCAGCGGGCAGCTCAGCGGGAGCATCTTTTTCGAGGTCGATCACCCGGACCTCTTCCTCGAACCCGGCCAGCCGAGCGATGACGCCGCCCTGTTTGTCGACGGCGAAACTCCGTCCGTCGAAAATCAACTCGTCGTTCCCGCCGCAGAGGTTGACGTACACCAGCGGACAATGTTGGCGACGGGCGTGATAAAGCCGCTGCTCCATAATCCCCCGGCGATACGGCGAGGCGGAGATGCAGACCAACAGTTCCGCTCCGTCGGCGACAAGCTCGGCAGCCGGGTGGACGTCGTACCCCTCGTCCCAGAGATCCTCGCACACCAGGAACCCCACCCGCTTCCCGGCCACGACCGTTGGCGGCAGCGCGGGGCCGGGCAGGAACCAGCGCGGCTCGAAAAAGACGTCATACGTCGGCAGCAACCGCTTGGCAGCGACCAGTCGAACGTCGCCGCCGTCCAGGAGCACGGCGGCGTTGTACAGTCCGGGGTGATGGGGCAGCCGGCGGTCGCCCGGCATCAGGGTGCCGACCACAGCCGGAGGCCCGCCGCCGGCGCGACGGGCCAGGTCGCGGGTCGCCTCGGCCGCCGCCTCGGTGAAGCTGGAATCGAAGAGGATGTCTCGGGGCGGGTATCCGGGAACCGCCATCTCTGGCAGGACGACGAGCGCGGCGTCCTGGCTATGGGCAGTCTCTATCGCCGCCAGACAGCGTTCGACGTTCCCTTCGAGGTCGCCGACGCACGCGTTGATCTGCGCGAGCGCGATTCTCATGAAAATTGCCCCGCTACGGCCTCGAGCAGGTTGAGCGCCTCCAGCACCGTATCGCGCTGGAAGCAGAGCACGTCGCCGAGCATGAACGTGCGATACCCCAGCGAGAGCAGGAACGCCGCGTCGCCGATGTCGGCGCTCACGGGGACGGGGATGTGGCCGAGCGAGTCGAAAATCCGGCTGGCGACCACGGCCTCTGGATCGGCGGCGACAATGTCGCGCAGCGCGCCGATGACTCGATGCGGGCGCAGAACCTCCACGTAGAGGTCGCCACGCGCGGCCACGAGCCGGCCGTGCGAGCTCCCGTACTTTCGGGTGTACTCAAGTCCTCGTCGCGACTCGATCTTGAGCATGACCTCGGCGCCTGGGAGCAGGCCGCGTACTTCTTCGACGTCGGCAGGGCTTTCGACGTAAGAGATCATGACGCGCTTGAGCCCCGCTTCCCGCATCGCCGCGAGATAAGCGCGGTCCGTCTCGGTAAGCGTCCCATCGATCTTGAGCGAGGGGTGCACGATGTTGACCGATTCGCCGGGGCCGATGAGCCGGCGCGGGCCGTCTGCGAGGATGAGCCGGTCGCCATCGACCGCCGCGACCCGCGCGTGCTCGTTGCCATCGGAGAAAAAGGCGTCGACCGGCGTCTCGACGCGAATGGGGTGGCTCAGGCGGATCTCGGTGTACGGCGGAATGGCTGCGCCGACCACCCGCAGTTGCCGCCCTTTGAGATCGACCCACAACGGCTGGCCGAAAGCACGGAGCCGTTCGAGTGCCTCGGCCGGCCCGTCTCGCAGCGGCATCACCGTGTTCAGCCGAAAGCCGCACACCAGCGGATGTCTGGCCACCTCATCGAGAAAGGTAGCGTAAGGCGGCGTGGTGACGATAGCGCGAATGTTCATGAGAATACTCCAGCCTAGACCTGACAGGTCTCGACAGAATCTTCTTGGTCTCAGGCTCTTGGCCAAGCAAGTCGTCTCGTTGACGAATGTGCAGCCGAGACATGTCAGGTCTGAACTCTAGAGCTTTAAGGTGGTTCCACAATAGCTGCAACTGAACATGCCAGCCGTGTCGATCGGGATCGGAGCGCCACAGCGTGGGCATTTTATCGCGATGGGCGCGCTTACCTCCGCAACTTTGTCCGCGCTCTGGCGGGCGCGCATATTGTCCTGAAAATCCCCAAAATGTCCCCAGGCGCGGGCGATCAGGCCCATGGCATAGTCGACAGCTCGTTGTTCATCCTGGATGTGAAAGATTTTCTGTTCGCCAATCGCCTTGCCCCACTGTTGGTCAACCATGTCTCCTGGCTTGCCAGTCGGTCGTCGCAGAAACCAGGTGTTCCAGTTTTCGCTGGCCTGTTGCCACGCTTTGATGGCATCGACATTGCGGCTCCCCCGGTCTCCGAGGTAGTGGGTGATCTGCTCCTTGGGAACCTTGGGGTGCATGGTAATGTCGCCAAACACGATCAGAAACGGTGTCTCATCCAGGTCGGGGACCTCGACGTGGGTATTCACCCAATGCGCAAAGAGGCCATAGCTCTCGGGAGCGTCGCCGCCGCCGCCCTCGCCATACAGTGAACCGAGGAGTTGTTCGAGATCAAAGCCGCTGGCGAACGTCGTCACCTGCAGCGGCCACTGATCGCAGGCGGCGTCGCCGATGGCCGCAAAGCAGACTTCGAGATCCTCCCGGTACTGCGAAAGCGTGTTGTAGAGCAGGGGCAGGCGGTCGAATATCTCGGCCGGCCAGCTTGCCATCGAGCCGGTCACGTCGACAGCGATGATGAGCGGGTTGCCTGACTGGGTGCTGATATGTTTTTGAGGATCGATGATCTTTTCGTTTGGCCCGCTCTTTCCCTCATACGTGCGCGGGCCGCTGGCTTTGGCCCTCTCGGCTGCCGCGCCTCGCTTGTCTGCGCCACCGGGGCTATAGCGGTATTTTCCCTTGCCGTACCATTTACTGGTATCTTCATCCCATGTATACATCGGGTCTCCCTGTAGTGTCTGTGGCGTCTAGCGCCAACGTTTCTAGTCCAAACTCGCGGCGAAAGCGCTCGTCGAGCCGCCAGGCCGCGATATAGTCCGCGACGGTTGGAGGAACCAAATCCCGCCAACCATCGCCGCGCGCCATCTCGCTGCGGACCATCGTTCCGTCAAGCGCGATCTGTTCGTCCGCCGCGATAAGCTCGACCGGCCTGACGACCCGGTAATCCTCGGCGAGCAGGCTCGCGACGTACGGGTTGGCGGTGACAAACAGGTCGAGCGGGCCAAACAGATCGAGGATCATCAGCCGCCAACGTGGGCCGTCGTCGAGATCGGGCACGGGGATCAGGGTATAGTTCTCCCGCCCGTCTAGCGCCAGCCGGATCATGTCGCTGGTTTCTTTGAGCGTGAACGGGTTGCGAAGATTATACCTGTTCGAGCTGCCGATCCCGATCAGAGCTTGAGCCGCGCGGTCGCAGAGCGCGTGCAAGACGAGCGCGTGTCCGCGGTGCACAGGTCGCCATCGGGCGACCATGCCGATACGATCCAGGCGGTCTGTGTGGTGAAGATTTCGCTTTTGTGATGACATGGTAGTCAAGACAGAGATAGTGACCTGTGTGATTTTCTGTCGGGCATCATTATACACCAGACTTCGCCAGGGGCAATCTTGTTCAATAAATGTTTTGCCTTAAATTCCAAATACGGGTACAATGGGCGGCACGAAATGGTTCTTCAGCGATTGGGTTGAGGATTATTGACGGGAGGTAAGCGTGAGGCACCAGGAAGGCTCTTTCAAAGGTATTCGGGATACCAACATCTATTACCAGTACTGGCTGCCAGAAGGCGAGCCGAAAGCGGTGTTGTTGATCGTCCACGGGCTGGCCGAGCATAGCGGGCGGTATATGAACGTGGTCAACCACTTTGTCCCGTTGGGCTATGGTGTGTATGGGGTCGATCTCATCGGACATGGCAAATCGGACGGCACGCGGGTCTATGTGGAGCGATTTGAGGATTACACGGATATGCTCAAGACCTACTTTGACATGGTACGTGCTTGGCAGCCGGACAAACCGATCTTTTTGGTCGGGCATAGCATGGGTGGGCTGATCGGTTCGATCTACTTGATCGAGCACCAGACCGAATTGTCGGGAGCGGTGATTTCCGCGCCGTTCGTACAAGTACCCGATAACGTCTCGCCGCCTGTGGTCTTTGTAGGTAAGATGCTTTCGACCTTGATGCCCAAGTTTGGATTGGTAGGGGTCGAAGCCGAGGGCGTGAGTCGAGACCCGGAGGTGGTGCAGGCGTATGTCAACGATCCTCTGGTGTACAGAGGGAAAACCACAGCCCGTTTGAGCGCCGAGCTGCTCAAGGCGATGGAGCGCGTCGCTGCTGAGGCAGCCAGGATCGCGCTGCCCATCTTGATCTTGCAAGGCGGCGCAGACAAGCTCGTCGATCCCGAGGGCGCGCAGATGTTGTATGCCTCGGTCAGTTCGACCGACAAGACGCTCCACGTCTATGAGGGCTGTTACCACGAAGTGTTCAACGAGCCTGAACGTGACCAGGTGTTGAGCGATGTGGAGACGTGGCTGGAAGCTCGCTTCACATCGGGATAAGGTTTGGTGTCGAAGAGATGTTGAGACACCGTAAAATGAAAAGGTATCTTCTCAATATTCTGGGGAAAGTAGCTATCCGACCAGGCGGCGGTTAGCGTCGGATTGTCCCAATCCGCAACCGCCCTACATCTGCCTCGATTTATTGCAAAGATACAGGAAAAGTTATGTAAAGAGAGGACAAGATCAATGAAGACACGTGCACTGATTGCGACTGTAGTTGTATTGGTACTGCTAAGCGCTCCGTCTGTTTCGGCGCAGCAGGAGGATATCACGATCACGCTGTTGCACTATACCGATTATCACTCCCACGCCGTCCCCTTCTATTCCGAAGGAGTGGCCGACGTCGCCGGGGTTGCCCGCACCGTTGCCTACCTCAAGACCTACGCCGATGACCCGAACACGTTGATTTTGAGCGGCGGCGACATGATCAACAAAGGCTCGCCAGCCTGGTCCGACAAGTACCAATGCGCCGAGTGGCCCTGGTTCAACAGCCTGGTGGAGGCGATGGCCTTTGGCAACCACGACGCCGATTATGGGGCCGAGGCGTTTGCCGAGTGTCAGACGCAGATCGACTATCCCATTCTGGGCAGCAATGTGCTGGACGCCGACGACCAGCCTCTTTTCCAGTACGATGGCAAAACGTACTGGGTGTTCGACGTTGGGGGAGCGATAATTGGTGTGTTTGCCCTGGTCGGCTCCGATTTTGAAGGACTGCTCAAGCCAGAGACCATGCCCGCGCCCAACGCCACCTTTGCCGACCGGGTAGAAACCGCTCAGAAGGTCGTCCGAGCTTTGCGGGAAGACGAACAAGTCGATGCAGTGGTCGTGATTGGGCATGCCTTGTACGAGGACGACATCGCCCTGGCTCAGGCCGTTCCCGGCATTGACCTCATCTTTGGCACTCACAGCCACCGCAAGGAATCGCTGACGTCTATCCCCGGCACCGATACGGTCATCATCTCCCCCTTCCAGTATCTAACCTATATCAGTAAAGTGGAATTCACCTTCAGCGACGGGGAGTTGAGCGATGTCAGAGGCGAACTGGTACAGATGAGCAATGACATGCCCCAGGACCCCGAGATCGCGCAGCTCGTCGCGCAGATGCAGGCCGAACTGGAGGCCGATCCCGACTATGCCCATCTCTTTCAGCTCATCGGCGAGGCGGCCGTCGAGCTTTCGACCGAGGGACAATTCACGGGCGAGGCTTTGCTGGGCAACTTTGTGACGGACATCGTCCGGGACGCCGCCGGGGCGCACCTGGCTCTCTTCACAGCCAGCGGTTTTCGCCAGCCCATCCCGCCCGGCACGATCCTGGAGCAAGACCTGCTGACCGCGATGCCCTACAAGAACGCCGTGTTCGTCTACGACATGACCGGCGCGCAGGTACAAGAGCTGCTCGATTTCAGCGTCTCGCGCAGCGGCTCCGATTTCTTCTCCCAGGTATCGGGGGTGCGATTCAATATCGTGGATGGCGAGGCTGCCAACGTCCAGATCCTCGACGACCCGACTGACCCCACTGCCGGTTACAGCCCGCTCGCCCCGGCCCAGACCTACCAGGTGGCGACCAGCAACTTTCAGGGCCTCTATGCGGGAGGGTATAAGGATATTTTCGCCCCGGCCTCTTATACCGAGACCGGCCTCGACGTGTGGGACGAGGTGCGCAAATTCATCCAGGCGAACAGTCCCGTCAACGCTCAACTGGACGGACGCATCGTGACCGGCCCGCCAGCCGAGCAACCGCCCACCACGCTTCCTGCCACCGGCGGTTCCGGCGTTTCGCCCTGGCCTTTGCCCTTCGTCGGCGTGTTGTTGATCGCCCTGGGCGTATTAACTCGTCGTAAGGTAATCCTTTCGGATTTGGAGGAATGAAGAATACGACGACGAGATTCTAGTACAATCGTCATTCCGAGCGAATCACAACGCCACGGTGTTGTTCAGTGAGCAAGAAACTAAATGTATTCGTCACCCTGAGCGGAGCGTAGCGGAGTCGAAGGGTCTCCAAGTTCGACAATGGAGATTTCTCGGTTCCCTACGGTCACTCGAAATGACGCTCAATGTCAAATTTCTTAGTAGCGAAACGACGCGCAGCGGAGTGGAGTCGAGGAATCTCCAGTAAGTGAAACGAGGGAGAGGACCGATGCTTCAGGAGATCACGCTAAAGGTTAACGGTCGCGTCCATCGCGTGCGCGTCGAACCGGACACGCCCCTGCTCTACGTCCTGCGCAACGACCTGGGCCTGAAGGGAGCCAAGTTTGGCTGCGGCCTGGAACAGTGCGGCGCGTGCACGATCATGATCGACGGCCAGGCTGTGCCTTCGTGTCGCGTACCGGTTCGCTCCGTCCAGGGCCACGAGATCACGACGCTGGAGGGATTGGGGACGGTGGACGATCTGCACCCGCTCCAAAAAGCCTTTATCGAGGAACAGGCCGTTCAGTGCGGCTTTTGCACGCCGGGTATGATCGTCGCCGCTGCCGCTCTGCTCGACCGGAACCCACATCCGACCGACGCCGAGATCCGGGCCGCGATGGCGGACAATCTCTGCCGCTGCGGCACGTATGACCGCGTCCTTCGGGCGATCAAGCGCGCCGCCGGGCGACCGGTCGAGTCGCCTCCCTACGAGGTGGAGGAGAGACGAGACCAGGAGATTCAGCCGACCGACGCTTTGTCCCCCTCGCTTGTGGAAACTCCCGACCTCGACCCGTGGGTGCGCGTCAACACCGACGGAACCATCACGCTCTTTACCGGCAAGGTCGAGCTGGGCCAGGACCTCAAAACCTCTATCGCCATGATCGGGGCCGATGAACTGGACGTGCCTCTGGATCGCATCCGGGTCGTCACGGCGGATACGGCCCAATCGCCCGACGAGGGCTACACCGTAAGCAGCTTGTCCATCGAGGTTTCCGGCAACGCCGTGCGCTACGCCGCCGCCGAGCTGCGGCAGATGGCGCTCTCGGTGGCGCACGAGGAGTTGGAGGCTCCCATCGAGCGCCTCACCGTGACCGACGGCGTCATCGCCGACCCGGCCACCGGGCGCAGCGTCACCTACTGGGATCTGTTCGCCGGAAAACGACTGGGCCGCCAGGTGAGGGGGATCAGCCAACCCAAACAGCCGGAAGCGTACCGGGTTGTGGGCCGTCCCGCAGAACGTCTCGACTTGCTGGCCAAGGTGACCGGCACAGCTCGTTTCGTCCACGATCTCGATCTGCCGGGTATGATTCACGGGCGAGTCGTCCGCCCGCCGGGCTACGGGGTCAGGCTCGTCTCGGTCGACGAGGAAGCGGTGATGCGGATGCCGGGCGTCATCCAGGTGGTGCGCGATGGCAGCTTTCTGGCCGTCGTCGCCGAGCGCGAGGAACAGGCCGTCCGGGCGATGAAGGCGTTGCGGAAAGCCGCGACCTGGGAGGACGGTACGTCCCTGCCACCCCAGGAGGCCCTTTTCGATCACCTGCGGAGCCAGCCCGCCCAGTCGTATCTCGTCGTGGACGGCATGCCGGTGAGCGATCCGATCCCGCCGGTCAAAGCGCCGGCAGAGGCGGCGCAGACGTTGACCGCCACCTACTACCGGCCCTACCACATGCACGCCTCGCCCGGTCCATCGGCGGCGGTGGCGCAACTGGTCGACGGCAAGCTGACCGTCTGGACGCACAGCCAGGGAGTCTACCCGCTGCGAAGGGCGATGGCCCACGTTCTGGGAATGGATGAGGAAGACATGCGCGTCCTCCACGTGGACGGGCCGGGTTGCTACGGCCACAACGGTGCGGACGACGTCGCGCTCGACGCGGCGCTGCTGGCCCGCGCCGTGCCGGGCCGCCCTGTATCGCTCAAGTGGACGCGGGCCGACGAGAATGCCTGGGAGCCGTATGGCCCGGCGACGATGTTCGAGATGCAGGCCAGCCTCGACGCTGACGGCAACGTCGTCGATTGGAACCACGACGTCAGGGGCTATCCCCACCTGGGCCGGGGCCGCCCGGAGGGGAACATGTCGGGCCTGCTCGCCGCCTGGCACCTGGCCGAGCCGTTTAAGCCGCCTCGTCCTCAGTTCGTGATGGCGCCCCACGTCGGCATCCACCGCAACGCCGACCCGCTGTACGTCTTTCCCCAGAAGCGCATCGTCGCGCACTTTGTGGCGGACAGCCCCTTGCGCACCTCGTCGCTGCGCGGGCTGGGATCGTACGCCAACGTCTTTGCCATCGAGTCGTTCGTGGACGAGCTGGCGCACGCGGCGGGCGTCGACCCGGTCGAGTTCCGCCTGCGCTACCTGGAGGACGAGCGGGCGCGGGTCGTCGTCGAGGCGGCGGCGGAGAAGGCCGGTCCGCGGCCCGATGGGCTGGGGCGCGGCGTCGGATTCGCCCGTTACAAGAACCGGCAACTGTACATGGCGGCGGTCGTGGATCTGAGCGTGAATCGAGCCAGCGGCCACGTCCGCCTGGAGCGGGCCGTCCTCGCCGCCGACGCCGGGCAGATCGTCAACCCTGACGGCCTGAGCAACCAGATCGAGGGTGCCTTCATCCAGTCGGCCAGTTGGACGCTGAAGGAGCAGGTCGCCTTTGACCGGCGTGGCGTCATCAGCACCGATTGGTACAGCTACCCGATTCTGCGCTTCCACGACGCGCCCGAAATCGAGACGGTGCTGCTCAATCGCCCCGGTCAGCCCTATCTGGGCACGGGCGAGGGTGCGCAAGGGCCGGTCCCGGCGGCCATCGCCAACGCGATCTTTGACGCGGTCGGCATCCGCCTGCGCCGGATTCCCTTCACGCCAGAGCGGGTGAAGGCGGCTTTGAGCGGCGACGGTTTATGAGGATACTGGTAGGATCAAAAGGAGGAGAACATGTTCGAGGTTGAGCGAATCGTCGGCGAGTGGGTGGCGATGTGGAATTCGTACGATCTTTCTCAGATCGACAGGCTGTTTCTGACGGACGAGAATCTGACCTACTTTTCGTCCGAGAGGGAGGGGGCGATCCGGGGTATCGAGGCCGTCCGGGAGCATCATCGCGGGTTCGGCTTTGTCGAGGGCGGCAAGGTTTCGGAAAACGAGCTGTGGGTGGAGGATCTCGATGCTGCCGATTTCGGACGGGCGGTCGTGGTGACGGGGATCTGGTTCTTTCGCAGAAGCACGGGCCAGGTGCAGCGCGGCCCGGTCACCTTTGTGTACGTGAAGAAGGGCGGGGAATATCGCTTGGCGCATTTGAATTTCGGCAACTACAGGTAGGTTGTTGAGGGTAAGGAGACGTGGATGGCAAGCATACTCATCAAAGATGGCTTTATCGCCACAATGGACAAGCAAAAGACCGTCTATCGCCGTGGCGATCTGTATATAGAGGACGACCGGATTGTAGCCGTGGGAAAAGTCCCAGAAATCCCCCACCAGCCCGATACGGTCATAGACGCCGAGCACAAGGTCGTCCTGCCCGGATTCGTCAACGTCCATGCCCACCTTCAGCAATATTTTCGCGGGGTGTATGAACTCATCGGCGAGTTCTATCAGGTCAACCTGCCCCTGGAGGGGTACCGGCAGCCTGGCGATATGGCCGAGTTGGGCCTGGCTTCCTGTGCGGAGCTTATCTACGGCGGCTGCACCACGGCGATGGTGATTTACACCTATCCCGACGGATTTGCCCGCTCTGTGGCGGAGGCGGGGAACCGCGCTATCCTGGTCGGCGACATCGAAGAGGTCGACCTGAGCGTGCTCAAGACGGGAGCCTACAAGTACCTGCCCGAAAAGGGAGAGGCCGCCTTTGAACGAGCGACCGATCTCTACCACGACTGGAACGGACAGGCGGATGGGCGCATCACGGTGGCGATGGGCCCGAAGGCGCCCGACCTGGCGACGGCGAAAATGTATCTCAAGTGCAAGGAATTTGCCCAAGCTCACGACCTCAGAATGACCACGCACCTCTCTCAGAGCTGGCGGGAGTTCAAGCAGGTGCAAAAACTGTATGGCAAGACGCCTCCTCAACACCTCCACGATCTGGGCGTTTTGAACGAGCGACTCACCGCCGCCCACTGCGCCTACGCCACCGAGAAGGACACGCAACTCATCGCCGACTCGGATATCGGGATCCTCCACTGTCGCTTCACGACCAGCCCGCTGGTGCGCTGGCTGGATATGGGGATCTCCATCGGGTTGGGGACGGACGATTACCACCACGACATGTTCCGGCTGATCCGAGAGAACCTGGACGGCCAGCAAGCCCGCGCCCGCCTGATCGAGGGGGCCGAGGAGATGCTGGCTCGCGATCGCCTTACCTTTCGCCCCACGTTCTACGAGATGTTGGAGCTGGCGACCAGGGGCGGCGCGGAGACGCTGGGAATTGACGACGAGGTCGGATCGCTGGAGCCGGGAAAAAAGGCGGACCTGATCACGATTGATTTGAGAAATCCCTACCTGACGCCGACCAAGGACCCGTTGACGAGTATCGTGCTCTATGGGACTCCGGCGGACGTGGATACGGTCATCGTGGATGGCGAGATTCTGAAGCAGGAGGGGAAGCTGACCAGTATAGATATGGAGCAAGCCGTGTTGACGGCGCAGGGCAAGGTCGAAGAGATCATCGAGAGGTTCTTCCGAGAGCATCCGGAGCAGCGGGAGCGGTGGGAACAGAAGGCGCCATATATGAAGTCTGCACAAATGGAATGAACTGTTGAAGGAAGAGTTAACGATCCGAGCGAGGTGTCTGCATGCGTGTAACAGGTGAAGCCATGGTCTCTTATCCCTGCCCCAAGTGCGGCGAGCACCGTCTGGTTTACGATGGCATGCTCGTCTGGCGGAGCGGGCCTCGACCCCCGCGCAGGTTGGCGAGAAAGCAGGTAGGCTTCTCTCCCCGCGCCGACGTTGAGCGGGACTATTGTTATCACTGCGAACATTGCGGCGCTGAATTCTCGAACTGGGATGCAGGAGGTATCCGCCTCCGCAAAGAGGGCGTGTCCGGCGAGTACACATACAACGCGGGCGAGGGGAGTTGGGAACTCGGGTATTTCGATACTGTCGAACGCAAGTGGAAGGTCAAAGTGTTTGATCCTGTCAAACGAGAATGGGTAGTTCGATTGTTGGAGACCCAGGATGGTGAGGGTGGCTGAAAGTGGAATACTCTCCAGTCCATTCTTGTTCTCCTTCCCTCTTGAGGAACACATTGTGGAGAAAGGTATCGTGGAGTCGTCCGGGATCGAGAAAGCCGTGCTTGATGCAGTGACTGCGTCGCATGGACATTTTGTCTACGAATCGGGCCACCACGGCGACCTGTGGCTGGATCTGGACGGGCTGTTCGTGGACGCGCGGCGTGCGCGGGGCTGGGCGGCGGCTCTGGCGAAGCGGCGGCGCAGATCGCCAGGCAATATGGAGCGCCGCTCTTTCTGCTGGCGTCGCTCGAATGCGAGAGGTGGTTGCCGGAGGAATGTCCGTTGTGCAAGTCGGGGATGGCGCTCCAGGTTGCGCCCGGTGCAGCGGATGGTAGCGGATAAGCGGATGAGTGGAGAGCTGTCCAATGGGGCGGGAGATAGGAGGTATGGAATGATCGAGATGCAACCCTTTGGTCGTGCCGGCCACGCGAGTACGCGCGCGATCTTTGGATCTGCCGCTCTCTGGTCGGTCTCTCAGCGCGAGGCGGATGCTGCGCTGGGAGTGTTGATGGGTTACGGCATCAACCACATCGACACGGCCCCCAGCTACGGCGTTGCAGAGCTGCGCATCGGGCCGTGGATGGAGCGCCACCGGGATGACTTTTTCCTGGCGACCAAGACGGACAAGCGCACCTATCAGGAAGCCTACGATCAGATTCGAGGATCGCTCGAAAGGCTGCGCGTGGACCGCGTCGATCTGTTGCAGTTGCACCACCTGGTCGACCCGGAGGAATGGGACGTTGCGATGGGGCCGGGCGGCGCGCTCGAGGCGGTGATCGAGGCCCGCGAGCAGAGGTTGACGCGCTTCCTCGGTGTGACCGGTCACGGTGTGACGGCCCCCGCGATGCACCGGCGCAGCCTGGAACGCTTCGACTTTGATTCGGTCTTGTTGCCCCTCAATTACATGATGATGCAGAACGAGCAGTACGCCGCCGATTTCGAGGCGCTGATGCGCGTCTGCCGGGAGCGCGACGTGGCGGTGCAGACGATCAAGTCCATCGCCAAGGGCGAGTGGGGCGAAAAGACGCCGACCCGCACCGTCTGGTACGAGCCGCTGGAGGGGCAGGCCGCCATCGCACTGGCGGTGCATTGGGTGCTCGGCCATCCGGGCGTCTTTGTGAACACCGCCGGAGACGTCGACCTGCTCCCCACGGTTCTGGAGGCGGCGCATCGTTTCCAGACGCCGCCCTCGGACGAGGAGATGGAAAAGCTGGCGGCGGACGAGGGCATGCGCCCGCTCTTTGTCTAGTGCTATTTAACAGCACCTTGACTTTTTTGATAACAAAACTAGCGACCGCTGGTTGAGTAGAGTAGCTCGTAGCGTAGCGAAGAGCGTATCGAAACCAAGGGAGCGGGTGCGGATAACGCCGACCGTGCCGGTCGGACGCATCCGTTTGCAAACCCGCTTGGCTTCGATACGGGCCTTCCACTCCGTTTCAGGCCCTACTCAGCCGGCGCTCAGGGTGAAAATGTAGTCGCGCTTTCCATAGCGCGGGGCGTTGCGCTCTTGGTGCGGAATGGAATCCGTGGCTACAGGTCTATTTTCTAGGCAAATTTCGGATACCACAGATAGTGAATCATATCAAAAGGAGTGTGACGTATGGCGAAGAAAAGTGTACTTCTCAAGAGCAAGGAGCGTAAGGATGTGCAGAGCGTGGCGGCTTTCCTGCGCCAGTTGGCGGACCGGCTGGAACAGCGGGAGGTCGTCTTTCAGCGGGGCGACGAGGAGATCGTCGTTCCGGTGGCGAGCGACGTCGTTCTCTCGCTGAAGGTGAAGGAAAAGGCCAAGAAGCGCGGGTTGAAGCGGAAGCTAAAGCTGGCGCTCAAATGGGTGGATGGAAAGCGGGGGAAGGGGGTGACGTTGGGATAGGCTTGTTTTCGTCAGCCTCACGATATGTAACGCTCCCGATCATAGAGAGTATTGGCAGACGGTCGGTTATCTTATCGCGTCAAAGTAACCTTCCGCAACCCCCGAGGATGCTCCGGGTCGAACCCCTTTGCCAGTGTCAGCCCCAGCGCAAAGAGCTGGCCCGGCGTCACGGCCACCAGGGGCGATAACCACTCCGGCATGCCAACCGGCAGCGGCAGCGGTGTGTGAGCCAGTCCCAGCGCCTCATCCAGGGGAGAGATCACGACCAGTTCCGCCTCGCGCTCGCGCAGTTGCCGCAGAAAATCGAGCAACTCCCCCGCGATCTGCCCCTCCGGCACGATGGCGATGACGGGAAAGCCGTGCTCGACGACGGCCACCGGGCCGTGCTGAAAATCGGCTGAGGAGTAGGGATCGGCCAGCACATAGGTAAGCTCCTTGATCTTGAGCGCGATCTCAAAGGCCGTGGCATAGTTGTAGCCCCGACCGATGACCACGCAGGACTCCATATACCGATACCGCTCGGCCGCCTGCTCGACCGTCGCGCACAGATCCAGGGCTTGCTGCACCATCTCCGGCGCGCGTTGTAACGTCGCCAGGCGGTCGCTATCCTCCGCCAAAGCCGCCGAGAGCATCGCCACGGCCAGCAGTTGGGCTGTGTACGTTTTCGTGGCCGCCACCGCTTTCTCGGCTCCGGCGTGGATGTCGATGACGAACTCGGCAGCCTCCGCCAGCGGCGAGTCCGGCTCGTTGGTGATCGCCAGAGTCGGCGCGCCCTGTCGTTTTCCCTCGGCCACCACGCCGACGATGTCGGGCGATTGGCCCGATTGAGAGATGCCCAGTACCAGCCCGTTCTTCAACGCCGGCGGCTTGCCATAGATGCTGAACAGCGAGGGAGTGGCCAGGGCGACGGGCAGCCGGTTAAAGGCTCCCCACAGGTATTTGGCGTACAGCCCGGCGTGGTCCGACGTGCCCCGCGCGGCCAGAAGGACATAATTCACCTCTCGCTGGCGGATGGCGCGGGCGATCCGTTCGACGTGCGTCGTTTGCGTATCGAGCAGACGCTGCAAGGTTTCGGGTTGCTCAAAGATTTCCGATTTCAGACTCATAGATTTCCTTTCGATGAATTTCGCCCAGTGTACCACACTATGCGGATAGGTGCAACGCACCTGCCAGGTGCGTTGCACCTGTTTACACTTGCAATCGTGCGATTCGCCCCGTTACCTCTCGCGCAAACCGATCGATGAACGTCCGGACGTAGGTTTGCAAGTCCTCGACCGGATCTTGGATCAACGGCGTGAGGTCCAGCGCGAAAATCATCCCGGTGGCCACGTCCGTTTCGTGCGATGCGTAGTAGGTCGCGTTGGCGCGCCGCCGTCCCATCGTCGCCAGGTCGTACCGCTTTCCGCCGCAGATCTGTGAGTCGAATACGCCCAGCAGCGCCGCCTGGAGGTTCTCGTGAGCCGAACAATCGAAGGCGATCTTGTCCACGTCCGCCACCCAGTCGAGGTCACGCCAGACCTCGCAGCCGTACAGCCGTTGCGGGCGCTCGGTCGCGGGCAGGCTGCGGATCGCTTCGATCGCGCGGAGCGCCACGGCCACGTGCGTGTCGTGTTTGTCGGCCAGATTGTGTGTGTAAACGATTTCGGGCCGGGTCGCCCGTAACAGCGACTCGATATCCTGGACGGGGGCCGGGTTCGCGCCATCCTTCACGGCCGCGCTGGGATAGTCGAGCAGAACCTGCGCCCCGTATTCGCCCACCACGGCCGCTTTCTTCTGCTCCTTGCGCCGGACGGTGCGCATCTCCTCGTCGGTGTAATCCTCGTACAGATCGTCCCTCGGCGATCCGCTGCCGTTGGTGACGGTGACTCCACAAAACCACCGGTCGTCCCGTTGGAAGCACTTGAGGATTCCGTCAAAGGCCATGATCTCGATGTCGTCCTGGTGAGCGCCGATCGCCAGGTGCGTGGTCCGCGCCAGCGCCTCCTCGGCGGAGAGTCCGTCGGGGACAAATATCTCTGCTGTGTCAAGATGGAATTTCATAGTTGTTCCTCCGAAAATAACTCTGTAGGTCGGATTTGCTATCCGACCCTGGCGATTAGCAAAATCGCCTACAGTCCTTCATGATGATTCCTCTGAGAATGACTTTGTAGGTCGGATTTGCTATCCGACCCTGGCGATTAGCAAAATCGCTCTACTCCTTTGGGATTTCCGGAAGGCTCGCCGCCGCGATCGATTGCCCCACACGCCGGCTCTTTTCGTCCGGCAGTTGGATGTGGATCCGGGTGGCCAGTTCCGGAAACTCGGCCCGCAATACCTCGCCCGCGCCCTCCACGATGAGCGGGCCGCCTTTCCCGGAGGTGCAGCGCCCCAGGATCAGCACGTGCTTGAGCTCGTAGAAATCGGCGTAATGGGCGATGGCATACCCCATGTAGCAGCCGATGCTCTGCCATATCTCGGCGGCGCCTTTGTGCCCCGCCTCCAGTTTTTCCTGGACGAAGGCGAGTTTCTCGGCGTTCGTCGCCTCAGCCGGGATCGTGATGCCGACCTGGGGCGCGAGCCGGAACACGCACTGCTGCGAGAGATAGAGCGCGCCGCACCCCCGGTCTCCCGACCACTCGTCCAGGGGAGCTTTCGGGCTGTAATCGATCGGCGCAAAGGCCAGCTCGTTCAGCCAGCTCGTGATGCCGCCCTCCGGCGTCACGTAGCCGCTCGCCTCGCTCGAGCCGAGCGCGATGCCGAGGACGCCGTTGTCCTCTAGCGACATCGAGCCGGCCAGCGCCGTCACCTCTCCATCGTTCACGATCTCGATCGGAACGCCCATCTCGTCGCGGATGTGCAGGAACAGGTCCCGGGCCTCGGCGAACCGCTCCTGGGGAATACCCCGGAACAGGGAGGCGACCCGGACCCGATTGTCGACGTACACCCCCGCCGAACTGCCCCCGATCGCGTCCACGCGCTCCATCTTGGAGGCCGCTTTTTGCAGGGCGGCCATAATCTCGCGGTAGTGGTACCGGGGGTCGCTCTGCTTGCCCGGCTCCCACACGACCTCCTCGCTAAAGACCGTCTCGCCGTCGACCATCGCCGCGACTTTGCGATCCGAGGCTCCCAGATCGAACCCGATGCGGCAGCCGTCCAGGTGACGGCCCAGCGATCGCCCGCTCTCCCGTTCGGCGGGAACCTCGGCGGCCTCGCAGGGAATCACGGTGAACGGGCGCTCGTAGACATCCTCTCCCATAAAGTGAAAGTCGAACTCGCGCGCGCCGCCGGGGGCGTAGCACGTTTGGATATACTTCCCAATGTTCCTGGGGCCGCCCACGTAGGCCTTGTAGCCCCCTCGCTGCCAGAGGAGAAATTTGAACAACCGCTCGGCGTACACGAGATTCGCGTCGGCTCGCGGATGATCGATGGGGAAAACCCGCGTCTCAAAGCGCGACACGGATCCATCGGGGCGCTCCAGGCCGAGCGCGAGAGGTACGCCGGCGCCCGATTCCTCGACCTGGTTTTGGAACGCGCGATTCGCCAGCACCGCCGGCCGAAAGACCGGGTCGAGCGGCGGCGAGACTCTTGGTTCCACGAGTTCAAAAGCATCACCTTTCACACGCGCCATCGCCATGCTAAATCCTCCTCACCAGTGGGGCGAACAGGCCCAACTCGTACGTCAGGACCAGCGCCGAAGCTCCCAGGAAGACGATGTTGGGGCCGATGCTCGAGACGCCCACCTCCGTCTTGCTCGCCACCACCTCCAGCGCCCGCCGGACCATCTCCTGTTGGATCGTTTCCAGCCAGGCCTCGCCAAAGCAGGAGATGTTCCCGGCGATCATGATGCGCCGGGTGCTGAGCACGCCGATCAGGTTCGCCACCGCGATGCCCAGGTACCGCCCCGCCTCCAGGATCACCTGGCGCACCGCCTCGTCGCCCGCCTCGAACGCCTGGCAGACCGCGTCGACGGTGATCTCTTCAGGGCTGGCGGCGAACCGGTGGAGCAGCGAGTGGGGATTGTTCTGGGCGATGGTCTGGGCGCGCTGGATGATGGCCCCGACGCTCGCTACCGTCTCCAGGCAGCCAGAGTTCCCGCACCGGCACTGCCGGCCGTTCTCGACCACGGTCACGTGGCCGATCTCGCCCGCGCCGAACGTGTCACCGTAAAAGAGCCGCCCGTCGAGCACGATGCCCGCGCCGATCCCGTGCCCGATTTTGATCACGATCAGATTTCTCCCGCCTCTGTTCTCCCCAAAGGTGTACTCCGCCAGGGCGGCCACCTGCGAGTCGTTCGCCACATAGACCGGCAGGCCGTACCGTTCCTGGAGCAGGCTGCGCAGCGGGAGGTTTTGCCAGTTCAGATTGACCGCCCAGCGCACGACGCCGTTCATCGCGTCCATCAACCCCGGCGTGCCGATGCCGATGCCCAACAAGTGGCTGTCGGTCGCCGCGATCAGCTCGTCAACTAGCTCGTAGACGAGCGCCAGCGCCGCGTCGCCGTCCCGCCCGCGCAGGGGCACGTTGACCTGATGCTTGACGTCGCCCCGCAGGTTGACCACGCCGCCGCGAAACTCCCCGGCGGCCAGGTCGATGCCGATCACGTGCCGGGAATCGTCCGCCACGCTGAGCAGAATGGGAGGCTTGCCCCCCGCCGATGGTCCGTGCCCCACCTCCTCCACCAGCCCCTTCTCCATCAGCTCCGCGACCACGTCCGAGACGGTGGGGCGCGTGAGCCGGGTCGCGCGCGCGACGTCGGCGCGGCTGATCTCGCCGCGGTCATAGATCGTCTTGAGCACCAACCGACTGTTATGCCTTCTCGTCTGTTGGCGGGTTGCCTTTCGCGCTACACGTTTCACTGGATACCCCCCTCCGCTTGAATGGATTGTTTGAGCAAGTCGATCAACTCGCGGGCCTTTTCCGGCGAGTCCGCCTCGGTGTACATCCGCAACACCGGCTCGGTGCCAGAAAAGCGCAGCAGTGCCCAGTTGTCGTTCTCCAGGAAGAATTTCACGCCGTCCATGTGAGAGACGCGCACCACTGGATAGGGGCCGAGCTTCTCTGGGGCGGTCTCTTGCAGCCGCCTGGGGATGACGATGCGCATCTCCGGCGTGGCGGGGAGATTGACCTCGGCACCGTAGAGGCGACCGACCGTTTCGTAGACCCGCTCTCGCAGTTGAGAGATCCGCTGCCCCGTGCGGGCCAGCATCTCGACGATCAGGGCTGCCGCAAAGATGCCATCCTTGCCCAGGATGTGCCCCCGGATCGTCAGCCCTCCGCTCGATTCGCCTCCCAGCAGCGCGTTATGCTCGACCATCGCGGCGGCGACGTGCTTGAAGCCGACCGGTACCTCGTAGCAGGTCTCGCCAAAGCGGGCCGCCAGCCGGTCCAGCAGGTGCGTGGTGGCGATGTTGCGCACGACGCCGCCCTTCTCGCCGCGCACCTCGTGCAGATACCAGTACAGCAGCGCCAGGGCGTCGTTGACGGTGATGTATTCGCCCCGCTCGTCCACGATGGCGATGCGGTCGGCGTCGCCGTCGGTGGCCAGCCCCAGGTCGTAGCCGTCGTCCCGCACGTGGGTGATCAACTGCCTCAGCGCCTCCAGATTGGGGGCGGGAGAGCGCCCGCCGAACAGCGGGTTGCGCCGCTCGTGGATGAAGGCCACCCGGCAGCGCGCCTCGGTGAGGATGATGCCGAGCGTGAGCTGGCTCACGCCGTACATCGGGTCGACGATGACCTTGAGACCGGCGGCGCGGATCGCCTCCAGGTCGATGAGCGCCTCGACCGCGTCCACGTACTCGTTGGTCAAGTCTCGCCGCTGGACGACGCCCGCCTCCAGCGCCAGATCGAGATCGATCTTGACCACGTCGCCCGGCGTCAACTGGTTCGTCTCCGCCTCGATCTGGCGCGTCTCCTCGTCCTGCAACAGCGAGCCGTCGCCGTGAAAGACCTTGAGGCCGTTCCAATCGGGCGGGTTGTGGCTGGCGGTGAAGGCGAGGCCGTAGGCCGCGTCCTGGACGGCGGTGGCGTAGGTGATGAGCGGCGTCGGCGCGTCCTCCGCCAGCAGCGTGACCGGGATGTTGTTGCCCGCAAAGACCTCGGCGGCGGCCTCAGCGGCCTGGTTGGAGAGAAAGCGCCGGTCAAAACCGATGACGACGCCGCGTTTCTCCTGTCCCTGGCGGGCGACCTCGTTCGCCAACGCCTGTGAAAGCCGCCGGACGTTGTGCAGCGTGAACCCCTCGCCGATGATGGCCCGCCAGCCGCCGGTTCCAAAGGCGATCAGGTTTCGCTCCTCGGTGCGGCGGGGGCGGTAGAGCCGCTTCTGCAGGATGAACTCGGCCTGGGTCAGATCGTCGCGGGTGTTGATGCCCAGCACCTCGTCCTGGTCGTAAATCTGATAGCTCTCCACCCGCAGGCCGGCGCGGATGAGACGGTGGGCACAGTCAGTGAGCCGGTACTCACCATCCAGCGGGGAAGGGGGCAATGTCTCCAGGGCGGGAAAGATATCGTCGGCGCGGACAACGTAGGCGCCCACGTTCAGCTCGCGGATCTCGCGCACCTCCGGCGAGGCCTCCGCCTCCTCGATGATGTCCATGATCCGCCCTCTGTTGTCGCGGATGATGCGTCCGTAGGGGAGGGGGCGATCCACGACGGCGGTGAGCAGCGTCAGGTGGGCCTGCCGCAGCCGGTGGCGGTTGAGCAGCCCGCGGATCGAGGCCGGGCGGAAGAGCGGAGTGTCGCCGTAGAGGATGAGCAGATCGCCGTGGAAATCCTCGAGCAACGGGCGGAGCTGCAAGACGGCGTGGCCGGTGCCGAGCTGCTCCTCCTGGACGACGTAGTGATAGTCCGGCCCCAGGTGCGCCTCGACTTTTTCCCGCTGGTAGCCCACGACGACGTAGAGGTCGTCCGGTGACACGAGCTGTAGCGCGTTCTGGACGACGTAATCAATGATCTTGTGATCGCCCAGCGTCTGCAACACCATCGGCCCGGCGTCGGCGGCGAGCGCCTCTTTGCCGGCGGCGAGGATGACGGCCTTGAGTTTGGGTTCAGTGTTTGGCATAATTATTTCCTGTACTTGTCGGCTTGCGGCAACGGATGGCGCGGACTGTTCCAGTCCGAGCGGATAAGCGGATAGCGGGTCGCTTATTCCGGAGGCAATCGGTTGCCTCTATCCCATCGTCGCGATAATGTCATGGACCGAACCGGCCTCCTGAGGCGGTAGCGGGCCTTCGGTGGGTGCTCCGTTCAGGGTGATCGCCCGGACCCCCTTCTGCACGCCATTCGGGTTCCTCACGCTGATGTTGAACGTGGCCCCTCGCCACTGGCGTGTGACCTCGAATCCCTCCCAATCGCCCGGAATGCACGGGTCGACGACCAGCCCGTCAAAGCTCAACCGGATGCCGAGGATCCAGCGAGTCGCCGCCGTGTAGAACCAGCCACCGCTCCCCGTGAGCCAGGGATGCCGCGCCCGGCCAAAGGCGGTGTGATCTCGGCCCATGATGAACTGGCAGTACGAGTACGGCTCGGCCTCGCGGGTTTCGATGGCGTCGTTCTGGTTGTAGGGAAGGATGGCGTCGTAAAATTTCATCGCCCGGTCTCCCCTCCCCAGGATGCATTCAGCGATCACGGCCCAGGGGTTGGTGTGGCTAAAGATGGCCGCGTTCTCCTTGACGCCCTCGTAGACGCGCGTCACAAATCCGACGTCGTCGTCCGGCCTGGAGTAGGCTGGCCACAGGAGATGCAGGCCGTACTGAGAATATAGATGCTCGTTCACCCGGTCCATACACATCTTGCCCCGCTTCTCGGAGGCCACACCGGAGTACACGGCCCAGCTTTGCGCGTTCAGAAACACCTTGCCTTCCTCGCTGTCGTGGCTGCCGATTTTCACGCCTTTGGATGTGATGCCCCGGAGGTACCACTCGCCGTCCCAGAGCACGTTCTCACAGACCCGTTTGACCTGCTCGGCCAGGCCGGTGTACGTTTGCACGTCCCGCTCCCGGCCCAAATGTTCGGCGGCCCCAACGAAGGCTTGCAGCGCCCAGTGATGCATGAACGAGACCATCCCGCTCTCGCCGCCGCCCAGGTTCAGGCAGTCGTTCCAGTCCGCCCGCAGCCCCTTGCAGATACCGTGCTCGCCGACCTGTTCGGCGGAAAAATCGAGCGCGCGCTTGAGGTGCTCGTAAACCGTGCCCTCGCCGCCGTCAGCAAATGGTACGATTTCGTCGAAAAAAGTCAAGTCGCCCGTCTCTTTGACAAATTCACAGACCGAGACCACCAGCCAGAGCGCGTCGTCGGCGCACACGTCTTCCAGGCCGTGGACGATCTCCTTCGGACTTGGCGTCGGCACGACGGTGGGAAATTTCACGCCCGGCAGCTTCTCCTCCTGCGGCTGGAACACCTGGGGGTCGAAGAGGTGCAGTCCGTACCCCTGGCTCGTCTGGCCGTGCAACAGTTCGAGGATGCGCTGGCGGCATTTGGCGGGATTGGTGTGGACGACGCTCATCACGTCCTGAGCCATGTCGCGATACCCCAGCCCGGTCCGCCCGCCGACTTCGATGAACGAGGCGAAACGAGACCAGACCACGCAGGTCTCGGCCTGGAGGAGATTCCAGGTGTTGATCATCGTGTCCATGCCCGGATGGGGGGTCTTGATCTGCAACACGTCGAGTTTCTCTTGCCAGTACGCCCTCAGCTCCTCGAACGCCCGGTCGACGTTGACAAGGTCCGAGTATTTTTCCCTCATCTCGCGGCCCTGGCTCTCTCGCGGGCCGACACCCAGTATGAAGATAAGGCGCGCCTCCTCGCCGGGGGCCAGGGCGAGCCGCTTGTGGAGGGAAGCGCAGTGGTTCCCTCCCAGCTCGGAGCTGTTGTGGCACGCGCCCCGCTTGACCGCGATAGGGTTCGTCTCCGTCCGATGGTGCCCCAGGAAGCGGTCGCGCACGCAGTCGTAGCTGTCGGGGTCAAAGCTCGCGGCGAAAAAGTGGCGCGTCCACGGTTCGTAGAAAAAGTCGTATTCGATGATGCCGTCCTCGTAACTCGATCCGCTGGCATAGAGGCTCATCTGCAAATTCTGGTTGTCAATCTCAATGTGGTGGAACGAAAACTCGATGTAGGAGAAAACGCTGATCTTGCGCGGCTCGTCGCTCGCGTTCTTGATCGTGACATCCCAAAGCTCTACGTCGTCGTCCACCGGGATAAACAGCCGTTGTTCCGCCTGGATGCCCCGATAATTGCAGAGGAACCGGGAGTACGAAAGGCCGTGCCGACACTCGTATTTCGCTTGCTCCAGGTCCTTCCCCACCGGCTGCCACGAGACGGACCAGTATTCCCCCGTCTCGTCGTCCCGCAGATAGACGTAATGGCCGGGCCTATCGAGGGGGACGCCGTTCTGCCGAAAGCGCGTGATCCGGTGGTGCTCGGCGCTCTTGTAGAACGAATACCCGCCCGCGTTGTGCGAGATCACGGTGCACAGGTCCTTCACGCCCAGATAGTTCGTCCAGGAGACAGGCACGTCGAGGCGCTCGACGACGTATTCTCTGTGGGCGTTGTCAAAATAGCCGTAGCGCATGCGATGTTAGCCTTTGGTCGATCCAGCCAGTATGCCGCGCACAAAATAGCGCTGTAGCGAAAAGAAGACGAACAGGGGGATGATCATGGTGACGAAAGCGCCCGCGGTCAACAGGTGCCAGTCCTGCCCGCGCGAGCCGACCAGCTCGGTCAGCCGGGAGGTCACGATGGCGACATCTGACTTGGTGCCCAGAAAGACGAGGGCGATGAGCAGGTCGTTCCACACCCAGAGGAACTGGAGAATGGCAAAAGAGGCGAGCGCCGGCACCGACAGTCGCAGGACGAGCAGGACGAACGTCTGAAAGTGCGAAGCGCCGTCCAGGGCAGCGGCCTCGATCAGGTCGCGCGGGATCTGGGAGATAAAGCTGTAGAGCAAATAGACGGCCATCGGGATGCCAAAGCCGGTGTGCGCCAGCCATACCCCCAGGAAGGTGCCGTTCAGATCGAGCGTGGTGTACAGGCGCAACACGGGGATCAGGGCCATCTGCAAGGGCACCACCGTCAGCCCCACCACCACGACGAACAGGAAATCGCGCCCGGGGAATTTCATCCAGGCAAAGGCGTACGCGGCAAAGGCGGCGATGGTGATCGGGATGACGGTGGAGGGGATGGTGACGATCAGGCTGTTCAGAAAGGCGTTGCCCATCTCGTCGGTGGTGATGACGCGATGATAGTTTTCCAGCGTCCATTGAGTGAACTCGAAGGGAGTCTCAAAGACCGTCCACCAGGCCGACGAGTTGATCTCGTTCGCGCTCCGAAACGAGCTGATGAGCAGACCCATCGTGGGCAGCGTCCAGATAAAGCAGATCGTGATGATGACGGCTCTCAGCGCGGCCCCCGAAAGAAATCTGCGCAGAGCGTATATGCGCCCGCTGTTCCGTGTGAAAATCTTTTTCATCGCTCCCTCCTCTGCCTGCGCAGGTTACGGACGACGACGACCATCGCCGGTATGATCGCCAGGAACAGGATGACGGCCAGGGCGCTGCCGTGCCCGTAATCCCCGAACCGGTACATTTCGACGAACATGCGGTTGGCGATCACCTCGGTGTCATAGTTGCCCCGGGTCATCACATAGACGATGTCAAAGACCTTGAGCACCATGATCAACACCGTGGTGGCGATCGTGATGATCGTCCCGCGGATGTAGGGGATCGTGACGTGGGAGAATATCTGCAACTCGTTCGCGCCGTCGATGCGGGCGGCCTCGATCAACTCGCCGGGCACGCCCTTGAGTGCCGCCGAGAGCACGACCATGCAGAACCCGGTCTGCAACCAGATCATGATGACGATCAGAGCAAAACTGTTCCAGGGCGGGCGGATCACCTCGCCGACCGTATACCAGCCGACCGGCTGCCCTCCCAACGCGACGACGATGGCGTTGAGCAGGCCGATCTGCGGGCGATCCACCGGCCGGTAGGCGTACATAAAGCGCCAGATGACGCTCGCGCCGACGGCAGAGATCGCCATCGGCAGAAAGATGAGCGACTTGGCGAGGGATTCGAGCTTGATGCGGTCGACCAGGACGGCAATGATCAACCCCAGCGACACGCAGACGCCCGTCACCGTGATCAACCATATCGCGTTGTTTCTGAACGCCACACGGATGTTCGGCTCGTCAAAGATAAAGCGATAATTTTCGAGACCGACGAAGATTTCTGATTTTTTGTCAAAGAAACTGAGATAAATGGTGTTAATCGCGGGATAGACCAGGTAAACCGTCAGCAGCACCAGCGCAGGCCCGACGAAGGCGAAGGGCCGAATTCGTTCTCGGAGCCGTCTGTTGGGAATGCTTGACGTCAGGTTGTTGGCGAGCCAGAACAGCACCCAGGCCCCGGACACGCCGACGACGACGGCGACCGACGCGGTCAGGAGCTTGGGCGCGTCGGTGTCTCGCATAAAGCCGAGGCTCCATCTCAGGGCGAAGAAAGTGAGCGCCAGAACGGCCAGGGATACGACCAGTCGCAGCGCCGTCTGTCTGCTCGATGGTTGGGGGCTTGATTCTCGTTCAAAAGTCGCCATGTTCTATCCGTCCTTGTTCTGCAAAAAGAGGGGAGGGCAGGGCAGCCGCGGCTGCCCTGCCTGATTAACGCCCGAGTCTCGGACTATTCGAGCCAGCTATCCTCGATCTCTTGGAGAACGGTGTCGATGTCCTTCTCGCCGCTGATCCAGTCGACCATACCGGTCCAGAAGGTGCCCGTGCCCACCTCAGCTGGCATCGCATCCGAGGCGTCGAAGCGGAGTACGTCGGCGTTCTGGATGATCTCGCCCTGGGTTCTGTCGATTTCCGTGGGATACCAGTCCAGCGAGACGCCCTGGTTGGGCGAAACAAAGCCGCCCAGCCTGACCCAGACCTCGGCTCCCTTGGCCGTGGACAGGAATTCCATCACGGCGCGGACTTCGGGCCGGTCGTTGAACATCCCGATCGGGTCGCCAGCGCCCAGCACCGGCCTGCCGTGCTCCTCCTCGATGGGCGGGAAGTAAAAGTAGGCGCTATCCACGCCGGCTTCCTTCCCCTCCGGGAAGAAGGCCGAATACCAGCCCGCCTGCTTGTGCAGCCAGCACTGCGGCCCTTCCTCGTCGAACATCGGGTTCTGCGTGCTGCCGACCCACTCGGTCAGGATGTATTCGCGGCCGCCGTACACATAGTCCGGGTTGAACCAGATATCGGCCATGATCTCTGCCGCGTTCTTGACCGCCGGGTCGTTGAAGGGAATCTCGTGGTTGACCCATTTATCGTACACCTCGGCCCCGGCGGTGCGGAGCAGGATGTCCTCCAGCCAGTCGGTGGCGACCCAGCCGGTGGCGCCGCTGTGCTCGATGCTGATGCACCAGGGTGTGTTGCCGTCGGCGACCATCTGGTCCATCAAGGCGATCAGAGCATCCCAGGTCTCCGGGGTCTCATAACCGGCCTCTTCAAACTGCGGGATGGGATACCAGACGATGCTCTTGGTGCTGGCCCGGTAGAATACCCCGTATAGATGACCATCCACAGTGCCCAGGTCGAGCCAGCCTGGAGCATAGTCCTGCTGCAATTGATCCATGTTCATAAAGCTGTCCAGGGGAACCATGTCGTCGGCCAGCTCGGCCAGCAACCCCGGCTGCGAGAACTGGGCGATGTCTGGAGGATCGCCGCCCTCGACGCGGACCCGGATCAGCGTCTCAAAGTCGGCGGAACCCTCGAATTCGACGTCAATGCCGGTGGCTACCTCGAAGGGAACCAGCGCGGCTTGGAATCGATCCTCGTCCTCGGCGGTGTAGACGCCAAAGATGTTTACCTCGGTGCCCTCAAACTCGCCCGCCATGGCTCGCGCGAGGTGTTCGTAGGGGCCTTCTGGGACTCGCGTGACCTCGACGGGGACCTCAACTTCAATCTCTACTTCTTCCTGGACGATCTTTGTAACTTCAACGGGAACTTGTTTGGTTACTTCTACTTCGATTCTTTCTGGTGTGGGCGCTGGCCCACAGGCCGCGAGCGCCAGTGCGAGCGCGCTCACAACGGTCACGATAAACAACATTCTGGTACGCATTTCTTTTTTCCTCCGTTTGGTTCAAATGTATCAAAGCTAGTGGATCGTACAAAGTTATACCGTTATTGTTCGAATAGGGACCTCCTTTTTTCTCGCAGTAGGGACGAAACTCTAGGATCCTCTGATAAGAGCCTGCTTAGATAGTTAACTTTACTTACAAAGTAGATTATACCTCCTTTTGTACAGCCTGTCAAGGGCGCGCCGAGAAAAAACTACCTCTACGTTCATTTGACCCTTCGGGCAACTCACTGTACAATATATCTGTATGTAGCTCAACGCGCTATGATGAACGACGTGATGGACTCCTCATGTGGGCGGGAGAGAGATGAGCAGGGTTATAGGCATCCTGAATTATAAAGGAGGCACAGGCAAAACCACCACGGTGGTAAACCTGGCTGTTGGTCTGAGTTTGCAAGGGGCGCGGGTGCTGTGTATCGATCTGGATGCTCAGGGCAACCTGGCGATGTATATGGGCGTGCGCTACAGATATTCTCTCACCCATTTGCTGCTGGGGCGGGCACAGCCACAGACTTGTATAGTCCACGTGCGAGACAACCTCTCGCTCATCGCCAGCGACGATAGCTTGCTTCAGGCTACGGGAGAGCTGTGGCGTTCGGGCGATAACCGGCGGGCCAGGCGCGTGCTGGTCAGCAGGATGCGGGGGGTCGAGGACAACTATGATTTTGTGATCCTCGATTTCTCACCTTCGGCCAGCCTCTTGAGTGAGAACGGCCTGCTATATGCCCAGGAGCTGATCGTGCCTGTCTCGACGCGCTATATGGCCCTGGTGGGAACCCGCCAGGTGCTCCAGACGCTCAAGAAAATCGGTCGGTTACCGGATCATCGCATCCGGCTTTCCCTGATTCTGCCCACGTTTTTCCATCCTCATTGGCGCAACGATCGCGAGGTCATGGAAATCTTGCAGCGTTATTTTGCCGACAAGGTAGCGGAGCCGATTCGAGCCAGCGTCAAGCTCGCCGAAGCGCCCAGCCATCACAAGAGCATCTTTGAATACGCTCCCGATAGCTACGGCGCGATTGATTATGGACTTTTGGTAGAGAGGATTATGCAGAATGGTTGAAGAACAGGATATGCCCTTCGAGGTTCTAGGTCACGATCCACTTGAGGGTCTGGAATGGATCGATCAGGAAGAGAGCGAGGACGCGCTTGACAACGCTGAACTCGCCTCTACCTTTGAACAAATCGTGGACGACACATTTTTGCCCCAGGCTGCCTTCCATTTTCCGGCTGACTTTAAGTGGGGCGTCGCCACCGCCGCTCATCAGGTCGAGGGCGAAAACGTCAACAGCGATTGGTGGGCCTGGGAGCAGGAGGAAGGCCGCATCAAGGAGAATCACAAATCCGGACAGGCCTGTGATTGGTGGAAGAACGCCGAGGCCGACTTTGACCGCGCGGCCGGGCTGGGGATGAACGCGCTGCGCCTCTCGGTCGCCTGGTCGCGCGTCGAACCGCGCCCCGGAAGCTTTGACGATGCCGCCCTGGAGCGGTACGCCGAGATGTTGGAGGGCCTGCGAGATCGCGACATCGAGCCGATGGTCACCTTGCATCACTTTACCAGCCCGCGCTGGCTGGCCGAGCGGGGTGGGTGGGAGGCCGCGGAGACCATCCCGCTCTTTGCCAACTTTGTGCGCCGGGTCGTCGAGGTGCTGGGCCCGCACTGCGACCTGTGGTGCACGATCAACGAACCGAACGTCTATGGGTATATGGGCTACCTGGACGGCGTGTTTCCTCCAGGCAAGTCCGATTTTGGGACGGCGATGCGCGTCATCCGCAACTTGTTGGCCGGGCACGCCGCCGCCTATCACGAGATTCACAAGCTCCAGCCCGCCGCTCGCGTGGGCATCGCCCACAACATGCGCGTCTTCGATCCGGCCAACCCTCGCTCGTTGTTGGACCGATTCGTCGCTCGCATGGTGGATCGAACCTACAACCGGGCCATCCTCACCGCGTTGACCCAGGGGCGCTGGATGTTGCCGCTCGGTTTCGGGCTGGCCTGGAAACTGCGGCGCACCCTCGACTGGATCGGTCTCAATTACTATACCCGCGACCTGATCGCCTTTGACCGCTCGCAGCGTAGCGAGCTTTTCAGCCGGCGGCTGCACGCCGATGGCGCCGAATTGCTCGACGGTGACTATGGCGAGTTCTATCCTCGCGGGATGTTTCGCTGCCTCCAGCGATTGGCGCGCCTGGGACTGCCCATCTATGTCACAGAGAACGGCATCCCCGACGATGACGACGATCAGCGACCGCGTTATCTCCTCACTCACCTGCACCAGATGTGGCACGCGATCCAGCGCTGCTACCAAGTGATGGGCTATTATCATTGGACGCTGGTGGACAATTTCGAGTGGGCGGAGGGGTGGACGTTGCGCTTTGGCCTGATCGAGCTTGGCCCCCGGGGAGGGCGCCATCTGCGCCGCAGCGCCAGACTCTACTCCGACATCGTCCTGGAAAACGCCATTACCTCGCAGATCATTGACACGTACGCGCCAGAGCTGCGGTCCAAGTTGTTGCCGAGATAATCTCTGGCCCGCGATGATTTGATACAGCGGATGATGCCGACCGCAGGTCGGCCTTATCCGCTGCCGTCGATACACAGATACAGATGGAACAACAGACAGCGACGTATTGCCCTCATTGTGGGGCCGAGATGGAAGCCGCCGAGGTAGCGGGGCGCGTGCGCGAGGTCTGTTCTGCATGCGGATTCGTCCTGTACCGCAACCCGGTGCCTGGCGTCGGCGTGCTGGTCGAGATAGATGATGGCATCGTCCTGATCCGGCGGGGGCAACCGCCGTTCGAAGGCGAATGGGCTGTGCCGGCGGGCTACATCGAGGCGGACGAGAGCGCCGAACAGGCGGCGGTGCGAGAGTGCAAGGAAGAGACGGGGCTGGACGTCGAATTGCTGGAATTGTTCGGCGTCTATTCTTTCCCGGAGGGGCCGGTCCAGCCTGGCATTATCATCTTTTACCGCGCCCGGCCGGTGGGCGGCGAACTGCGGGCCGGCGACGACGCTCAGGACGTGAGCGTCTTTCTGTCCGATGAACTGCCGTATCCGCTTCCCTTTCGCACTCATCGAGAGGTGATGGCGCGCTGGGTGCGCAGCCGCTCGCCAGAGTCTGGTGCTCAACCCCCTGACGTCGTCATCCGCGAGGCTGGCTCTGAGGACGAAGCGCGGGTGCTGGAACTGCTGCCGCTGATCGCGGCCAACGCGCATTTCGGCCCTGACGAGACGCAGGCCGCCGCCCAACGCTTTCGCGAGAGCTTGGCGATGGACGTGCTCGTCGCAGAGGCGGATGGACAGGTGGTGGGATTTCTCGCGCTCTCCTTCATCCCCGCGCTCTCTGGGCTGCGCGCTCTGATCGACGACCTGGCCGTGGACCCGGCGTACCGGCGGCAGGGGATCGGCGCGGCGCTGGTGGAGGCGGCGATCCAGCGGGCCGACCGGCGGGGAGCGACGCATCTGCTGGTGGATACCTCGCGCGGCGACTCGTGCGCCCGCGATTTCTATCAAGTCTGCGGGTTCGAGGCCGGCGGTATCGCTCCTCTGCGCATTCGGTAGAACAACGGGTGGCAGGACAACAACGGATCAGACGTTACTTTCACAGGAACAGCTCCATAAAGACCTCGTCCTCGTATTGGCCGTCGATCTTGACCTGGCGCGCCAATACGCCCTTTTGAACAAAACCCAGATTGCGGTAAAAGGCCTGGGCGCCGGTGTTGCCAGCCCGCACGTAGATGACGATCTTTTCGTACCCGTTGGCGCGGGCAAAGTCGAGCGTGTGCTCCGCCAGGCGTTGGCCGATGCCCTCGCGTCGCCATTGGGGAGAGATGATGCTGCCCATCACGCCGACGTGATCGAACGAGTCGGTGTACTTGGCCCAGAGGTCGAGGGATTGGAAGCCGACGATGTGGCCGTCTACTTCTGCCACAAAGGTGCCCTCACGGTCGGAGAGAGAGGCGATAAAGTCGCGTTCTTGCTGCGGGGTAAAAGGGCGGTTCACGGCGGTATAGATCCGCTCGGCGCAGACCGCCTCCCACACCGCAGAGATGGCCTCGGCGTCGTCGGGCGTGGCGCGGCGAATGGTGGTTGGCATGGAGGTCCTCCTACAGAATGAGGGCGGCCCCCGAGTGGGACCGCCCCGCGATGGCGGAGAGGGTGGGATTCGAACCCACGGAGCCTTTCGGCTCACGCGCTCTCCAGGCGCGCGCATTAGGCCAGACTATGCTACCTCTCCGTGCTACTGTGGTTCCGATTATACCATCCGATGGCGAGACTGACAAGAGGAGACGTTCACTTGTGCAGATCGATGGGTTTGTGATACAATACCACGCAGCCCTTTCTGCTGTTCCGATCTCCAAACCAAATTCAAACCTTTTTATGATATATTGAGGTACTCGGATGTCGTTGTACTTTCGGTAGATGGGAAACTTGTGCGTATGGAACTCCTGATCGCCACCCACAACCCCGGCAAAATGCGCGAATTTCGGCAACTGCTCATGCCGCTGGGCGCGAGATTTTGCTTCTCGTCCGAACTTGGCCTACACGTAGAGGTGGTCGAAGATGGCTCTACCTACGCCGAGAACGCCCGCAAAAAAGCCGAGGCTTATCGACGCGCCTCGGGCCTGCTCACTCTGGCTGACGACTCGGGACTGGAAGTGGACGCGCTGGGTGGCGCTCCTGGCGTCTATTCTGCCCGCTACCGTCCAGGGAGCGATGAAGATCGAGTCGAGGCGCTGCTGGCCCATCTGCGCGACGTGCCGTGGGAACAACGCACAGCCCAGTTCCGCTGCGTGGTCGTCATCGTCACATCTGGCGGGGAGGTCTATGAGGCTGAGGGGGTATGCAAGGGGCGGATCGCCTTCGAGCCAGCAGGGCAGGGGGGCTTTGGTTATGATCCCGTCTTTTATCTGCCCGAGTACGGCTGCACGATGGCTCAACTGCCGCCGGTGGAGAAGAACCGCATCAGCCATCGCGCCCGGGCTGTCCGGGCAGCGTTGCCCGCACTCCGTCGTTTGCTGGCAGGGTAATTTGCTTTGAAAATCGAATCCTCACCGCAACGTCCCTGTAACGCAAGTGAAACCCTGAAAATGCTGGTTTTGAAGTACATTGGTGTCAGAAATGCAACCAAACCCACCATGAGAGTGAATTGTCATCCTCGCTCTTTATGGTATAATGTTTTTAGAGGTTGGCAACTTTTGCGTAACCTCGGGCTAAAACTCTATGGATAAACCATCATTTTCGGTTTCTATCAGAGGGAAGCGCCACACAGTAACCGACGATTTTCCCCGTCCGCGCTCTTTTTTCCTACGCCTCGTAACCTGGTGTATGGTTGCGGTTTGGCGTACCTGCGTGGATTGGCGCACCAAGCGACCCTTTCTGACCCGCGCCACGGCCCACCTGAGCATTATCGCCCTGGCTTTGATCGCCATCGTTCTCAGCGGCGTGGGGTTCCCCGCGCCACAAGCGGCGGGGGGGAGTTCGTTCGACACGTCCGCGCAGGTGAATTCCGCGGCCGGGCCTTTATCAAACGATAATCCGATGGAGACGATGCCGGAGGTGGCGCCGACGCCTACTCCGGCATTGCCCATCACGTTGAATCAAGCCTCCAATGCCGACGTTGTCGCTCGGCAACCCGTTCTCCATACTACCTTCCCGGAAAGGCCGCGCCTTCACGTCATCACCTACGTCGTCCAACCGGGTGACAATGTCTTTAACATCGCTGCCCGGTTCGATCTGTCTCCGGATACGATCGTGTGGAGTAACCGAGAGGGGATCATGGACGCTCCCTGGCTCCTCCAGGAGGGGCTTGAGCTTTTCATCCTACCGGTTGATGGCGTCTACCACACAGTTGGCGCCGACGAGACCGTGGCGGGAATCGCAGCCCAATACGAGGTGGAATCCGCCGCCCTGTACAACGAGTGGAACGATCTTGAGGAAGGGGAACATCTACGCGAGGGGCAACAGCTCGTCGTGCCCGGCGGCGTGGGCGAGGAAGTGGAATGGGAACCGCCACCCCTGTATCCTGCCCCTGGACCAACTGGCTACAGCTATGGGGTCTGTAGCGGCACCCCGGTCAGCGGCCCTGGCGCTAATGGTTGGTTTGTCTATCCCACCGGCAGCTGCGAAGTTTCGGGATGGTATTTCCACGATCCACGTAACCCGGGACACATTGGCCTTGACTATCGCTGCAGAACCGGGGACCCCATCTACGCTGCGGACAACGGAGTGGTGACCATCGCAGGGTGGAACGGTGGGTACGGCATCATGGTCCAGGTCGTCCACGGCAATGGTTTCGTCACTCGCTATGGCCACTTTAGCGAGCTTGCTGTGGGATGTGGGCATGCGGTTTATCAGGGCGACTTGTTGGGCTACTGCGGCAACACCGGCTGGTCTTCGGGCGCGCACCTGCATTTTGAGATTCGCGACAATGGTGTGCCGCAAGACCCGCAGATTTATCTGCCGTAGCGAACCGACAGTCGAGCGTCAGCGAAAGGAACTATGCCGCCACAAGAACGCGACGTCGCACCATCCAGTACGACGAACAAACATCCCCTCCAATATTGGTTCGAGAGGGGAATTCCACGCGCGTTTGCCTGGCTGGCGGTATCCGTCTACCGGCTGACCGGCGATTGGCGCGGCTGGCGTCCACTGCTCACCCGCACCATCGCTCATCTGGCGGTCATCGCTGTGACGATGGTCGCTATCGGCTTGAGCCACGTCGAATGGCCTGCAAAGGCTTCCTCCATGTCGTCTGTGCCCGCTCTGGCCATTTCCGGGGCCGAAAAGACCGAGGAAGGTGTTGAGAACAGCTTGGCCGAGGTCAGCAAGCAGAATGTGCAGATGTTCTCCACTGTCCGTGATACACAGGAAACGATTACTCGTCTGGCTCAGCCCCACACGATTGTCCCGAAGCGACCGCGGCTGGAAGTTGTTACCTATACCATCCAGGCCGGCGATACCGTCCAGGCTATCGCGGACAGTTTTGACCTGGATCCGACGACGATTATGTGGAGCAATCCGGCTATCGAGGATGCTCCTGACCTGTTGAGGGTGGGCCAGAAAACGATCATTCTGCCGATAGATGGCGTCTACCACACGGTTGGCGTGAGCGACACCTTGGCCTCCATTGCCGAAGAGTACGAGGTCGAGCCTGAAGCGATCGCCGCCTGCGCGTACAATCATCTGGAAGCTCCCGAGTACCCGATCAAGGAGGGCGACAAACTGATCGTGCCCGGAGGCGAAAAGCCCTACGTGCCCAAAGTGGTCACCGCATACGCTGGGGCCATCCCGGAGGGAGCTCGTGGTACGGGATTATTCCAGTGGCCCGTGTTGGGCACGATTACGCAGGGATATTGGTACGGTCACCGCGCGATTGACATCGGCGCGCCCACCGGCAGCGCGGTGCAGGCGACCGATGGCGGCTTTGTCAGTTTTGCCGGCTGGACCGACGTGGGCTATGGATACCTGATCGTCGTGGATCACGCCAACGGGTTTGCCACGTATTATGCCCACTTGAGCAACATCTACGTCTTTGTGGGACAGGCCGTGGAGCGTGGACAGGTCATAGGCGCGGTGGGCAGCACCGGCTGGTCCACAGGTCCGCACCTGCACTTTGAGGTGCGCCACTATGGCACGCAGCAGAACCCACGAGCCTATTTGCCGTAGGGTTGGTAGAACTGCTCAGGTCGTTGAAGCAAGCGCTGGTTGAGTAGCCGCCATTCTTTTTGTGCCGGAGCGTATCGAAACCAAGTGAGCGGGGCCATATGCACAACCCGCTTGGTCTCGATACGTCGCCGGATGGGACATCCGCTTGCTCCTACTCGACCGGCGCTAGAATCACCCCGCTGAACGCTTACACCCGTTTTTCATCTCCTTTGGTGGGGCAAGTTATCCTGTTTAAGGCCCCTTTTTGAGGCGCAAACCCTGCCCGTGGGCAAAAAACGGGTTTCTCCCCATTTGTCCAAAGTCCAAAAATTGTTACCACGCCTCACAATCGCCCAAGTCGGCGTAAGCAGCTTAGCTTCAACCAATAAGCTGCTCGATCCTGTATCGTATCAAGGAGAAAGTTAGTGATTCCCGAAACACATCGTGGACTGACATTCCCCCCCTTGCATCCCGCCCTGGAGAAGTATCGAACAGACCTGCAAAAGGTTGTGAGACCGGCGTGGCTGCTCAAATGTAGCAAGACGGAAAGTGTATCGAGATTTCAGACGCATATTGGCGGCCACACACCGTTTGCCCCTGTCGAGGATGGATGGCCCGTGTGCAATAAATGTGGAAAGCCTATGGAATTCATCTGGCAGGTCGATTTTTCGGATTTTCAGGGAGTTGGGGTCTTTGCCGACCGAGGACTCTTTCAGCTCTTTTACTGCTGGGACTGTTTTGCCTGGCCTCCGCACGAGACATTTGGCTATACGTGTCGATGGTATCCCGACTTTAGTGTGCATCAAGTGCAGGAGGTTGCACAGTTGGATGCTCCAGATCAGGTTGCAGAAAGTAAAAAGGGTGTCGGGCCTTTCAGCGTGGATAAGGTTCCATTTCTGAGCGTGCCCGGTAAGTACACTCTGGAGAATCCGATACCAAGAAGTGCGCAGAATGAGATGGTGGGGAAGGAAGGTCGGCTTTGGTCTATCTACAGCTTTACAAAGGGATCAGCAATTCCCGTTTTGTAGCCGCGCTTTCCATAGCGCGTGCAATTTGCCACATGAAGCATCCTTCGCGATATAGAAATCGCGGCTACAACTCTCGTTTTTTCCCATAACGGGAATTGCTGCAAAGGGATTCTACCTGGAAAACGAGATGATCAGCAGGATTGGCGGATATCCACCGTGGGTACAATCTGAAGATGACATGCCTCAGTGTCCCGTCTGTGGAGCGTGGGCGGAGTTTGTCGGGGCAATTGGTAGTGGGGACACGGGGTTGATCTGGGGAGATTCTGGCTACTGGTATTTCTTTGCCTGCAAGGCCAACTGCGGGATGCCATGGGTTGGCGAGACCGCTAATGGAGAGGCATTGCTATTAGCGGCTTAACACGCGCACACCCAACGCGGCTTTCAGCCGCGCGTTGTATCACATTCGTTTCAGTTGTTGTGTGAGGTTTTGGAGGGTATTGTCGGAAGACCTGCCGCTCCAGTCGAGCAGTATTCTATGAGCGCGGAGCGAGCTAGATAATGAGTGCAGGAAGTACGCCTATGAAAACAAAGACAGCTCGAAAAATCTCTATCGTTCTCTCCATCCTCGTCGTCCTGTATCTGGGCACAGGCCTTGCCTTCCACTTCAAATGGAAAAGCGCGTTGGCGGCCTGTCGGGAAACACGCCGGGCGCAGGGAGAATTCGTGGAGCCTGAAGCCTTCGGAGGTATCCTGGGCCTCGTCTTTGACGTCACCCATTGGCCCGTTTACGCCTGGGCAAACGTCTACCACGATGGCACGCCCTTTGCAACACCCTGCACGCACTCCGATGGATAAAGCCGAGCCTGTTATGGATGCAAGGTGACGAGCATAGGAAACGTTGAGGAGGTCATTCGCCAGCGCAAGAGAAACACGGTATAATTGAGACCACAGTTTGGACAGCCTTTCTGGAATCAGCCATTCAGTTGCTTGATGTATCCGCAACCAAGGAGGGGCCCTATGGGCAATCGCGTACAGTGGATCGAACACAAGGGGGAGACGATACTCTTCTGCGATTACGCCAACATCCGCAATGAAGAGGAGTTCATCCAGGCGCTCGCCAAGACGGAGACGGAGGTGCTCAAGCAGGAACCGGGGACGTTCATCCTGATGCTGATCGATGCGACAAACGCTCGCCTCACCCCCGCGGTGACCGCCAAGACCAGGGAGGTGGCTGCCGCCGCCAGGGAAAAGGGGATCCCCAGCAGCCCCACCGCGATAGTGGGCGTGTCTGCCCCGGCGCAAAAGGCCATCGTCATGGCGATGCAGTTCCTGAGACCGGACCTGCGCCTCATCGAGAGCGTTCCGGCGGCCAAGGACTGGCTGGTCAGCCGGGCGGGCGAGTAGAGGGAAGGCTTCCAGAATGAACGCGCCCGTGCAGCTATCGCTGGCCATCACCCAGCCGCACCGCAACCGCTACCTCTTTTCCGACCACTACCTGAACGAGATCCTGCCCCACGACCCCCGCTGGGAGGCGGCGCTGCCCCAGGCCGAGGATCTCCTGGCCTGGCTGCGATTCCTCCACGCCCCGGCCTACGCCGATCTGGCGGCCCGCATCGCCGCCGCCGATTGGCTCATCGACCGGATCGTCTACGCGCTCTACGGCCTGACGGAGGAAGAGATCGGCATCGTGGAGGGGGCCAGGGGATAGAAGAAACTGGTCGACACCTCGCCACAACCCCTCCGAAAACAGATCTGTCACCCATGTGCGTCATTCCGAGCGACCGAAGGGAGTCGAGGAATCTCCACTTTCGCAAGCAAAACCACCGGGGAGATTCCTCCGTGTGGCGTCGCGGTGTCGTGGGGCGACCCACGTCGGCACACGGCCACACGACGCTGCGACTCCACTCCGCTGCGCTACTAAGAAACTTGCCTGTTACCGTCATTCCGAGCGAGCGCAGCGAGTCGAGGAATCTCACATTGCGGAATTGGAGACCCTTCGACTCCGCTGCGCTCCGCTCAGGGTGACGGCGACGCTATAGTTTCTTGCTCA
The DNA here is from genome assembly GCA_034437455.1 of Anaerolineae bacterium. Taxonomy (GTDB): domain Bacteria; phylum Chloroflexota; class Anaerolineae; order B4-G1; family B4-G1; genus DAOTUB01. Next base: position 12,520 of record DAOTUB010000221.1, on the reverse strand, counting down.
CTGAACAACGCCGCGGCGTTGTGGCTTACTCGGAATGACGCTTAACCAAGCGTTGTATCGAACTCCAATTTGCATTTGTGAGGTGGTTGATGTAGAATCGGGGTATCGTTTCAAAAAATCACGAAAGGAGAATTTTACATGAACGTCGTCTGGAAATTCCTCGTCGCCTTCGCGGCAGGAGCGGTTCTCATGCTGGTGATCTCTTTTACCGTGTACCGCAAGAGCTACCATTACAAAAAAGCCATGGCGGAGGCCGGCCTCGGTGAAGAACCCGGTCTACTCAGCCGTTTTGTCACCGCGGCGTTTGTTCTCGTCACGATTCTGTTCATGGCGCTCTTCGATCTGTGGGTCGCGGCAGGAGAGGCGCGCTCCTTCTGGTTTCTCTCCGCGCTCAACCTGGGGCTTGTCGCTCTGATATCGCTCTTCGACGCGCTGTTCATCGATTACTTTCTGCTGGTGGTCTGGCGTCCGGCGATCTTGCGCCTGCCCGAGGGGCGGCCAACCCGCGATTCAATGCTCAAGCACATCCAGATCCAATTCACGGCGGGCTGGATCTTTAAGATCCCGATAGCCGTGCTTGGGGCGGCGCTATCGAGCCTTCTCGGCGCCGGGATCGGCTAGAGAGGGTGTGGATGAACTCATTAGGGATACCCCAGTTCGACGCCTACGTTCGATTCCACGACCTGCCGGGAGACGAACCGGCTTTCGTGATGTTGCATGGGCTTGGTTCCGCCTCCTCCGCCGATTTTCCATCCATCACGCATGGGCCGGGCCTGTCTCGATTCCGTTTCATCCTGCCGGATTTCTTGGGTTTCGGCTACAGCGATAGACCCGGCGACTTTGACTATTCTCTACAGGCCCACGCCGAGACCATTTTTGAGATACTGAACCATTTGAACCTCTCTGGGGTGCATCTATTCGGACACAGCATGGGCGGAACGATCGCCGTCGTTCTCGCGGCAGCCCACCCCGAGCTCGTCGCCCGCCTCGTGCTGGCCGAGTCCAACCTCGAGCCCGGCAAAAGCGAGGCCAGCGGGATGATCACCGGTCAATCAGAGCCGGACTATGTGACAAGAGGTCACGCCCAATTTATACAAAACATCCGGCAGGGAATTCGAGAGGCGCCCGGCCTGGCCTCGTACGCGGGCGCGTTGGAGATCGCCGATCCCAAGGCGATGTACAGGAGCGCCGCGGGACTGACGCAGGAGACCCGCCCCACCCCAAGAGAGCGATTTCTCTCCATAAATATACCTCGCGCGTTCATGGTTGGCGAACGCTCCCTGCCCGATCCAGACGTAGAGCGATTGCAGGCCGACGGCATCGACGTTCTGACCGTGCCCCAGGCCGGGCACGCCATGATGCACGACAATCCCGATGGATTCGCATCGACGTTACTCCGAGCGTTCCAAATGAAAAAAGCGCCAGAGCAATCGTCGGTGAAGCAATTGATTTAAAAAATGGGTTTTTGGCGCCGCTGGTTGGGATTTGCCCGCCCGCGCTGTCCACTAAAATTCTCGTCAACAGGGACGCCGCCACGGTACAAACACAGGACCGAGGCTGTGTCTTGGCTTATCGTAAAACCTGTGAAACCAGCTAACGGAGGTTACGCGCGATGACAGAAGAAAACAAAAAAAACAGCTTTGAAGTTCACGATCCCGAGGTGCTGGCCCAAGCCCGGGCCGTGCTGGATGCGTGCGATTCGGCCCAAGCGATGGAAGAGGAGGTGCTCGCCGCCGTGTCGCGCAACGAGGAGTGGCGCGGCAAGCGCTGTATCAACCTGCTGGCTCCCGAAGCGCCCACCAGCCCGACGGTGCGGGCGCTCCTGTCGGCTGAGGTGGGCATCCGCGCAGCCGAAGGCCACATCGGCGCGGTCAATCGTTGGTTCGCCGGTACGCAATACATCGATGAGATCGAGGCGCTCTGCATCGAGCTGTTGAAGAAGGTCTTCCGCGCGCGCTACGCCGACCACCGCCTGATGGGGAGCATGCTCGGCAACATGGCGGTCTACACCGCGCTGACTCAACCCGGCGACGTGATTATGAGCGTCGCTCAGCCCTTTGGCGGTCACTCCAGCAACCTGGTCGATGGACCTGCTGGAGTGCGCGGTCTAAAGATCGTCGACGTGCCCTTTGACCCGGTGGAACTCGAGGTCGATCTCGATCTCTTCCGCAAGGTAGCGCCCCTGATTCGCCCCAGGGTGGTCTCGCTGGGCCTCTCGATGACGCTCTTTCCCTTTCCCATCCAGGCCATGCAAGAGATCGTCGCCGAGTGGGGCGGCTATATCTATTTCGATGGAGCGCACCAACTGGGCCTGGTGGCCGCCGGGGTGTTCCAGGACGGCCTCGCGGAAGGGGCCGCCGTGATGACGGGATCGGCCGGCAAGACCTTCAGCGGGCCGCAGAGCGGCATCATCGTCTGGAACGACCCCGATTTGACGGTGCCCATCACCGACGCGATCTTTCCGGTCCTGGTGGCCACTCACCAGGTCAACCGGGTCGCGGCGCTGGCGGCGTCGGCGGCCGAAATGTTAGAGTTTGGCAAACCCTACATGGAACAGATCGTCCGCAATGCGCAGGCGCTCGGCGCTGCGCTGCACCGGCGGGGCATCCCCATATTGGGCGCGCACAAGGGATACACGCGCACCCAACAGGTCGTCGCCGACGTGGGGCAGTTTGGGGGCGGCATCGCGGTTGCCCAGTTGTTGGCCCGAGCGAACGTCATCACGAACAAGAACCTGATCCCGTCCGACAAGCCGGAGGACTGGGATCGCCCGAGCGGATTGCGAATGGGCTCCATCGAAGTCACCCGCCTGGGAATGCGCGAGGAGGACATGGAGACGATCGCGGACTTTATCGCGCGCATCCTGATCGAAAAGGAAGCGCCCGCCAAGGTGCTGGAGGACGTCATCGAGTTCAGGCAACCTTATCAAAAGCTGTACTATTGCTTTGAGCATGGCCTGCCGGAGTGATAGAGCCTGCTATACAGCTATACCGAGGAGCATCATGGCGAATCGATCCTATCTGTACACGCGCCATCCCGACGAAGAACCCGAATACCGCGACTTGGCGGAATGGATATCCAAGCCGCCGCTCGCGCACCTTCTCCTGGTCGGAGCCGATCCAAGCGTCTGCCCGTCTGCAATCTGGGAGGTGGACGCCAAGCTCGCGCTCCAGGGAGACGCGACCCAGAGCCGTCCCCTGTTTCTCGCGTTCCTGGACTGGCTGGAGCCGCAACTCCCCCAGGATTTTGGGGACGCCTCGAAGGACGCCAAAAAACTGTTGACCCGCCCCGACCATCAAGGCGCTCACTTCCACCTTGAGCTGGGCGAGGTCTATGAGCTGATGGGGCTAGACCTGGATGACATGGAGCGCGAGACCACCTCGAACGCGGCCCTGGCGCAGCGCCTATTTGAACACGTCCGTCGGCTGGTCGAGACAGACGGCGCTATCCTCGATGACGCCGTTCACGAGGAGATCAAAAAGCTCAAGGACAACTGGGAGGAACATCTTGGCCTGCACTTTTCCGACACGCTCTATTTCCACCTTGGGGACTAGAGCGGCCTGGCAGCGCTAATAGGGAAATCACCTTGTCGCCGATTGGCTCCTCCGACGCAAAAGACAGATCGGTTTTGAACGCAAACCGGTCGAGAAAAATAAGAGACCATACGATGCCTATCATACAAGTGGAGATGAACACCATCATCACCTTCCTGGGAATGCTGTGCGCGACGGCGCAGGGCATCACGGGCTACTATGCCGCCTATTACCGAAAGCGGGCCGCACTGCTCAAGACGAACGAGACGCTCTCCCAGGCCCACCACACCTTTGGCAGCTTTGCCACCACCCTCTACCTGCTCGGCCTCTTTGCCGGCATCAACGGGCTGATCGGCGCCCTCACCCACAACGAACCGCCGTTGGAGCTGCGCAGTGCGTCCTTCAACATCCACACCTGGGGCTCCTTTCCCGTCTTTTTCGTCGTGGCCTGGAAGACCTACCTCTCGTACTTTAGGAAAAAGCCGCTGTACGGCAAGCGGAAATGGCTGGGTATCGCCATGTTCCTGGCCTGGAGCTACAATTGGCTCACTGCGGCCGTCTCCTATTACGTGCGCACGGTGCCGCCCAACGAGCAGCACCCAGACCCGGTCTTTTTGCTGCCCTACGAGTGGATGTGGCTTCAACTGCTGTTGCCCTTCGTGCTGGGCGGCGTCATCGGCACCCTGATCTTGAGACAGGTGGTGCAGCGTGAGCAAGCGGCAACGCGCAAGCCATCCTGACGCGACTCCCGCGTCCAGGAACAGCAGCCACATCCGGCGGAAACGATTGAACCGCGCGGCCCTTTGTTTGTCCCGCTGCAGCAATTCCCGTTTTGGTGCTTCCCCCCCCTCAATCCCCCCCAACGGGAGGGAAGTTGGACGGTTCTCCCCCCAATGGGGGGAGTTAGAGGGGGGCAGCCGGGTCATATCGGGAATTACTGGTCCCGCTGCAATCCCGAACGATTTGCGCGGAGACCAGAGGACCGACATCTTGTAAAGGAGATCCATGCCCAAGAAAAAACCGCACACCGTCTGCCTGACCTTTGACTTTGACGCGTTGAGCGTCTGGCTGGGGAGCTACCCGACCGTCACCCCGGCGATGCTTTCGCGGGGAGAGTACGGAGCGCGGGTAGGCGTGCCCCGCATCCTGGAGTTGCTGGCGAGGTACGACATTCCCGCGACCTTTTTCACCCCCGGCCACACCGCCGAGTCCTTCCCCGCCGCCGTCGAGGCGATCCTGGCCGCCGGTCACGAGGTGGCCCATCACGGCTACGGCCACGAGGACCCCAGCGCACAGCATCCCGACGAAGAACGGCGCAGCCTGGATCGGGGCCTGGAGGTGCTGGAGCGATTCCTGGGAGACCCGCCCCTGGGCTATCGCTCCCCTTCCTGGGACTATAGCGACGTCACTCTCTCCCTGCTGGTCGAGTACGGCTTTCTCTACGACTCGAGCCTCTTTGCCGACGACTTTGCTCCCTACCGCCCCCGGCTGGGAGATCGGGTCGGCGTGGAGGAGCCGCTGCACATGGGAGAGGAGGTGAACCTGTGGGAGTTCCCGGTGGATTTTTGCCTGGACGACTGGCCGCATTTTACCTTCAACTTTGACCCGCTGCGAGTGGGCCTCTCCGCCCCCTCGAAGGTGTTCGAGATCTGGGCGGGCGAGTTCGACTATATGGTCGACCACGCGGAGAACGGCGTCTTTACCCTCACCATGCATCCCCAGGTGATCGGGCGCGGCCACCGGATGGCGCTCCTGGAACGCTTCATCCAGCGCGTGATCCTGAAGGGCGCGGCGAGTTTCGCCCGGATGGGAGACGTGGCCAAGACGCTCTCGGTGGAAGAAGACGAATCGTGAGCGATTATCAATTCGAGCAAGGCCCCATCCGACCGCCGAGCGAGGCGTACAGCCTGTTCGTGCGCGTGACGCGGAACTGTCCCTGGAATCGCTGCACCTTTTGCCCCGTCTACAAGGGGACGCGTTTCTCTATCCGCCCGGTGGAGCACGTCAAAAGGGACGTTGACGCCGTCCACAAGTACGTAGAGGCATTGCGGCAACATGTCGACGAATCGGGCCGCATCGATCGAACGGCGCTCAACCAGATCGTCGCCACCATCGAGCCAGGAGAGCAGCAAGCCTTTCACGCGGCGTTCAACTGGCTTGCTGGCGGCGCAACATCCGTGTTTATCCAGGACGCGAACAGCCTCGTCATCAAGCCCGCCGATCTGGTCGACATCCTGAATCATCTCAAGGCGCGCTTCCCGTGGGTGGAGCGGATCACGTCGTACGCGCGTGCGCACACCCTCGCGCGGATCGCGGACGACGACCTGAAGGCCATCGGGGACGCGGGCTTGAACCGGATCCACACCGGCCTCGAATCCGGTTCCGACAAGGTGCTCGAAATGGTCAAAAAGGGCGCGACGAAAGAGATACAGATCAAAGCGGGGCAGAAGGTAAAGCGGGCGGGGATAGAGTTTTCGGAATACTATATGCCGGGCCTGGGAGGGAGGACGCTTCTCGAAGAGCACGCCCTGGAGACCGCCGACGCATTGAATCAGATCGATCCAGATTTCATCCGGCTGCGCACCCTGGCGATCCCGAGCCGGATCCCGCTATTTGAGGAGGTTCAGGCGGGTCGCTTTGAAAAATGCACGGACCTTGAGGTTGCAAAAGAGATTCTGCTGTTCATCGAAAACCTGGACGGCATCACGAGCGTCGTCAAAAGCGATCACATCCTGAATCTCTTTGGCGATCTGGAGGGAACCTTGCCCGACGATAAGGAGCGGATGCTCGCGATCCTGCGCACCTTCCTGGCGATGGACCCCGCGCGCCAACGCCTGTACCAGATCGGGCGCAGGATAGCCGTCTTCTCCGGCTTGAGCGATATGGAAAATCCCCGCCGCTTGGCAAAGGCTGAAAGGGTCTATCGCGAGCTTGGAGTCACTGCGGATAACGTGGACGAGATCACCGGTGAACTGATGAAGCGGTTTGTTTGACCCCTTGCTCAAAAACCTGACGGGTCTGCGAGACCCGTCAGGTTTTGGATCAATTCCAAGCTATTGTCGTCTGGTGATGATGGCATACGTACAAGCCCGCTCGTCCCAGGCGAGCAGAAAATCACCTGTCGGTGCCGTGATGACTTGCGCGTCCGTTGCCGGATCGAGCAAATGCACCACCCCGCTCTCCAGGCCGACAATCACGAGAGGTATCTTCTCAATAAACCGGGGGCTTGTTCGTAGTAGGCGCTTCAGCGCCCCTAAAAGCGCACTGAAGTGCGCACTACGAACAGATTCACCCCAAGTTATTGAGAAGATACCACGAGAGCGTGATGCGAGCGTTCGCCGCGCCAGTGAGGCAGTTCACCTGCCTGGACAAAGGCGATTACGGGTACACTGCTCTCCAGCCAGGCGGCCACGTCCTCCAACGAGCCGGAAGTGTAAACCACGTCCAACTCGTCCGAAACAAGTCGGGCAATGTTAAAGGCTGGCGTCCCTACTCCTCGCTCCGTTTCCAACAGTCGAGCCAGATCTTTCTGAGAACGCACGATGCCCAGATGGGCCAGTACCATCTGGACACAGGCGGGCAGGCAGCCGCCGAACTCATCCTCCTGCCGGAAGTGAGTTAAACTCAACCTGCTTGCCACGCGCGATCATCTCCTGGGCATGGGCATCGTCGGCCAGTACCTGGCCGGTGCTCACGTCTACGTCTACGTGGCCGATGGGTCCTTGGGGTTGCCTGCGCAGCGCGGTGGCAAAAGCGTCGCAACGCCAAACGGCACGCTCGCCGTTCCAGGTGAAGGTGGGCTGGCCGGCCATCACCATATCTCCAACGTGCTCCAGCAGCCAACGATTCGCCTGACGGCAGGCAGTCTGCTCGTCTACGACAGGAGGCACAATGACATAGACCAGGCTACCTTCGGGCAGATCGATCGGCTCGGCCAGGTGGATCTGCCCATCCTGTTGTGCAATCCCGACATAAGTGGCAACTGTCACGTCGCGTCTCCTTCCATGTTCGCTCGTAAAGAATTATACCACTCCTGGTATGGCGGGGCAACTGCAGAACCAGCTCAAAGAGCGACAGGATTGCTCTCTACGACGCCAGCCGCAACCGCACGGTCTTGACCTCGAAAGCACGGAATTCGAGCGCTGCCTCGCCGCCATCGTCACACTGTAACTCTCTCTGGACATTCTCCAGCATATCGGTCTGCGCTGCTCCGAGCACCGGCAGCGACGTGGACAGCGTGCAGCGCGTCGCCATCCGCTTTGCCTCGTACAATCGCACGACGACGTCGTCAGAACCATCCTCGGCGGGTTTGACTGTCTCGACGATCACGTTGGGCGCGTCCACGGAAAATATCGACCCTTCGCCCGCTGCGCCTGACACTGTCGTCGCCGGGCAGTTGAGTTCGTACCCCTCGCGCACCAGGTCGCTCTCGGCAAAGCTGCCGTTCCAGGCGTAAAAAGCATAGGTGAACTCCTGTCGCCCCCTATCTGCCGTCATGTCGGGCGCGAGTGCCGACTTGAGCAGCGTCAGATTGATGCTGTTGCCCAGCACGTTGACGCCGTACTTGCAATCGTTGAGCACCGCACAGCCCCGGTTCTCTTCCGCGAGGGCGCTCCACTTTTGGTTCGGTACCTCGAAGCGATCCGCGTCAAAGGGCCTGGACTTGTGGTTGGGGCGGCGGATGTGGCCGAACTGAATCTCGTGGATGCCTTCGTTGGCGTGGACGTTCACCGGAAAGTTGACCTTGAGCAGCTTGTGTCGCTCCCGCCAATCGACGACGGTGTGGAAATCGACACGGCGGCTGCCGCGACGCAGGCGGATCTCCTGCGTCATCGTCGACTCGTGGAGCGTTCGTGTGACGCAGAGGATGGCGACGAGCGGGCCGCTCGCCACGACCTCGATGCGCGCCGGTTCGTCCAACTCGACCGGCGTGAGCGCGTACATGCTGTCGAGGTCCCAGGCGTCCCAGGCGGTGGGCACGTCTTTGTACATCTTGAGGCTGTTGCACGGTCCGGCTGCCAACTCGCGCCCGGCGTCTTTGTCAAAGATGCTGGTGATCTCGCCCCTCTCGTTGAACTCGACGCGCAACAGATCGTTTTCCAGTAATCGTTCTGTAGCGGCCAGCGTATTGTCAACTTGCCCAGCATCAGCAGGGCATAAGGTGGTCCAACCACACGAGGGAACGATCGCCTCTACCCAGGTCTTGCCATCCAGGGTTTGGGTGGGCAGGACATTGCCCGCCTCGTCCATCGCACCTTCAAAGTTTTCGGAAAGGGCGACCAAGGCGGATCGACACCAGGAAAGCGAGTTGAAAACCGTCAACGCCTGGGCATCGTCCGTCAAGGCAGACATAGCCTGGCTTGCCACCCCTCGCGCCGTGCTGATGACGGATGCATAATCGGCCTCGGCTTCCTCGTACACCCGCTGGATGGACGAGCCGGGGATGATGTCGTGGAACTGGTTCAGCAGGAGCAATCTCCACGCCTCGTCCAGCTCCTCGACCGGGAACGCGAACCCTTCTGCAGGCCGCCGTGGTGAGCTTGTCGAACCATCAGGGCAGGCCCCTTTGAGCGCCCTCGCCGCCACGCCCCACAGCTCGGCCTCGCGGAGGGCAAACTCGCTCTGGCGGTTCCCTCGCTTCGTTTTCGCCTGCGAGGTGTAGGTCCCCCGGTGGGCCTGGAAGTACAACTCGCCCACGTAGCGAGCGTCGGGGATCCCCCGCGCCTCCTGGTCTCGAAAATACTCGGTCAGCGTTCCCGGTTTGACGCGGGGCATACCCTCGAGATCTCGTATCCGGCGGAGGTGTTCGACGTGCGTGCGGGTCGGCCCGCCGCCACCATCGCCCCAGCCGTAGGGGAACGGGCGCGTCGAAAAGCCATCCTTCTGGACGCGCGTGTTCCAATAGTTGATCACGTAGGCCGGGTCGGTCTGGCAGCTATAATAGTTACACAGATGCACCAGCACCTCGGAACCGTCCATGCCCTCCCATGTGAAGGTGTTGTAGGGAAAGGGATCGTGGTCGTTGTAGGCCCAAAAGATCTTGGCCGACGAGAAATACTTGACCCCGCAGCCGCGCATGATCTGCGGCAGCGCGCCCGAATAACCAAAGACGTCCGGCAACCAGAGCGTCTCGCACGCGACGCCGAACTCGTCCCGGAAAAAGCGCTGCCCGTGGATGAACTGCCGGATGAGGCTTTCGCCGCTGGGGACGTTCGTGTCTGGCTCGATCCACGTGCTGCCGTCGGGGATGAACTGGCCTTTCTCGACCGCTTTTTTGACCCGCGCGTACAACTCGGGATAGCACGTCTTGACCATCCAATAGAGGTGCGGCTGGCTTTGGAGAAATTTGTATTCGGGGTACTCGTCCATCAGGGCCAACTGGGTGGCAAAGGTGCGGGCGGCCTTCCGTTCCGTCTCGGCCAGCGGCCAAAGCCAGGCCACGTCCAGGTGCGCGTGACCGAAGGCGAACAGCGTCGGCGCGGTCGAGCCGTTGACGCACTCCAGGAGCGGCTTGAGTTGCTCCCGGCAGGCGCGCATCGTCTCCAGCATCTCGGCGTGAGGCAACTCGAAATCGACGATCAGGGTAAAATCCCACAGCGCCCGGTCGATCTCGGCCACCCGCAGCGAGTCCTGGTCGATGCTCTTCTCGCGGAGGTGGTAGAGCGTCTCGACGTCGATCCAGAGCTGGAATGCCTCGTCTTCCCAGACGCCAAAGGTGCTCTCGCCGACGATGGCCTGCGTTGGACCGGGTTCGGGCACGGTCTCGCGATCCAGAGGCGTGGGGCCAGCGCAGGTGACGCGCGCGCCGTGACCGGCGTACCCTTCGACCAGCACCCTGTACCGCGTCCCCGGAACGCCGTCGCGACAAAGCGTGACGTGATCGTGCTGGCGATCCCGCGCCCCGGCGATCTGGCCGTCGACAAAGACCGCGCACTCTACTCCACCATAGATCGAGCTTGGCTCTCCTACCTCGACTTTGAGGACGATCCGCTGACCTGCCGCTGCCTCGGGCAACACGACCTCGCCCTGGAACCAGCCGTATTCCCACTTGCCCCCCCACTCCGTACCGGGCGGCACCGGCTGAAAGTTTCCTGCGAGCGCTTGCTCAGCGGTCAGTTGCTCCGTGGTCGTAAAGCCGCTCAATGGAACGGTTCCCAGCGGGCGGTAAAAGTGGTTGGGCAATTCCTTGCGCCAGTTGTCAATGCGTCGTTGCCATTCGATGGTCAGCGCCATTTTTTGAACCCCCTCAAATCGTAAACAAATGCCAGCACATGGGTGACAGAATCGGCCAATTTTATCACCGGTGCTAATTTATGCAAGACATCTAGCAGTTTGTCGGAGAGGCGACTTCCCTCCGAACTCGATTTGCGGTAAAATTGCGGCCATCTAAACAAACCTGATGTCTGTGGCAAGGAGCAACGATTATGGCACGCAAATTCAAAACAGTTGATTATGAACGATCGGGTCAGCAAACGCTGACGATAGATGACTGTCTGCCAGCGGACCATCTGGCTCGCTTCATTGTCGCTATCATTGAGATGCTGGACTTGGGCGTCTTCTATGCTTACTATGCGGAGGTAGGGGGTGAGCCAATTGATCCGCCGGTGCTGTTGGGGCTGTTGTTGTATGGGTATGCGACCGGTCTGTTTAGCTCGCGCAAGATTGAGACGGCGACTTACGAGGTCATTCCATTTCGATTCATAGCCGGTGGATTGCATCCCGATCATTCGACCATCGCGTGGTTCCGAAAACAGTTCCTGACAGAGATCGCAGTGGTGTTTGCCCAAGTATTGCTGATCGCGCATGAGATGGGGTATCTGAAGTTGGGCAATATCAGTCTGGATGGGAGCAAGGTGCATGCCGATGCGTCCAAGAGCAAAGCGGTCAGTTATGGGCGGTTGCTGAAACTGGAAGAGCAACTGCGACAAGAAGTGGAAGAGTTGCTGGCCTTGGGTGAGCAAGGGTACGAAACGGAGTTGCTGCCAGGGCTGGAGATCGACACCGAGGTGGCCTTGCGGCAAGAGCGTTTGGTGAACTTGGCGGAGGCGAAGCGCGTTTTGGAAGCACGGGCCGAAGAACGGTATCAGGTCGAGTGGGCTGAATATCAGGCCAAGTTGCGGGCGCGGGAAGAGAAAGCTTTGGAAACAGGCCACAAGCCACGCGGACCGAAGCCCAAGCCCCCGCAGTCTGGAGCACGCGACAAGGATCAATACAACTTCACTGATCCGGGCTCGCGCATTATGAAGAACAGCGCGAATGGTGGCTTTGACCAACATTACAATGTCCAAGCCGCAGTGGATCAAGAGAGCATGTTTATCGTGGGCAACACGTTGTCGAATCATCCCGTCGACACGTACGAGGCAATTCCCACCATCGATGCCATCCCGTCCGAGATCGGCCAGCCCAAAGCGGCTGCGTTGGACAACAGCTACTTTGCCCCCAAGAATATTCGAGAGCTCGAGGCCCGGGCAATTGATCCATTCATCGCCACGGGACGTGAGCCACACAACAAAAGTTGGCGTGAGCGTTTTGCCCAGACGCCCGAACCACCGCCGGATGATGCGAGCCCGATTGTCAAGATGGCCTACAAGCTTCAAACTGAGATTGGCAAAGCGATCTACGGCCTGCGCAAGTCTACGGTCGAGCCGGTGATCGGCATCATCAAGGAAGTATTGGGGTTCCGGCAATTCTCGCTGCGCGGTTTGGGAGCGGCCGCGGGTGAATGGGGCCTGGTATGTCTGGCTTGGAACTTGAAGCGGCTGCACAAGTTGGCGACCAGCTAGAAGATGAAGACCACAGCCTCGTATTGCGCCTCCCACCTGAAACGGAGGCAATTTGGGAATTGACGAAACCCAATTGAGCCAGGAATGAGCCCGATTTGCTAATATCATGGTATCTATGGTTCACTACTGCACGATTGTTGATCAAAATCAGTTGCTGTTTGTCGGTTATGAGCTACCAAAGTTTTCTCTCCGACAAGCTGCTAG
>DAOTUB010000220.1:0-12304 GCA_034437455.1 Anaerolineae bacterium | reverse complement strand
CCCCTCTACAGCAGCGGTCTGGGAAAGGTCTGCACCCACCGCCTACTGGCGTACGGCAAGCCATCCATCTTGATCTCCAGGTTAATCGTCACGTGGAAAGCGTCCTCCGTGCTCTCGATCTGACCACGGGCGCAGGCGTCAATCACACGCTGGGGCCAATAAAGCTCAACCCGGCTGAATCCTCGAATCGTCGCGCGCGCCGGGTTCCGCTCAAAGACGCTGGCCGTCGCCTCGTGGCTGCTGTTGAACGCCAGTTCGTCGCTGACGCGCGTGTGGCCGGCCGTGCGCAGGAAAACCTCGGTCGTGGCGGCCAGATGGTCGCGGGTCACCCGCCATACGGGGGGCTCGGACTGCGTCTCGGCGGTGGGTTCAAATGACGTCGGGGGGCGGAGCGCCGGCGCGGACAACAGCTTGCGGTGAGCTTGTCGAACCCGCGGCTCGTGAGGCTCCACCACAGGCAAGATCAAGCGCGAGCCCGTGTCCGGTCCGATTCCGCCGCCGACGTGCAGCTCGGCGGTATAGGGCTTGGGCGAGGGCCAGGTGTTGGGAAAGTCAGCGCCCGAAATAGCGAGGCGGACGCGATGCCCAGCCTCAAAGTGCCAACTCGTCGCGTCAAGCTCCACCGCTATCTCATAGACCTGACCGGGAACGACGGGTGTCGGCTGCGCGTGGGATTCCCGGTGGGTCAGATTGAGAACGCCTTTGGTGACCAGCGCCGCCGTCCCATCCGGCGCGACGTCCACCAGGCGGACGACGACGGTCGCGACGTCGGTCGTCACGGCAACGTGGAGCACCGCTCTCGGACGGCCCAGGATTTCAAGCGGCTCGTCCAGCGGTTCTGAGGTCCAGTCCGGCGAGTAAGGCTCTTCCAGGCGCTGATCCACCGGGAGCAGGTAAGGTGATCCGGCCGAGAACATGCCAAAGGTAGTGCCCACGGAAGGATTGTAGGTGTATCGCTCAATCCCCCCCTGCTCTGCAAGTTCCGCCCCGAGTGTGCCGCCCTCGGACAGATAAAGCGCGTGCTCGGTCGAGCGCTGGGAGGGCAGCGGCCAGTCAAGCTCGCGCCGCCAATAGCCGCTGGTCTCCTCGCGATCGGCGCGGGGCGGATCGAACTTTTGGACATAAAACGTGATGGGCGGCTCGCCCATCACGCCGTCATCGACCCCCTTGAGCCAATAGTCGAAAAAGCGGACCATCTCGTGCAGGTGATCGACGTTGGGACCGGGCACACCGGTGTCCGGTTGGGCGTGCAGCCAGGGGCCGATCAATAGCTTCTTGGGGCAGCGCAGATGCTGGAATGTCCGCAAATTGCAATTGGTGTAGCCATCGCGCCAGCCGCCGATGAGGTAAACGGCGCATTGAATCGCCTCATAATCCTCACACAGCGAACCGTGCTTCCAATAATCGTCATAGGTCTGATGCTCCAGCCAGTTCAGCAGCCACGGTTCGTTGTGTTCTAACCGCTCCTCCCAAGTCGCGGCCCAATCGCGGCCGGTCGCTTCGGGATAAGGTGGCAAGGCGTTAGAGACGACCATCGACAGGCCATAGGTCGCTATGTCGTACAGCATCTGCATGGCGCCGCCTTTATAGTGACAATCATCGGTGTAGCGATTATCGGTAAAGTACATGGGACAGATAGCTTTCAAGGCCGGCGGGCGGTGCATGGCGACCTGGAGCGAGTTAAAGCCGCCGTAGGAGGTACCATACATGCCGACGTTGCCGTTGCTCCAGGGTTGGCGCGCCATCCACTCGATCGCCTCGAGGGCGTCGAGTTGCTCCTGCAACACATATTCGTCCTCCGCGACACCCTGGGAGCTGCCGCTGCCGCGCACGTCCACCCGCAGGGCGACGTATCCGCGCTGGGCGAGATACCTTTGGCGCCGCAGGGCGCCGGCGGACAGGTCGTCTTTGCGGTAGGGATAATAGTCAAATACGACCGGGAATGGTCCGTCCGCCTTGGGCGCGACCATATCGGCAGAGAGAAGCACGCCATCCGACATTGGAATAGATACGTGCTTGACGATGCGGGTCATGTACAAAGGTTCCGAAACTTGGCTCATAGATCAAACACTCCTTCTCTCTGTAGGCGTCTTTGGTATCAGATACCCCTGGTTCCGGAAAGTCGCGGGTCGAGCACGTCTCGCAGGGCCTCTCCGAACAATGTGAATCCCAAGGTGGTGATGATCAAGGTCAACCCGGCCCAGGTGATCGGCCAGGGCGTTTGACGGATAAAGTTAAAACCCTCGGACAGGATCACGCCCCAGGATGGTGTTGGGGGTCGAACACCCAGGCCCAAGAACGACAAACCCGCTTCAAAGGTGATCACGACAGGGAGATCCATCGCCGCCAGAATAAGCAATGGGGCAACAATGTTGGGGAGAATATGGAGTATCAGGATGCGTCCCTGCCCAGCCCCCAGTGAGCGTTCAACCTCGACATAAGGCTCCTGCTTTGCCCTGAGCACTTGCGCGCGTACGATGCGGGCATATCCCGGCGTCCAGGTCAGACCGATCACGAGCACCACATTGACCAACGAGGGTCCCAGAAGCGCCAGAATAGTGAGCGCCAAAATAACAGACGGGAAGGCCTGTATGGAATCGAATATAATCAGGGCAATGTCGTCTACCAAGCCCCCCAAGTAGCCAGCGATCAATCCCAGGGCCAGGCCGCTGAGCAGCGCGACAGAGACAGATGGCAGGGCCACGCCGAGAGCGATACGGGCCCCGTAAACAAGCCGCGATAAAAGGTCGCGGCCGAGATGATCCGTTCCCAGCCAATGGTCTCGCGAAGGGCCTTGCAACATACTGGGAATGTCCTGTTGGGCGTAACCATAAGGGGCAAAGAGTGGCGCCAAAATAACCACCAGCATGAACGTCAGTACGATGAAAAAACCCATGGCGCCCAAAGGACGCCTGAGCACATCTCCCAGAACAGGAATGCGGTTTAGAAAGCGCTGTAGTCGGTTTGTGGACCTGGCTCTAAATTCCATGCTAGCCTCTCACTTTTCCTAACTGAATGCGTGGATCCAAATAAGTGTAAAGGACATCAGCGAGCAAGTTCGCGGCGATAAACAGAAACGCTACTACTAGCACGCCGGCCCGCACGACGGGATAGTTCCGGGCCTGAATGGCGTTATAGATCAGCATGCCCATACCTGGTCGGGTAAAGATGAGTTCGACAAAGACCGCGCCAGCCATAAGCTTGCCAATCCCGACGCCCAGGACGGCCACCGTCGGGATGATGGCATTTTTGAGGGCGTATTTATAATAGACCTTGCGCTGGGACATGCCGACCGCCATTTCTGCCCGGATATACGTTTCGTTGAGCACCTCGAGCAGGCTGGCGCGTACCAACCGGGCCAGATAGCCCACCCATGTAATCGCCAGGGCGCTGGCTGGTAGGGTCAGGTGCTTGATGTAAGCAAGTGTATCTCCCTCATCCCCCAACCCGATGGCCGGCATCACGCGCAATCTGACCGCGAATATCAAGAGCAAAAAGAGGCCGGCTACGTAAGAAGGTACGGTGATAAACGAAATTGAGATAATGGCCGTAAATCGATCCAGCCAGGAATCGGGATGGGTCGCGGAATAGACGCCAAGGGGAATGCCGATCAAAACGGCCAGACTCAGGCTGGTCCAGGCTAAAATCAGCGTGTGGGGCAAGGCGGCAGAGACAAGCTCACTGATGGCCCTGCCGGTAAAGAGGTCTGTGCCCAGATCCATCCGCAACAAATCCCCCAAAGCGATCCCTATCTGTTCCAAGATCGGCTTGTCCAAATTCATGGCCGCGCGAATCTTGGCGATGCGCTCTGGGTTTGCTCGCGGGCCGAGTAAGCTCTTGGCCGGGTCACCCGGGACGATGTAAATGATTAACGTCAGGTATACGGTGACCAGCACGAGGACGAGCAAAGTCATAAAAAAACGCTTTATGAGATAGGCACGCATAGCTGGACGCTCCCTTTGATTGCAACTAGTTGTAAACCTCGTATTTTAGCCAGGCTCGATTGATGCTCTCCAGTGACGTTTGGCGAGAGTGTTTACTGGGGCCTGCATCTATTGTATGCAGGCCCCAGTTTCAAGCGACTCTTTTTATCATTCAGCCGGCAAGAAGAACTCTACCTGAGGCTTGCCGTTCGGCGTGGTTGCGGGCGCAATGTCCGTCTGGTAACCATAAACCCGCGCACCATTCGTGACCCAAATGGTATGGGCTGCCTCATCCCATATCTTTTGCATCTCGATATACATCTCGTCCCGTTCGTCCGAGTCCAGGGTAACCATGGCCAAGCGATGCAGCCGATCATATTCCTCGTTGCACCAGGACATCGCGTTCCACACCCCCACCTGGTCACAGGTGAACCACATGGTGGCCCAGGCCGGGTCGTTCTGCATCGAGTACCCGCTGACCGCCAGTTGGTTGTTCTCAGCCGCCTGTTCGCCAAACGTGGTCGTCCAGTAGGTGCTAGAGTCCATCGGGTTGAGCTCGACGTTGATGCCGACCTCGGCCAGATTCTGCTGGATGATCTCGGCCCAAATTCGGTCTTCGGCCGTGTCCTGCAGGTCGAGCCGTATATCCAGGGATTCCAGGCCCGCTTTGGCCAGGTACTCCTTGGCTTTATCGACGTCGCGCTCATAGCAAGGCGCCTCTGCCCAATGTCCGGTGAGGCCCGGTGGGATCAAAGCACACGTGCGTTCGACCTGACCCATGTAAGCCGCCTGGATGATACTGGGCACGTCGATGCCATAGATGATGGCCCAGCGGACGTTAGGATCTTGCAACTTGGGGTGCTGAACGTTCAGGGCGACCCAGCTATACCGTAACGAAGGCTTTGACCAGACCATAAAGTCGGCATTGTCTTCAAAGCGTTCGACAGACTGGATGCTGATCAGGCCGAAATCCAGGTCTCCCGATTCGAGGGCGACCTCTCCAGCTTTGTCATCCTCGATGGGAATCAGTTGAATCTCGTCCCAGTAAGGCTCTTCGCCCCAATAATCCGGGTTCTTTTTCAGGGTGACTTTTTCCTGAGGTCTCCAGTCGGAGAACATGTAGGGGCCAGTGCCAATAATGTTGGTGGCGAACGACTCGACGCCGATCTCCTCCACGAACTTTTTACAGATGATGTTGCCGCTATTGACCGGCATGGTCGAGTTCCACAGCGGGGCGTAGGGCTCGGTGAGATGGATGATGCCGTTGTAATCGTCAATGATCTCGACGTGGTCCAGGGTCGCCCAATCGTCGGCATAGTCCGCGCTCAGTTCAGGGTCAATAAAGCGCTCGTAGGAGTACTTGACGTCCTCAGTGGTCAACTCGCCATAACCATTGTGCCACATCACCCCTTCCCGGAGCTTGAAACGAACTTGCAAACCATCGTCCGATTGTTCGATCTCTTCGGCCAACTGGTTGCAGAGCTCGTAGGAATTTGGGCAATAGCGCACCAGGCCGTTCATGACGGCGTTGGAGACGACCTCGTCATTCTCTGAAATGCGAAAGGCGGGGTCGAGATTCTGGATGTCACCATAGAGGCGCACTTTGAGGACCTTGGGTTCCTCGGGCACCGAGGTTGCGGTCGGCTCTGGCTCTTCTTCAGTTGGCTCGGCCGCTGGCGCTTCGGTCGCTTCGACGACGGGCTCTTGGGTCGGCTCTTCCTCTGTACCGCCGCATCCTACCAAAAAAACGGCGACGACTAGCATAATCAGGATAGACCATAACATTCGCTTCTTCATCTTTATTTCCTCCTCAGGTTCTCTTGCGTAACGCGGCCAGAGGCCGGTTACAGCCAGACAAGCTTGCAGTTAACGTGTTTGATCTTTGCTCGTTCGTGGCCTCCTTTCTGATGGGAGTATCGGTTCACCCTCACCCCCCTGATTCCCTCTCTTTGAGATCGGGAGAGGGGGAAATGGACGCGCGCCTAGCTTTCCACCGGACCTCTCGGATGCGCTTCATTCGCACGCGCCCGCTCCACAATCTGATCGAGATGCCGGCTTGTGTCCTCCGGCAAAGGCTCTACCTGGTGTGTCTCTAATAGATGCGCCGCCCGCGATTTCGCCCGGGCGACGACGTCCTCGTGCTCCGATTCATCCGCCATGGCGCGTGCGCTGATCCCAGGCATCCACAGGGCGCCCTTTCTCATCTGCCTGACCGTGTGTGCCTCGCCCAGAAAGACGCCGTCGCCCAGGATGACGTCCCGCATCACGTCAAACGCCAGCGTATCGTCGTTCACGACGCAGCCCCGCGCCACGTGTTTGATGAGACTGATGATCTCGTCGTCGATAACGGCGATCTCGAAAGCGCCCGCCATGCCGCTGTCGGTCGTGCCCACGCCGGAGAGAATGTCAGCCCCAGCGAGCGCGGGGACGAAAGCGTTAGTCAAGCGCTCGTAGGCAAACTGGGCATCCAGCCGCTTGGAACTGGTCGAAAAGCCGTAAGAGTCGCACGGCAATCCCAGCCGGTGAGCGAGCTGGGCGGCATAGGCCCCGGTCATCCCTACTTCCGGCCCACCCCAGGAGGAAACGGCTGTGCGCAGATCAATCGGGTTGATGCGCGAGCTATACCCCACCAGAGCGCCGGGACGCGTCGCGGCGGCGATGACCAAACTGGCCAAAACTTCGGCGTGCTGCAGCGCCAATGCCCCGGCCATCGTGATGGGGCCGGTCGCCCCGAGGGAAGGGGCGGGAAGCGGGTAAAAGGGGCTTTCGGATTCGACGACCGCCATGATGGCAGCCGTTATATCCGCGCTAAAGGTCAGGGGGCTGACCGGAGAGACGCTGATCATCATCGTCGGGCGCTCTCGGTAGGCATCCATCCCGCCGCAACAAGCAGCCGCCATCTGGACGACGTACGCCACGTGCTCAGGTTTATCGACGGCGGCCGAAGAGACCGGCTTGCGGGTGTTTCGCAATGCCGCCTCTGTGGACGCCACGGTCAGCAACTGTGGCGGCACGTCCTGGGGGCCAAACAGGGGCACGATGACGTCCACGTGAGGCAAAGCGTCAAGGAGCCGTGTCATGTCGACGACGTCTTTTAGCGTGGCCGGGCGACGCTTTCCGCTCTCCAGGTCGTAGACAAAAGGCACCCCCCCACCGTTATGGAAGCGGATCTTACCATCGCCAAAGGTAAATGCAGGGTCACCGTTTCGATTGAATAGCTCTCGGTGGGGAGTGATGTCATTGAGAGCCTGGCTCACCACATCGGTGGGGATAGTGGTGCGGCCGTTCTCGATTGTATCGATCCGGCAGCCCAGCCCGTGCAACCTTTCTCGTGCCTCTTTGTGCTCCAAAGCGATGCCGACTTTTGCAAGTAGCCGATAGGCTGTGCTTTCAATCTCAGCAAGTGCATCGTCAGACAAAAAACATAGTTCATTCATATAAAGCACACTCTTGTAAGCGGAATGGATGACAAGGAGAATAGACACCTGATAACGTCGCGCCGAGCGTATGTACAGAGAAAGGTATACAGAGGGTATACCCCTGGATTTTGAGAATCACACAGGACTTGATCACCATGATAAAGGACTTTAGGTCTGGCGGCAATGCTAAAAAGGGGGATTTTAGATAGCTAAAATGTGCTATCTTGGTCTCGTTACCCACCACAAAAGTGGCATATATTGGCAAGGGTGTACAAGGCAACGGATATCTAGACTGCAGCGCTTGACGCTTGAAACGCGCTATTGAAGTGAGGCCAGCCCTTCACGCAGAGCATAGAGGGTGGCCTGCGTGCGGTTGGCGACGTGGAGCTTTTCAAGGATATGGCTGACGTGCCGGCGTACGGTCCAATCGCTAATCACTAGCTCATCGGCGATTTCCTGATTGGTCAGCCCGCGAGCAACCAGCTTGAGCACCGTCACTTCCCGTTCCGTGAGTGAATGCTCAGGCGGCACAATGTCGGACGACTCTTGAATCTCGCCAATGACCTTGAGAGCAATGGAAGGCTGGAGAGGTGCTTTCCCAGAGTGAATGTCATAGATGGCTTGGAGCAAATGTTCAGGCGAGGCGTCCTTGAGGAGATAGCCTAAAGCCCCGGCTTTGATAGCCAAGAAAACCTTGTCCTTTTCTGCAAAGCTGGTGAGAACCAGGATCTTTACCCCTGGCATGTCCCGCGTGATCTCTCGGATGGCGTCGATCCCTCCTTTTCGAGGCATGACCAGATCCATCAGGATCACGTCTGGCTTGAGACTTTGTGCTTTGCTGACCGCCTCAACGCCGTCGCCAGCCTCTCCAACAAGCACAAGCCCCTCCTCACTGCCGATCAGCGTTCGCAATCCCTCCCGGACGATGGCGTGGTCATCGGCTATTAAAACTTTGACATATTCCATGTGATCTCTCCTTCTATTCATAAGGACTGGACAGCAGCTATCGACCGAAAGAGAATCATCCCGACTTTTCTGATGCTACCTCTACCTTTACCACGGTACCCCGGTCAGGCTCTGAGTGGATCTCGACCGAGCCACCCAATTCGTCGGCTCGATGACGCATATTGATCAGGCCCATTCCGCCGGTACAGTCCACTGAATCAACGTCAAAGCCTTGGCCATCATCCTCCACTTCCAGCATAATGTTCCCTTTTTTGGTGCTGATCCGCACGACGACATTTTTTGCACAGGCGTGTCTCAACGCATTGTTCAAAGCCTCCTGTGCTATGCGGTATAATCCCTCTTCGATGGCGTGGGGCAATTCGACAATCTCGTCGGTCAGCAGGCGAGTGTTGATCCCGGCGCGCTTTTCGACCGCATCCAGTCGTTGATGCAGTGCACCCAGCAATCCTTCCTCTTCCAGGACGGGCGGGCGCAGCTCGTGGATCAACAGTCGCATCTCTTTGAGCCCCTGTTGATTGATCTCGCCGATCCGCGCCAGGTACTCGTCGACGTGCGCCTCACCCCCATTGCGGATCGAGCGACGCCAGCCCTCGGTCAGGAGCACGACGCTGTACATCGACTGGGTGACCGAATCGTGCAGCTCGCGGGCCAGCCTGGTTCTCTCTTCCAGGACAGCCAGTTCCTGGCTGCGATCGTACAGTTGAGCGTTTTCGATGGCTACCGCTATCTGGTCGCCCAGACTCTGGATGACCAGGAGATCCGGCTCAGTGAAGGCATTGATCTCTACGCTTTGAACGTCTAGGGTGCCGATCACCTGGTTGCCCAGGCGCAGCGGCGCGACGAGCTCAGATTCGATGTCGGGCAAGTACTGGTCGGCCAGGTAACAAACGTCGTTTTTTACATTATTGACGAGTATGGCGCCGCCATCCTGGATTGCCTTGCTGTTGATACTGTACCCACTGACATCGATACAATGGTGTTCAAGAGTCGTCGGACTGGTGCTGGCGCGCAGGGTCAAGTGATCGCCATCCTGGGCCAACAGGAAGATATGAACGTGATAATAGTGGAACGCGTCGCGGATCAATTCCACGACCTGCGTCAGTAGGTCATCAATATTGAGTATAGATGTCACCTCTCGACTTACCCGAGCACTTGTCTCTAGCTGTATAGCGCGGCGCTCAAGGGTTTCGTTCGCCTTTCGCAGCGCTCTCGTCCGCTCTGCCACCCGCTCCTCCAGATTATTGATCAGGTCCTGCAATTGAGCGGTCATACTGTTGAACGCCTGGGCCAGGACGCCAATCTCGTCGTGGCGGGCGTCGTGCGCCCTACGGTCGAGGTTGCCGTCCGCAATGTCAGTTACCGTCTCTGCCAGGTTGGCGAGAGGGACAGCGATTGTGCGGGTCACAAACAAAGCCGAGACGACCGCAAGAACCACAGTCGCCACCCCAATGGCTATGTTGAGCGTGATGATACCGCGCACGGCGTCCAACCCTTCGGATAAATCCTGCTCTGTCACGAGCACGCTGCTCCAATTGGGAAGCCAGCGATAGGTGCCAATAACCATAACGCCACGATAGTCTCTGTATAGACCAGACGTACTCGTCTGATCCTCCAGGGCCTTGTTTATTCCCAAGGCGTCGACAGGGGAACCGTTGGAGGTTGACAGCAGAGGTCCCTCCTCCGCCAAGACTGCCCGGTCCACGTTGACCAAATAGGCCTTGCCTGTCTCGCCGAGGCCGGTGCGCTCGCTCAGGATGTCCTTCAGCGGTTGCAAGGAGGCCCGAGCGGCGATGACGCCCAGAGGTTGCCCCTGCTGCCCCAGAACCGGCATAGCGACGGTAACGGACTCATCATACCACTGCTGGGACAGAGCGGTAGAGAAATCATTGCTTTGGAAGGGAATTTGAACATAAGGGGCTACCAATCCTTTGCTAAAGAAGGGTTGATCACTCAAGTCCTGGCCTTCTTCTTCTAAAATCGTGGAAAGGACTATCTGCCCCTGCAGATCGATCAAAAAGAGGGCTTTCAAGTGAGGGGATTGCCCAACAATACCTTGAAAGCGTTTTCGGATTGCTTTGTTATAGAAAGCATAATGCTTGTGGTCATTCGAAAGCGTGAGGACGACCGTGATGCGCTCGAACGCACAATCAGTGTTCGACGTAACGATGAGATCTTGTTTCAAAGAGTGAATCCAGCTATCAATGGCTGAATGCTTGAACACGGCGACTGACTCTAGGCGACCGTCGACCTGATGTCGCCCGTTATAGTAGGCCACGATTAACGATCCAAGGCTGATAGCGATCACAGGAAGCACAGCTACAAGGACAAAGTAAACCAGAAGACGAATGCGGATTGTAGTAGACTTGAACACCTCTCCCCCTAATTCAGCGCCCGCGCCAACAATTGGCCCAACTGCTCCTCGTCGAGCGGCTTGAGTATCCATCCAGCCAGACCCTGGGCTTGCAGCGCCTCCAGTTCACGCTCCATCGGGTGACCGCTCAATATCACCACCGGCAGGGTCAGGCCGCGCTGTCGCATGGCGTGGAACAACGCCTGCCCCCCCATCTCGGGCATCACCAGGTCACTCAACACCAGCGCGATCTCGTCCGCGCGCTGTTCCAACACCGCCAGCGCTTCGCGGCCATTGGCCGCTTGCAGCGCCCGATAGTTCAGCAGCTCCAGGATGTCGACCAGCGCTCCTCGCAAGGCGGCATTGTCCTCCACCACCAGCACCGTCTCTCCCTGCCCCCGGATCGAAGCCTGTCTTTCGATGGCCGGCGCTGCGGGTAGCTGCACCTGCAAGGCCGGCAGATAGAGGGCGAACGTCGTCCCTCGCCCTACCTGCGTGGTCAAATCGATGTGGCCCTTGTGCTGTTTCACGATGCCATACACCTGGGACAGCCCCAACCCCGTTCCCTGGCCCACATCTTTGGTGGTAAAGAAAGGCTCAAACATGTGGGGCAGCGCCTCTGGTGGAATCCCGCTCCCGCTGTCCGTCACTGCGATGCGCACCCATTCTCCCCCAAGCACTTGCCCGCAAGTCACGCACCGGATTTCGTCCGTCGCCGCCGTCCGGGACAGGGCGATACGCAGTTCACCGCCCCCCTGAGGGAGCATAGCATCCCGCGCATTGGTCACCAGGTTCATGATGGCTTGTTGCATCCGTACGGGATCGGCGTTGACGATGTATTCATCCCGACCGTAGCTCAACTTTACCTTGATATTCTCCGGCACGGTGCGCTCTAGCAGATTGATCACCTCTTTCAAGAATGGCGACAAGTCCATCGGCCGGCGCTCCAGCACCGCCCGCCGGCCGAAATCGAGGATCTGCTGGATCAGGTCGGTGGCCCGCCTGGCCTGTTGTGAGACGATCTCCAGACGTTCGCGGAGCTGGGGAGGAGTGTCGGGCATGCTCAATCCCATTTGGGTATAAAGGACGATGACGGCCATGATGTTGTTAAAGTCGTGGGCGATGCCGGCTGCCAGTTGGCCCACAGCCGCCAGTTGGGCCTGCTGCTGGAGCTGCGCCTGAATTTCCCGCTCCCCGGTCACGTCGTTGATCACCAGCACCCACTGCTCCGGTTCGGGCTCATTTTCCACCGGCCGGGCGATGCCCTCAAAGGTACGGCCGTCCGCCTTGATCTCGTGCCACAGCCCCTTGATGGGCGGCGAGGTGAGCAACTCGGCCAACGGACGGTCACCCAGGCAGGTGAGCGCGTCGCCCACCCCGACCCCGGCCAGCATGGACAGATAGCCCTCGGCCACGGGGTTGGCCCGCAGGATCCGCCCCCCGGCGTCCAGCAGCAGCACGCCCGCCGGCACCGTGGCGAGGACCTGAGCCATCTGCTGCGCTTGTCCACGGATCTCGGCCGTCAACAGCGTACGTTCTTTCTCCGCCTGTTTGCGCGCAGTGATATCGACATTAAACTCTGCGACCAACCACTCCCCTTTTGCATTCTGGAACGGAATGGTATGGACCTCAATGCTCCGGTTTTC
>DAOTUB010000219.1:0-11637 GCA_034437455.1 Anaerolineae bacterium | reverse complement strand
ACCTGTTGACATTGTCACCCACAATGGTCCGGCCATAGACTGTCAACGCTGTTTTTGCCCATTGGCGCAGGCGTTGCTTGACAGCGTGGCGGAGAGAGGGTACACTTTGACGGATGAAGGTCATCGGTTGCCACGCAGATTAGGGTGGGCTGCTTGCTATTCTACCACAAAGTGGGGACATTGCGCTCTGGTGTAGCGTGGATGTACTTTTCGGCCAGGACAGAAGGCCAACGTCATTGTGGGGTCGTTGACCTTTTTCACGCCGGGCGAGCCGTTCAAGATCAGCTTTGCCGTGCAATCGGGGATTATGGGCACAGTCGGCTTTGCGCCGCAGATCACCAATCGGGCCTGCTTTTATCCCACCGGCGAGACGACCGCCGCTTGTTTCTGGTCCAATGAAGTGCGCACGTTCAGCTACGTCCTCCAGGTCTACCTGCCGCTCGTCGTGCGGAACGCGCCGTAGAATTTATTAGGAACGTGGGCTTTTCACCGCATATTCTCGATTGTGAACAAACACTTTTGGAGGCGTCAAAATGAAACAGTTAAAGGCTTTTACACGACATTGCATCTCGATACTTTGTCTCGTCTCTGGTATTCTTGTCCCCCTGTTAACGCCAAGCGCAGCCATAGCTGGCCCCAAGGCCGACGCGGGCTATCTCGGTATTCTCTTTGTTGGCAACACACAGGTGACGATCTCCGTGCAAGTGGGGCCTAATCATCCCACAATTGCCTATAAGGGCACCCTCACTCGTAATGGCGAGGTTCTCCGGCAGAGTGGAAACGGTTCATATACGTATCACGATTCCGGTTTGACCAGAGGAGAATCCTACACCTATCGGTTGCGCGTTTACGGAAACCAGACGTTGGTTTTCGATGAACAAGCTACAGTGATAGCCGGACGGGTGCAGGGTTATGTCGATGGCAATTTAACCATGTCGGGCGAGTGGACGCTCTATGGTGATGTAGATATCTCCGGCGCTTTAACGCTGTCGCCAGGCGCGACGCTACGAGGGATAGGGGTAAATTGGGATGGCGCATACTACAAAGCCAACGCGCGTACAATGTGGATTGATCACGCCACAGTCATCAGTGCGAGTGTGGGAAGCTGGAGCGCTAGCGCGCTTTACACCTCGGACAATATCCTGACCGCGCGCGCTGCCACGGTGCAGAACGGTGGGCTTGCTGCTGCTGACCTGACGGTCACGGACAGCACACTGTCAAATACCGCGCTCTCCGGCCAGATACGGCGACTGGAGAGCAATACAGGAAGCTGTTCACAATCGCCCTCTTACTATGGCGATGCGCACTTCAAGCTGCTCGCCCTGCCGGGCGCGGCAGTGGCCGTGCGCAATAACCAGATGTTGCACTGCTGGCTGTCGCTTGATTGGAATCTGGGACAATCCCCGCAAGCTGTGTCCATTATCAGCAACACCTTTGCCAGTCTTTGGGTAGATGGCGTTGCGACATCGGCAGTGCCGGTCGAGATTCGGGACAACGTATTGCCTAATGATGGGCCGATTCCTTACAATAACTTCATTTACGCCGCTCTCATATTGAGCAACCTGCCCGGCAAAGTGTCGGTGACGGGCAATACCATAGAGAGTATGGAAACCTACGCGCTCACGGGGCCGGACACGTTCATCCGCAGCAATACCTTCACCCTCACCGTGCGGACGTTGCCCCACGCGATGGAATTTGGCGATCCCAAATCATTGGTCATTGAGGGCAACACCCTCTCTTGTGCGGATTGGCCAAATCCGAGTGGCGTGAAAACCTGGGGCATCTTGTTGAGACACCAACAGGGATATGACAACCGCATAGTGGATAACGCCATCAGTGGCTGCAATCTGGGTATTGAAGTTGATGGCGGTCCGATGACAAACACGCTCATTATGGGCAATCGCGTCACCGGTGGTGGCTACAAGGATGGCCTGATCACGATTGATCGTAGCGGTAGTGCGCCACAGACGGTGCGCGATAACATTGTGACGTGCGAGGGCGATGACGCCCGTGAGTATAGCTATGGTATCCAGCTTGCTATCGCCTCGAACGTGCAGGTACTCGGCAACGTGGTGCGCAACTGCGGGATAGGCATGCACCTCTTTGGCGGCAACTTCACTCAACCGGAATTTCCGCCCTCGACCGGCAATGTGGTACGCGATAACCTGTTCATCAACAACGCGCAAAGCCTGGTCTTCTGGGATGTGGTGAAAGACAACACGATTTCCAATAACCAGTTCCGCCGGCGGGTGGGCGGTGAAAATTTCTTCTGGGATTATTCTGATACGTGTACCAACGTCTGCTACAATACCTGGGATTTGCCCAAGTCGGCGGCCTCCGAAGGCAACATCGTCGGCGGCCCCTTCTACGGCGGCAACTACTGGTCGGATTACGCCGGCGTGGATGCCGACGGCGACAGGCTCGGCGACACCCCTTACCCGCTCGTCTCCTGGGAAGCCGACGACCAGCCTCTCATCGGCGCGCCGGGGCCGGACCTCTTTGTCAAGCCTTTCATTCTCGACCCAAGCCAGATCGTTTTCAGCGACGGCAAATATCTTGTGCCGGTGAAAGTCCGGGTTTACAATGTCGGCGAGGAAACGGCTGAAGATATCAAAATCACTTACAGTGATAATTCCGGCAAAACCGGCACGCTCTACCAGACATCTAGCCTGATCTCCGGCGCCTATCGCGAGCCGGCCTTCGAGTGGGACATCACGCCAATTTTGCTCGCGGGCCAGGGGCAAGGCACACCTGAACTGACCATCACCGCCGTGCAGTACGGCCCAAATCCAGAGGGCAACACGCGCAACAACCGCTACAGCGCGCAGACCAGCGTTGACGCCCGCCCCCGCATCACCGGTGTGCAGCCGCTCTTCCCCCTGGTGCCCGGCTACTACCTGGATCGCACCGACCTGGAGAATCCCATCCGCGTGCAGGTGGATTGGAACGGCGACTTGCCCGGCGCGGGCAGCGCGCCTTACGGCAGCGTCGCCTTTGATCTCAACGGCGCGCAGGTGCAAAAAGCGGGACATAGCTGGGGGGCCGAACACACGTACAACATGGGGCAAGATTTCCTGAGCAGTTTCGCCTGCGCCAACAATACCCTGCGGATGTGGGCCGAAATACCCGTCAGCGGAGGTGTGTTCCGGTCGTTGGAAGCCACCCTGCAACCCACCGTCTTCCCCTTCCCCCAATGGGTAGAATGGGCCATCCTCAACATTCCCGGCGCAGCGGCCGAGTTCACCACCCAAATTCAGCATCCGCGTGTGCAATATGATTACCGCTTCAAGTACCCCGATCCTGCTTTTGAAGCCAAATGGACGCCGCCCGAATGGCTGCCCTACGTGGGCGGTAAGGAATTGGGCATCGTTGAGACCCAGGCCGAAGCCCTGGCCTCCGGCCGCAACGACGGCATTGGGCGGGCCGGCGTCGGCGGCAAAACCGGCCTCAACCTGGCTGCCGTCACTGCCTCTGGGACGCTGTGGGGCGGGGGAACCGCCCGCTTCAAGTGCGGCGCAAGCCTCGACCTGGAGCGCGTTGCCCTGGGCTTTAGCATCAACGTGGCGGTGGAAAAAGAAGCCGGTATCGTGGACGTCGTCCCGGCGGTCAAAGCGGCGGAAAACGTGGCCGTGGTAGGACGGCTCATCAAGTGGGTCAACCGGCGGCTGATGGTCAAAGCCACCTTTGCCCCGGAAATCGCTATCCAGACCGAGTTTGTGAACCAGGACGACGCCTTGGTCTTCGATAGTGGTGAAGGGACCGGCAGCCTGGATGCCAAAGTTGCCCTGGAACTGGAGGTGATCGAAGACCTGAAGGGCAGTGTATACGGCGGCGGCAAACCTTACATTACCCTGCAAACCCCCGCAGCCGACCCCTACGGCTATCTCAAAGAGATCGGGCTGGACATGTACTTTGGCGCGACCTACACCGCGTGGCAGTTCGAGGACACCTTTGAACGCCGCTTCCGGTGCAGCTATCCCGGCGCGTGCCTGGAGGTGGAAGAGGACGGCAACATTATCCCCCATAGCCTGGCTCTTGTGACGACCGCTGCCGCGCCCGCGTGGCAGCTCATCCCCCGCGCCTACCTCGGCGACGACTACGCCCGTTTGCCCGCGTCCGGCCTTGACCGGCTGAGCCTGACCGCCGGTCAAACCGTCACCCAAACGCTGCTCGCCAACACCTATCCTTATCTGCAACCCGCGCTGGCCATCACCGGAAGCAACACGCTGATGCTGGCCTACGTCCACGACGACCCGGCCAAACCGCACGGACGCGGCACGGAAATCTACGCCATTGCGAACAATCCCGCCGCCACGCCCGTCCCTCTCACCGACGACGCCTATCCGGACTTTTCGCCTGTGCTCGCCTTCAGTGGCGAACAAGCGCTGGCGCTATGGGAACGCGCGGCCCTCTCCCCAGAGATCACGCCCACCCTCGACATCACCTTTGCCCAGAGTTTGGAGATCGCTGCCGCCGTCTGGAATGGCAGCGCGTGGAGCGCCCCCCTGACGCTAACGACCAACACCCTGATGGACCACGCCCCGCGCCTGGCACCCGCCACCGACGGCAGTACGCTGGCCCTGTGGCAGACCGGCGACGGCGTTGATGTTCTGGGGACGGCGGCGCATCCACTGACCTACACCTGCGCGTGGTGGGATGGGGCCGCCTGGCTCACGCCTACCGCCGCCATCACCGGCCTGCACGACGTACTGGACGTGGCCATCGCCGCCCACAGCGCCAGCCAAGCGGCCCTGGTCTACGTCCGCGATATGGACGGCGACCTGGAAGACCTGTCCGACACCGAACTCTTCTACAGCACCTTTGACGGCGCGGCCTGGAGCGCGCCCGCCCGCTTGACCACCGACACGCTGCCCGACGCCGCGCCGGCTCTAGCCTACGACGCTGCCGGCGTGCTGCACCTGATCTGGCTGCGCGATGATCGTCTCGCCAGTCTAACCGATTCCTGGGATCACGCCGAGGCCGTATCCATCCTGGGGGATGCCACGCAGGGTGGCTTTTTGGGCTTTGAACTGACCCATGCCCCCGACGGGAACCTGGCCCTGGTCTGGCAGCAAATTGACGACGACGGTGCGCATCTGACTTACAGCCTCTTTGACGCCACCGCCGGCGCGTGGAGCCTGGCTCGCCCCCTGGACGACGATCCTGCGGTAGAAAGCGCCTTCAGCCCGGCCTTTACCTCGGATGGCAGCTTGCACGTCGCTTACCAGGTGGTCGAAACCAATCTGGTCACACGCACTTTTCCCATCTCCGGGACGGGCATATTTACTGTGACCCACATCCCGGAGCTGGGCCGCAGTGACCTGGCCTACCTGGTGCATACCGTAGGCCGCGATCTCGCTTGGGAAAGCCTCACAGTCGCACCGCCCAATCCCGCGCGGGGCGCGACGATCACGCTCACCGCCATCCTGCACAACGCGGGCGATCTCAGTGTCGCCGCGCCACAGATACAATTCCTCGAAGGCGGCTTTCCCATCGTCACACGGACGCTCGGCGCACTGACCGGCGGCATGACGGTCACGGTGCAAGCGACGACGACCCTGCCCTACGTCTATGCGCCCATCAACCTGGCCGCCGTGGCCGATCCGGCGGCGGCACTGGAGGAGACCGACGAGGCCAACAACACCATCACGTTGACAACCATATTACCCGACCTGGCAATGGACGTGCTCTACACCGAGGTAGACGGCGGCAGCCTCGCTGTCACCGCCCGCCTGAGCAACAGCGGCGTGCTCGCTGCCGGGGCCTTTAGTGTGACGTTACGCGCGGGCGACGCGACGACGGGCACACTGCTCGGCGTGCTCCAAGCGCCGCAGGGGGTGAGTGCGGGCGCGCAGATCACCTTGACTACAGTCTTGACCGATACCACCGGCTGGCCCGCGGGCGCCGACGTCATGTGGGCCACGGTCGATGCCATAGACGCGATCTTCGAGGCCGACGAGACCAACAACACCGCCGACGCGGCGCTGCCCTTTCTACCCGATCTCACCCTGACCGCGACGGACATCACCGGCAACGGCCCTCTCTACGTGACCGTCCACAACGTCGGCCTGGTAGACGCCGCCGATGTCGTCGTCGAGCTACACGAGGATGCGCAAAGCGGCACACTGCTCCTGCTCTACAGCGAAACGCTGGCGTCCATCCCGGCCGGCAGCCGCGCGTCATTCAGCCTCTCCCTGCCTGCCGGGGAGCACACCCTCTACATCAGCGCGGATCCCGCCAACGCCATCGCCGAGGCCGCCGAGGGCAACAACCTGGCCATTCGGCGCGTCTCTATCTTCAACTATGTTTACCTGCCACTGGTGCTGCGGCAGTGAAGGACGAAAGCTAAAGCTGTCCCACCAGTCCCATTCAAGAGGTCACTGGTGAACCCAAAATCAAGGTCACTCACGGTTTGGCAGGAAGTCCATCGACAAATCTAGAAATCGCGTTATCTGAATTTTCCTCCCCACATCTGGGTTTTATTTGTCAAATTCGCTACCCTACAGAACTTTTGTTCTGTGAATCTACGGGCGAAAAACGCTGATTTCCACATCAAAAAGGCCGCGAAGTGGTCATTTTGGTGCCTCAGAATCGCTGTTGAGGCTATCCAGAGACATGTGTAGGGTAGCAAATTTGTCAAAATGGCCCATATGTGGGGGTTTAACAAATTCAGATTCCGAGTTTTGTGACCCAGAGCGGACTCCCCGAATTACCAAACGAGATTTAGAAATCCATATCTCAGAGACCTCCTACATCTGTGCTCTGTATCGACCGAATACCAGTATGTCGGGGAGGCGCAGAGCAAATGATCGCTCGCTATATTTCAATTATGCGATTGTCGACTACGGTCAAACCTAATGCTATGTTACTCACAATTGCAATTTTTAGCAATTTTCAAGGAAATTTCAAGTCTTTATTTCACTTGATTTATATATAATGAAGAGGGGGCGGGTAGGCGCTTGGCCCCAAAAATCAGAACCAGTGAAGCACAGCCGCGATTTGATTGCATCCGTCCCAATCGCTGTGCGAAAGGATCGCACCCTCGACAGATTCTGTAATCAAAGGAGGTGAAAATAGAGCAAAGTATCAAACTGGCTGAAGGGGTGTATACAAAACTTGGGAGAGAACGTTTGCCACTGCTCCGTGGATGATTGAAATCACCGGCTGATACCACCAAGAGCGATGAAAACGTACTCGAACAATCTGTTTCGAACAGGTTTTAGCTTGACAATGGCACATTTGTCCCAAGCGAATCAATTCGCGGGCCACAACTGCAAAGTCGGCCTACACCGACTATAAACTAACCTGCGAAGGCAGGTTTTGCAGTTGTAGCACGCGGTTTTAACCGCTGTGTGCTGTAATGTGCCATTGTCGAATTAGATATCAGCGGTGCGTTTCAACGTGCCGCGTGGCAGGGTGTCACGGGCCAAGGCCATTAGATTTATTCCCCCCAACAAACGAATGCGCCTGGCTCGAAGTCCCTACCTATCTAAGAAAAAATTTAAGGAGGGTATCATGACAAGCAATAAACGCAGGTTGGTGATGGGGATTCTTTTGGCCTTGATGCTGATACTTGGCCTAACGCAGGTTGTGCTGGCTGATGATCCCGTAATTTTTACTGTTACAGTGAAAAACAGCACAGATAGCGCAATTCCGAACGTGCCCGTTTATTACCGGGTCAATGGCACAACCGATTGGACCGCTATGGGAAAGACGAACGGTGATGGTCAGGCCACGGTGTCATTGCCCGCAGGCGATTATGATTTCCACGCAGTGTACAATGAAACTACTGCTACGGAGTCGGGAGTGGAGGTGCCGTCTACAACCGCGGTGCTCTTCACGACGCAGAAGACGACGGTCGAGGTTAAGGATTCGTCAGGTGGAAATCCCCTTGATGGTGTTACCGTCTACTACAAGACTGGGTACTACGGACTTGTCCAAAAATAACTTCGGAGTTTTGTGGTAAAATGTTCCCTCCTATTTTATTAACACAGGAGGAAGCAAATGCCAAAAAGGCCCGTACATAAATGTGAGTGTGCACTTTGTCAATCTGAAGAAGACTGCCCGGACAAAATCCTGCATCATAGGATGAATCTCTTCATCAGTCGGTTAGACGAGCAACTACGCCGCTGGTATGCAGCTCTGGAAGCCCAGAGATTGGGGTTTGGAGGTGCAACGCTGGTTTCCAAAATCACCGGTATCCACCTGGATACCATCCGGCGGGGACGACGAGAATTAGAAAGAGACCTGGAAGGTCGTCCCGTAGACCGTGTGCGCTTGCCAGGTGGCGGGAGAAAGCGTATTGAAGAGAAAACCCCCGCCATTGTCACCACTTTGGAGAAAGCGGTAGAAGATGATGTCGGAGGTGACCCTATGGGTACCAAGATATGGGTATCTCATAGTCTCCGTCATCTGACTCAGGAACTGCAGGCACTGGAGTACCATATCAGCCCGACAAGCGTCAGACGCCTATTGCGAGATATGGATTACTCGTTGCAAGCAAACTGCAAGCGGTTCACCGGCAATCCTCATCCTGATCGGGACCTGCAATTTCGCTACATAGCTCGCGTCAAGCGTCTGTTCCAGAGAGCCGGCTATCCGGTCATTTCCGTGGATGCCAAAAAGCGAGAAATGATTGGCAATTTCAAGAACCCAGGTCGCATATGGTGTCGCGAAGCAGAAACCGTCAATGTCTACGATTTCTGGAGTGAGGCGGTGGGAATAGGCATCCCCTATGGCATCTATGATTTGTTTCACAACTTCGGATCTGTGTATGTGGGGATATCCGCCGAGACGGGTGAGTTCGCAGTAGACGCGATCAGCATGTGGTACGAAGATAGCGATCGTCCTACCTTTACCCGTGAAGACAAGGTGCTGATTCTCTGTGACGGTGGAGGAAGCAATGGTTATCGGCCTCGACTCTGGAAACGTCAACTTCAGGTTCATTTGGCAGACCGGCTAGGGATCGAAATCATGGTGTGTCACTATCCCACAGGAGCTTCCAAATGGAATCCCATCGAACACAGATTATTCAACCACATCAGCCTCAATTGGGCTGGTAAGCCATTGCGCTCCTATGAAACGATGCTGGCTTGCATCCGCGGTACGATTACCTCAACGGGTCTGAAAGTCAAAGCAGAGTTGGTAGACCGCATTTATCAGACTCGCATCAAAGTCTCAGATGCTGAGATGGATGCCCTCAATCTGACTCGACGCCCCATATGCCCGAAGTGGAACTACATCATCAGGCCCCGTAGTGGCGCTTGTTAAAGTACGAAGTTATTTTTGGACAGATCCTTAGGCAACGATTCCTGGATCAAGATCGGTAATACGGCAAGCGGTCAGGTTGCACTCGAGACTTTTACCCGTGACCTTGATCTTCACACGGTTTACAATGAAACTACCGCTACCCAGACTGGCGTTGCCAGCGGCAGTACGGTGAATTTCCAGACGGTGAAGACGACGGTTACCGTTAAGGATTCAGACAATAACCCGTTGGACGGCGTCGCCATCCCACATCGCAAACGCTCAGCCTTTGCTCAGGGTTTACTCAAGCATTTTTCACATTTCTAGCTTACAATGATAGTCGTGGTTTGTCAAATCGCAAATTATATATCCAACCAAGGAGGTAAGAAATGAGTTCGAAATTCTCGCGCAACTATGACCAGTGGCTTGAAATCTTGCTGGTAGCTGGGGTGGTGGCATTGGCACTGGTGCTTTTACCCCAAGCTTCGAAGGAGAGTTGGGCCTATCCGATGGGATATCCGCCGCTGCCGCCCTCGCATCTGCGCGCCGACCCTGGGGTCGGCAATATTGAGTTGACCTGGCAGCCAAGCCCCAGTTATGGGCTGAAGGGGTATCTGGTCTACCGCGGCATCAGTCCGACAGGCATTGATAACGCCTTGAACACAGTGAACACCCCCGTGACCGGGGACCGCTGGCTGGATTACAGCGCGGAACCGGAGCAGGATTACTATTACTGTCTCAAGGCAGTGGATACGCTCAATCAGTTGAGCGAAAACTGTTCTAACGTCTCCAATGCCACGTTACCGGGCGAGTCGCCTGAGCCTGTGCAAACAAACGAATTGCGCATCTTCGTACCCGATTCCGGTGCGCCGCATGGTGATATGATCACCATCCCGGTCAAGATTGGTAATGCTGATGGCTTAACCATTCGTAACGCGGATATGTGGATGATCTACGATCCGAGCGTGATCACGGCAACCTCAATCAAGCGATCTAATCTGCTGGTGGAGTATGGATTTGCCTCCAACATCCGACAGGAAAATGAGCTCCCCGCCCCAAATACAGGTGTGGCTTCTGCAGTTATCATAAATACAGAAGATCCCCTACCGGAGTTGTACGGAGAAGCTACGCTTTTCGAAGTAACGTTGGAGATAAAAGGCACAGAGGGTCAGACTTCTATTATGGATATTCCATACGACCTCAGAATAGGGGCAAGTGTATACGGCACAACTATCTACACAGATGCCTATGGTAGTCCTATCCCCATCGTCCGCGAGAGTGGTATCTTTACTGTCACGCTTGGTGGTCCAAATTCGCCGAGCTATCTGATGGGCGATGTAAGCCCGGCTGAACTCGGGGACGGTGTAATTAACCACAGTGATTCCGCGATGGCTATGTCGCTGGCTGTAGGGCGGCCTCCGAATCACCGCCAGCGACAAGTTGGCGACATGAACGGTGATGAACGGATCAACTCCGCTGATGCCGTGCAGATCCAGCAATTGGCTAGAGGTGGGCGCGTCGCCACGCTGACGCGCGCTACAGCCCTTGCGCTAAGAGCGGCAAGCAGTACGGCTGAACCTGTCACACTCTCCATTGGGCGCGCGGCGGGCGCCGCGAATCAGATCGTATCCTTGCCTATCTATGCTACGGGCGTAGCCCAACCCAGCACGAGCGCCAGTGCCTGTGACCTGATCGTCAACTATAATCCCAGGATGGCCCAACTGGCGGATGTGCGCAGCGGTGACCTGACCAACGACTTTATCATCACACATACCGAATCAGCCACCCAGTCGGTGCGTATCGGGATGATCCCCACGGCTCCCAACGGTGTGATGAGCAGCAACAGCGGCATATTAGCCTATCTCGACTTCATCATCCGTCCATCCGCGCCTGCGAGTTGGTCGCCCGTGACCCTGGCTTCCGCCCGCTTGAGCGACGTGTACGGCCAGGACTTTGCCTCGTCCAACTTGCAAATCCCGGTCGAAGTGGAAAACGGATCAATTGGCACGTTCAAGCTATATCTACCGCTCATCCTGCGGCAGTGACGAATGTCGAATAAAATACAAGGAGTATTCCCATGAGGAAAAAAATCCGCTACAACAGTCTGCGTATATTGATGGTTCTTGTTTGGCTTTGTCAAGCCCTCGCTCCTGGATTTTCGGTAGCTGCACAGGAGACGCCACCCGATTCTCTATCTCCACCCTCCTCCGCTCCTTTCAAACCTGAATGGATAGCGCGTGACTTCGACGACACCACTGCCACCCCGCTTCTGTCGTCCACATCCACCGAGAACGCACCGCTGGCCCCGGCACAAATAGCCTGTGACGGCGACATCCACGACCTGATCGTGAATGGCGGATTTGAGAGGAGCGAAGGTTGGTACGGGGAAGC
>DAOTUB010000218.1:0-14823 GCA_034437455.1 Anaerolineae bacterium | reverse complement strand
CGCGATAGGAGCCAAGCCTCAACTGGGCTATGGGGTGTTTCGTTTACAGAATCGAGAGGCGCTTGCAGCGCAGGCGCAGGATTGGGCGTGGAAGTTGATGGGTGACGATGAGCCAGACCCTACCCGCCCGGATTTGCGCCGCTTTGGATTCTTTCGCTTTCGCTTTTCGCCCTCGACAAAGGGCTGGTGGACCCGCCTGCCCGGCATGGAGCGGTTATTAGGGAATAACGATACAGCCCGCGCCCTGCAACAGGCCATTGACCGAGAGATGATACCGGTCTCTCCAGCGCTCAAGAACACGTGGCGCTTCGTGCGCTGGCAGGGCCCGCGCGACGCCGAGCGCGAGCTGTTCGGCACGGCCTTTGGGCGAGGCGATCCCGTGCGGAGCAAGATCGCCGTCAGTTGGGCCTATTCCGGTGGCGACGGTTGGGAGGTGCGCGGCTGGGTCTGGCTCCCGGCGCAAACGCCTAAAGGACTGCAACAGCTCTGGGACATTGTGCGGGATGAAGCGACCTGGCGCACGACGCTGAATGCGCCATCCGGCCGGCTGACGACAGTCCCCGATGTAAAGACGTGGCAGGTGCAATCCGTGGAGCAGGTAAAGAGTTTTCTGGAGGTGGAACCATGATTGATCGACTGGTCGCGCGCCGCTTTCGCGGCATTCGAGAAGGTGTGTTGGAGGATTGTGCCAAACTCAACGTTTTGGTCGGCCCCAACAACAGCGGCAAGACCGCCGTTCTGGAAATGCTCTACCTGACCGCCGTGAGTGGCCGCGAGGGGGGCCTGGTGTTAGAGGACGGATCGCGCTTTGAGGCGCGGGTGCCACTGCGCCACGATTTCCTGGGTTACCGGCCCCTGCCGCGCCTCTGGGCACGCCACGGACAATCTCCCGGTTGGGAAAAGTCGCCCGGCGGACTGACCGAAGCGCAGGGACTTTGGTATCAATTGAGAGCCCTGCCCAAAGTCCACCCGCTGCATCAGTTCCGAATCGCTCCTCCCTCGGGCAAGGCGGGATACGAGGTTGAGGACTTTGACCGGGAGGATGTGCAGAGCGTCGCGTTGTTCGCCCTCGAGCAGCCGCACGAACTGCCGGCCGAGATGATGCCCGACTGGTTAAGCGCAAGGGTTCAGACCGAAGCGTCCCGCTTGACCTACCTCTGGTATCCCGATTTTGTCTTTCGCGGCCAAGCTGACCAACAGGCCCCTCTGGATCACCTTGCCATCTGGGCACTGGAGGGAGTGGATCAGCAAGCCTCGATACAAATCGACCCCGCACGGGTGATGTTCTTTGATTTCCACGTGACCCACGCCCACTTTTACAGGCGCTTTTGGGATTTTGCCTACAAGGCTGTGCCCGATTGGTACGAAAGGTTGGCCCAGGCGATGGGACGCATTTTTCCCGATATGGCCAGTGGACGCGTAGAGATCAATCCGGCGCCAAACGACCAGAAAGTAGCCCAGATGGTCGGTGACGTGCGGCTGCCAGGCCGTCACCCCATCCGCATCGACAATTTTGGCGACGGCGCGCGCCACGCCTTCAAGGTGCTGGCGGGCTTGATCGCCCTGGCCGAGACGGTGGACGAGGAACGTCCGGGTCTCTTTGTGTGGGAGGATCCAGAACTCTTTATGCATCCCACTACCCTGGGACGTCTGCTGGGCGAGGTTGTAGATCTGGTACAGAGACGACCAATCCAGGTATTCATCTCGACCCAGAACCTGGAAACGATCGCTCACGTGACCCATCAGGCTTCACAGCAGGAGACCCTGACCGAGAATTTGCGGGCTTTTCGTCTGGGACTGCGAGAAGGGCGGTTGATCTCGGCGACTTTCAAGTACCACAATCTCATCAGTTGGCTACAAGATGGTATGGACCCCAGATTCTGGGGCGTCTCTGACACCCTGCTTTCCTATCGGATGGGGGGGTCACAATGAGCGATATCTATTCTTTCGTTGAAGGGACGACAGATCAAGTAGTGTTTGATGTTCTCACAAAGGCCCTGAAGGAAATACACAATTTGACGTTCGGGGTAAAACGTGTGAATGTCAAAGGTAAGGATAACTTTCGCGGCGAGATACTCGTTAAATTGGAACCTGAATTGAATCCTGGAGAGCCTGAACGCTATGTGCGGATACTCGCATTCCGCGATTTGGATGCCGACGAAGAAAGGCAAGACGTCGTCGCCTCTTTTGAAAGCCTTGCTCGTAAACTCCTGGCACGTTGGCAACTTGAGCCACAATTCTCGCCGCTCGACGCCTGGCCAAATATCTTTACGATGGACAAAGCTCCCACTCGAGATCGTCCGGGACTCCGGTTCGTGTTACACATCGCCGATCCGCCTCATCTGGAGAAGTTGAACTTGAAGAACATCACTACTGATTGCTACGTTCTGGCCGTAGCCTTACGGGAACCGGTGCTGGGACGATTTGCACAGCAAGCCGATAGCCAGAGTGATACCTTGCACACTCTGATCACGCGGGAGGTACCACGGACAATTATGGATCGAAAGATCGCCTTCGACGAGGACAAAGATTTCCTCGCGGCCTACCTTTGTGCTGCCAGGTTTTGGACTGTGAGACGCACTGAGGAGAAAGAAAGGTTGCTGAACATCGTGCTGGATCGTGCTCTTAAGCATGGCCCGAATGACTTTTGGTCTATCTTTGCATCGTGGAAAGCAGCGATTGAGGAGACGGTTCGATGAAACTGAAACACGATCTACACGCCCAATATGCCCTGCCACCCCACGATGACCAGACACAGGCGCGGGGCATTGACTTTCTCACCGGCTATGTGTCCTCTCCGCCGCGACGATGGCCCGAACTGGCGGAGGTGAAAGACCCGGCTGCGCGGTTATGCCTGCTGGCCCAGGCCCGGTATGCCTACACTGACCGGGCCCGCGTGGGGCAGCAGCGTGGCCAGCCTGGTGGACTCTGGCACTGGATCGATTCTGGTCAGGCAAAGACCTTCTTTGAAGCACGTCGCGAGCGCTATCTGGATCCCTTGGGCCTGGGTCCCACTCTCCCCGACCTCACGAGCCTGCCCACTTGCTCCTTTGCCCTGCAATTCACTTTTACCTTACGCAAGCCCTACCTCAGCCGGGACGACACCGACTGGCACATCCTGGACAACCCGGTGAAAAAAGAAAAAGTCTTTGGGCTGCCGATGGTGGCGGCGACGGGGTGGAAGGGCGCGCTGCGGGCGACGATGCGCCAGGAAAAAGAGCACGAGACGCTGGAAGAAGAACAGCAGGATCGGCAAATGGTGCGCCTCTTTGGCAACGTGACGGATGAAAAACGCGAGGAGGCATTTCGCAGCGGCCGCCTGCGTTTCTATCCCAACTTCTTCACCCAAACTGGCCTGGAGGTGATCAACCCCCACCCGCGCGAGTCCGGTGCCGGCAAGCAGCCGCTCTATTTCGAGTGCGTGCCCATCGGGGCCCAGGGGACATTCACCCTGCTCTATGTGCCCTTCGACCTGATTGGCCGACCAGAGGTCGAGACCCGCACCGAGATAGCCGACGACCTGGTGATCGTGGCCCAGGGCGTCCAGGCCATGCTGACGAGCTACGGCTTTGGTGCCAAGACCAGCAGCGGATTCGGCGTGGCCGAAAATCAGGTCGCCGAAGGGCGCTTGGTCGTCCGCACGGAGGCCAAACCCGTTCCGTTTTCCTTCGACTCCTTGCCGGCCCTATTGGCCCTGGCGGACGCGGCGGCCACACAACTGAGGCCAGGAGGCACGCGATGAGCGATGATTTGAAGACGTTGGCGCAAAATCGCGAGGTGCTGCTGCTGGCGGAGGCGGCGGCGTGGCTGCACGACTACCGCAAGTGCTCCGAGGAACAATTACAAGTGCAAGCCGCAAACAGATCGCCAACAGCTCAAGGGCTGCCACGTAACGCACTGACTAACCATTTTAATAGTTTTGCTACTCTTTCTGTCAGTTTTCCATCGGCTGTAGAAACCCTACTTGATTTATTGAATGAGTGGAAAGGAAAGTCTCAAGACTCCCAAGCCTCGCTTCTGCTACAATATATCTCACGCTGCCACAACACGGCTCACTTTGACAAGCAAGAGCCCGATGGCAGCGGCAAGCAGAATTATCCAGGCATAAAAATCAGCACTGCTTTCGGTTTTGAAACTGCTGTGGGAGCCAATCTTACCTCAAAACTATGGGGATTGCCTTGGAACAAGTTGAGTACCTATAGCGTCACCGCCAGAGCCAATCTACGTTCAGGTTTAGGTGACCTCTTTTCCACCGTTGGAGCCGACACCCGGCGACCGATCAACGAGATTGGCCTCTGGGACTGGGGTTTATTAGTTGGGGCGCTCTACAAATCCGCCCTGGCCGGGGCGCTCCTCGGCTTCCAGCCTCAGGCGGACGCTCTTCGCTGGCGTCTTCTCAGCGTTCGCCTCGATGGGCTGGCTTACTTTGCAGAGAGCCATCGGCTACCCGATCTCCTGGCCCGCCGCAAACTCCTCGGTGACACCCTGGACAAGATCCAAGAACTATTGGAGGTGACCTATCCCCTGGGCACAGAGGTCTACCGGGACGAAGACGGCAGCGTGTTCGTCGTGCCCGGCTATGATCCAGGTACCTGTAAGCTAGATGTGCTCGCTCTCACCGGTAAGGGGCGGACCTTGCAGCAGATCATCCTCGATCAAGTGGAACAGGTTATGGAGGGCGAGATCTTGCCGGAGATTAAAGTAGATGAGAGACCATGGTGGGGCCAAGATCCCCAGCGACAGGGAGACGACGAGCTGCCTCTTATTGCAGAACACCTGAGACTCGCCGCCATGCATCCCGATCAACATTGGGTCGAGAGGCAGTGGCAGGGCCGGAGCGATGACGTCTGTACCGTCTGCGGCCTACGCCCACAAGGCCCCTCGCTTAAATCCCACGAGCGCGGCGTCTGTGACACCTGCGAGCAGCGGCGCGACGATCGTTCGGAGACGTGGACTGCCCAAAACGCTGACACGACCATCTGGACCGATGAGGTGGCCGACACTAATGGATGGCTGGCCCTCGTTGTTGGACGCTTCGACTTGACTCACTGGCTGGACGGCAACCTGGTTCAAACCCTCACCGTCGTCGATTTGGCCAGCGCACCCGGCAAAACCGCCAGGGATATCGCCAAGAACGCCTCCTTCGCCCGCATCCGGCGCGTGTGGCAGACGACTCAAGAGTTCTGGCAGGATATACAAGAGAGCCTCAACGCCAACCTGACGGACGACCGCCGCCGCCTTCTCCTGTGGCTCGACCAAGCGCCCGATCTGGGCCGCTATCACACCTACGAGTTGGAGGTGGGAGGGACGATCCTGAGCCTCGTCTGGCACCCGCCCACGGATGGGCAAACTGGACACTTTATCAGCGCCGATAACCTGGGCTACACGGCCCGGCAATTAGGTGCAGAAAAAGAGATTTACACCAGCCCGGCCGCTGCCGCGATTTACGTCGAGGATTACCTCCGAAAGCACTTTGTCGCTGGCGGTCAATCGCCGGTTCTGCACAACCCGGAAGCGACGGGAACAGGGCGAATGAACCTGATACCCGGACGATTCATCATCCGTTTAGAGTACCAAGAGGCCAAGTATGCCACCGCCATCCCCATCCTGGCCGAGCCGCGCAACTTTATGGCCCTGGTCCCCGCCGACAAGGCCCTAGACGTGATCCAGGCCATCAAGCAGAAATACGAGCGCGAGATGGGCAAGGTGCGCAACCGGCTGCCGCTCCACCTGGGCGTGGTCTATTTTCACCGCCGCACCCCCTTGCACGCCGCCCTGGACGCCGGCCGGCGCATGTTGGACTTTGTCCCGGCGGCGGACGGCGGCTGGACGGTAACCGAGGTAGCAGATAGCGCCAAAGACGCGGCCCCCGATCACCTGCAAGACGCTCAATTCGCATGCTGGCGACAGGTGACCTTGCAACGCGAAGCACGGACGATCACCTGGCGCGTGCCGCTGCGCATGGGCGACGGCGCGACGGAGGATGCCTGGTATCCCTACGTCTTTCTGGAAACCGAGCCCCTCGACCGCGACCGCCGCTTTCAGGCCCCCAACCCGTGGAGCGGGGACGATGGCTGGCTCGTTCACGCCGGCGATTTGAAGACGGGCGACGTGGTGTACTTTGTCCCCGCCACTTTTGACTTTGAGTACCTGGACGCCACCGCCCGGCGCTTTGAGGTGAGCTACGCTGACGGCCGCCGGCGCGGTGCGGACAGGGTCCAGCGTCCCTACCTGCTGGACGACCTGGAGCGCGTCGAGGACGTGTGGAAAACACTGGACGAGGGGCTATCGACGTCCCAGATCAAGGGCCTGGCGACGCTGATCGAGACCA
Organism: Anaerolineae bacterium; assembly: GCA_034437455.1. Lineage (GTDB taxonomy): Bacteria > Chloroflexota > Anaerolineae > B4-G1 > B4-G1 > DAOTUB01. The sequence goes on along the minus strand of DAOTUB010000218.1, from coordinate 8,492 downwards.
AGCGTGTGGATTGGGAAAAACCCAAGGGCGACCGGGCGCTGGCGCTGCCGGGCGACGACCCCTTCCGGCGACTCTGCCGCGACGCGCTGGCCAACGCCGGGTGGCGCTGGACAAAGTGGAAGGACTTTGCGAGCGAGAGACGAAAACGGCTGGTGCGCGCGGCCATCAACGGCCTGTTGTCCGACGCGCTGGAACTCTACCTGACCATCGCCAAGAAAGGCGGCGAGAAGACGAAAGACAAGGAGGCAGATTGATGTATACACGACGACGTTATATCCTGATGACGCTGGACCCCGTCCACGTGGGCACGGGCGGCTACCGGCTGGGCCGGGTGGACCTGAGCATCGTGCGCGAGCCGGGCACGCGCCTGCCCAAGATCCCCGGTACGTCCCTGAGCGGCGCAGCCCGCCAGTACGCGGCCTATCGCTACGAAGAGCCCCAGTGCGCTGGACAGGGCCAGAGAAGCGGCGAGGGGGAATCGGAAAAGAAAGGCCACTGCCGCGATCCGCGGTGCCCCATCTGTTACACCTTTGGCTACATGACCGGCCCGGAGGGTGGGCACGCCGGCACGGTGAGCATCGCCGACGCGCACCTGCTTCTCTTTCCGGTTGCCTCGATGGCCGGACCGGTGTGGGTGACCACGGCGGCGCGTCTGGAAGAGGCTGAATTCACGATCGAAGGGACCAGGCCGGCGGGAGATAGCGCCACCGCCACCCTGACCGATTGGCCGGCCGGCAAACCCTTGAATGTGGGCTGGTTGTTGCTCGACCTCGCCGGACGCGCGACGATCGCTCCGCCGCCGAAAGCCATTGCGAGCGATGCCCAGCAGGGCTGGGACGCTATCGCTGGACGCGTCGTGCTGGTGGGGCCCAAGCTCTTGGGCCAGATCGTCAACAGCAATCTGGAGGTGCGCACCTCGGTGAGCATCGACCCCAAGACCGGCGCCGCTGAGAGCGGCAAGCTCTTTACCTACGAGGCGATCCCGCGCGCCGCTTGGCTGTGGCTCGACGTGGTGGAGGACGATTACCGCCCCCAAAAGTTCCCCCGGGACAACGAGAAGGCAAAAGCCCTCGCCCATACCCGCCCCCTGGACGTCGTGCGCGAGGGATTAAAGCTGATCGAACACCTGGGCGTAGGCGGCATGGGCACGCGCGGTTTTGGACGGGTCCGGTTGGTGGGCGATTGGGAGGTGGATCGTGGATAACCTGGATCAACTGGCGGCCAAAGCGGCCCAGGACATTATTCGAGAGACTATCGAGCACTGTCACAATGCCAGCAGCGTCGATAACCTGGCGACCAAGACCCTGGGGGTGTTGCAGGAGCAGGGCGTCTATGCCGCGACCCTGTTCCTCTATTCGCGCAGCGGTAACGATGACAGAATCGCCCCTGATTTGCGAAAGCCGCTCTTTGACTTGCTGCCTTACATCACGTCTGTGGACGCCGTGCCGCCGGACGACGCGCAGCCGCGACTCCGCCTTGTCTCCGAGCAGGTGACGGACGATCTCGACACCCTGCTGCTGGTCAAACAGGTCTGGGAACAGACGTTGATCTATGTGCGGTATGGCGCCAAGGCGCAAAAGTCATCGGAGGATTAAGCCATGGCGTGGCAAATGTATAAAATTGTCCTGCGGCTGCTAACGCCGCTGCACGTGGGCGCCGGGCAGGTGGGTAACGTCCAGCGCGCGCGCCGCTATATCCCCGGCAAGACGCTCTGGGGCGCGCTGACGGCCCGCATCACCCGCGATACACGGCCCGGTGCTATTACCTCGGACTATCGGGAGATTGGCGATCAGATCAAGGCTCACTTGGCCTTCAGTTACCTTTACCCCTCTATCGAAAAAGACGTCGATGTCTGGCCGTGGGATGATGAGGCGGACGAGTTCGACTGGCGCTACATGGACACCTATGCCTCCACCGCCCGCAATCCGGGGCACAACACGGCCCTTTTGGGCAGCCTGCACGAGGCCGAGTTCATCGCGCCGGCCACCCGCGACGGCGATCCGGTCAGCTTGATAGGCTACATTTTCGAGCGCGACGACTGTTCGCTCCCCTGGCGTGAGGCGCTATCGTGCCTCCAACTGGGCGGCGAGCGTACCTACGGCTGGGGACGCGTGCGTGTAAAAGAACTGTTAGCCAAGACTTTATTTTTCCAGGGCTGGGACGTGACGCTCAACGCCGATCGCCCGGTCCTGCGTGCCGTGGATGGCAAGGCGCGGCTTTTAGCACACGCGGTGGCGTGTGGCGAGGGGGCGTTGGAGGGCATCAATGGAGCCATCGAGCCGCTGGTCGGTCGGGAGACCCGACAAGCTGGCCGGCACGGAAAACACCCCGTCCTGGCCGACGTCTGCTGGAAACCGGGGGCATCTGTTCAACCCGACGTCAAAGTACGGATTGCCACCTATGGCCTGTGGCGGGCGGATGGGGGAGAAAACGAATGACCACCATCCACCTCCATCCCCAATCCGAGAAACTGGCCCCCGAAAATCCCTGGGACCTGGAACACGCGCCGCTCTACCACCAGTGGCGCACGCACCAGGCGTTACAAGAGCACGACCTGGTGGTCAATGCCTACAACACAGGCGCCGGCAAGACGATCGCTAGCCTGCTCCATCTCTTTGACCTGAACGGGCAGGGCAAGAACGTCCTCTTCATCGCCCCCACCAACGCCTTGCTCCACCAGCACGCCGAGGACATTCGCGAGTTTGTGGAAGAGCACGAACTGGGGTTCTTGGTGCTAGAGGTACACGCGACACGGTTGCGGCAGATGATGGAGGACCAGCGCCCGGGCGAGACGCTCCAGCGGCTGATCCAGAACCCGCTCATCTACGCCGAGGCGTTGGACATTCCCCTCGATGATCACCGCAAGCGGCCCATCGTGTTGGTGGTCAATCCCGACATCTTTTACTATGCGCTCTACTTTCGCTACGGTTCCCACGACCGGCGCAATGTCTTTCAAAAGATCCTCACCGCCTTTGATTACGTCGTCATCGACGAGTTCCACTATTACGACAGCAAGCAGTTGGCCAATTTCCTCTTCTTTTTCGTCATCTCGCAAGAGTTCGACTACTTTGAACAGGGGCGACGCATTTGTCTGCTCTCGGCCACGCCCAATGAACACGTACTGACATACCTGGGGGGCGTCTTTGACGATGATGAGTGGAGCCTGATTGCACCTCACAACGAACCCGCCGAGAGCATTGATCTCCCCACAACGCCGGTGCTGACGCCGCTGGAGTTGGATGTCGTTGAAGCAGAGGTACAGGACTGGGCGGGGCAGCACAGGCACGATCTCGCCGCCTGGCTGGACGCGGGGCAGGACGGTGCCCTCATCAGCAGTGCCCTGTGGCGGGTCAATGCTTGCTACGCTGTTCTACGCGGCACCCTTGGCGAGGCACGCCTGGGACGCATCACAGGGCCGGAGCCGGAGGAAAAGCGCATCCACGCCACCGGTGTGCCCCTAATCCTGGCAACGCCTACTGTGGATATCGGCTACAATTTCAAGAAGCAGGACAAGACGCGGCAGAACATTGATTTTCTCATCTGTGACGCCCGCTATGGAGACGAACTGTTGCAGCGGTTGGGGCGTGCCGGGCGCGTGCTGGGCAAGTCGGAGTATGGCGCGAAAAGCCGCGCCGTGGCGCTCCTGCCGGCGGACGCCTACCGCGCCCTGGCCGAGCACGACGGCGAGACGCTATCGCGGGCCGAGCTTGCTACTATCGTAAAAGAAGCAGACGCGCTGCCGCCCAAGCAATCGCTCTACGCCTACGTCCGTACCCACGCCATCACCGAGTGCTTTTACCCCATCTACCAGGTGGAGCGGATGATGCCCGATCACCTGCGAGAGCGCGTTGACGCGCTCTACGAGCGAGTGCGGGACGTGTTTGCGCCCACCAGCCAGCGTCCATCCTGGTCGCTGCGCGCCTATTTTGGCAAGTATTGGGGGCGCAAAAAGTGGCTGGGTGAGAACAAAACGGCCATCTCCACCGGGCGCGAGACGGCGATCCAGGTGGTGGATTGGCTCAAGTGGTTGGAGGGCGCAGAATACGATCCCTCCGACTGGATGCCCCATCTACGGGATATGAGCGAGGAAGCCAAGCAACAGGTACGCGAGTTTGTGGCCGGACAGGTACATCTCACCGAGTCGCTGTTCAACTTTCGGGATTCATTCCAGGGGCCGGTGGGCGTGGTCTATGACGGGGATCATTTGCTTTCCAGCGAGCGGGTCAATGCCTATGACCTGATGCACCTGGTGAGCAACTATCGGATTCAGTGGTTGGACGGCCGGCGCGAGTTCGTGCGCGATTTTGGTCAGACGGACCTGAGAGGTGATATGTACGGCATCATCCGCGAGCAGCGAGAACCCCGTTTGATTATGACGCTCTACTATGCAAGCCTCTGGCACCGCGAAGAATTCGATCAGCGCGTGTGCCGCCGTCCGGTATCGCTGCGGGGCCTGCGGATAACGGCGCGGGAGCAAGGCGGAGATCAATATCCCCTGGATCCTCGCATCGCACAAGTGCTCGGCGACCGGCACATCACCGTAATGGGGATCAAGCCGGAGGATGGAGGCATCGTCTATGGCAAGTTCAAGGGCACGTCGCTCTTTTCCCGTCGGCTGACGGTGTCCTTTCCTGATGGGCAGGAGATTGGAGACTATCGCATATTCCTGGGAACACAGACCTTTAAGGCCCACGCAGAGCTACTTGGATACTTTTATATGCAGGACCGGTTGGAATCCAACGCTATAATTATCTGAGGTACACTTATGCGCATCGCCACAACCACCCGGGCCGTCGAGATGCTGCTCCGTGCCCTGTACGAGGGCACCGCCTCCGACTATCCCTGGATCGCCCACAATGGCGTCGCCTGGGAGATGGAGGAGTGGGCCTGCGACGAGTCGGTGGACGGGCCACGGGCCTACCAGCGCGCGTTGCTCACCCTGGCCGATGCTCGGGCCCGCGCACTCACCTGCGAGACCGTCAAAGCGGTACAAGTTGCGGCCCAGCGTGTCCTGGTGTTGCTCGAATCTTGCGAGGAAGAACTATATGACGAATAAAGATCACTTCTATTCCATCGTCGTCACCCTCACCCCCACCCGCGAAACAACCGTCCGGGCGACGATGGGCCGCCAGGCTCACGCTGCTTTTCTCAAGACGGTGCGCGAGTCGGACGAGGCGCTGGCCGAGGTGCTGCACCTGCCGGACATGCCCGTCCGCCCGTTCACCGTCTCCATGCTCCAGGATACGCCGCCAGCGCGGGATGGTCGGTTGCGCCTTTCGCCGGAGGAGACATATTGGTTGCGCTTTACCGCACTTTACCAGCCCATCTTTGAGCGGTTTATGGCGCGCTTCTTACACGGCGCGGGCCGCCCGGTCATCCGCCTGGGCAGCGCCGTGCTGCTGATCAAAGAGATCCTCGCCACGCCGGAGGGTCATCCCTGGGCCGGATACTCCTCGTGGGGCCAGTTGGTCCAGGAGGCGGAGCCTCGGCCCGAGATCACTCTGGATTTTGCCTCTCCCACTGCCTTTGGTTTTGGGCAGAAGGAGTGGGGCAAGAAGGTGATGGTGCTGCCGCTGCCAGAGACGGTTTTCGGCAGCCTGGCGCGGTCGTGGAACGTGCTGGCTCCGCCGCCATTCGGGATGGACCGGCAGGGGTTGCGGGCTTATCTGGACGAGTACGTGGTCGTCAAGCGCATCCGCGATCTGCGCACTCAGATGTTGCGCTTCCGCCGCTCGAAGCAGGTCGGCTTCGTCGGGCGCGTAACCTATGGCTTGATGGGAGAGGATAACGGCGTCCGCGCTCAGCTCAACGCTCTGGCTGATTTCTCCTTTTACGCTGGGGTGGGAATGAAAACGACGATGGGGATGGGACAGTGCCGTCGCATGCTCGATGAGCAATGACGGAATGAACTATGGAGACATCCGATTATCTGCCGATCTCGATGCTCAACCAGCTCGCATACTGCGAGCGGCGCTTTTGGCTGATGTACGTCCACGGCGAGATGATCGTCAACGCGCCGGTGCTGGAAGGCATTCAGCAGCACGAGCGCGCTCACGCTGGCGGCGTCGAGCGGGACGGCGAGACGATCACTCACCGCCGCGTCTACCTGTGGTCCGATGAGTTGCGCATATCGGGTTTTGCCGACCTGGTGGAAGAGGTGGCAGGTGAGTTGACGCCCGTGGAGTATAAGCGTGGACGGATGGGACGCTGGCTCAACGATCACGTTCAACTGTGCGCTCAGGCGATCTGCCTGGAGGAGCGTACTGGGCGGATGATCGAGCAGGGGCAGATCTTTTATTGGCGCTCGCGGCGTCGAGTGACGGTCGAGATCAGCCCGGAGCTGCGACAACGCACGAAAGCGGCTGTCGCGCGCGCCTTTGAGCTTTTGGAGCAGGGTCGAATGCCGCCGCCCCTCGATCGGCGGGCCAAGTGCCGCGATTGTTCGCTGGAATCCATCTGCTTGCCTCGCGAGGTGTTGCTTTTGTCGAGGGAACGAGCCTGATGGCCCAACTCCAGACGTGGGAGGACGGTATGACCACGCTCTATCTGACCGAGCCGCGCTCGCTGGTCAAAAAAGACGGCGATACGTTGATGGTGCGCATTCCAGAAAATGAGAAAAAAGGGACGCCGAAGCGAAAAGTTCGCGTGCCGCTGGTCAAGATCACTCAAGTCATCGTCTACGGCGATGTGACGCTGACTAGCCCGGCGATGATGGCGTTGCTAGAGCAGCAGGCTGACGTTTGTTTCTGCTCTTACTACGGCCGTTTCCAGGGACGACTAAGCCCGGCGCTGGGCAAGAACAGTCTGATCCGCCTGGAGCAGCATCGCGCGCACAACGATTCTGTCCGTTCCTTTGCCCTGGCGCAGGCCTTTGTCTATGGCAAGTTGGCGAATATGCGCACTCTGTTGCTGCGCGCCAACCGAAAACGAGACGATCCAGACGTTGCCCAGGCAACGGCGGCAATCAAAGGCGTGATGAAACAGGTCGAGGCGTTGACGCCGGACCAAGACGCGCCGCCGCCCGATCCGTCCGATCCTCAGGCGGGTACTATCTACGGCACATTGCTAGGGCTGGAGGGGGCGGGAACGGCTTTTTACTTTGGCGTCTTTGGGCGCTTGTTGAAAGGGGGTTGGGTTTTCAAGCGCAGGACAAAGCGCCCGCCGCGCGATCCCGTCAATGCCTTGCTTTCCTTCGGATACGTGTTACTGATGAACCAGGTCGCTTCGGCAATCAGCATCGTTGGCCTGGACCCTTACGTTGGCTTTCTCCACTCGTCGCAATTTGGCAAGCCAGCCCTGGCATTGGACGTGATGGAGCCGTTTCGTCCCGTGGTCGTGGATTCCGTCGTGCTGACGTTGTTGAACAACCAGATGCTGACTGAACAGGATTTCGAGGAGGAGTTGGGGGCCTGGCGGCTGAAGGAGGGCGGCCGGCGCACCTTCCTGACCAAATTCGAGGAGCGGTTGAGCACCGAGATTCGACATCCGGTCTTTGATTACAAGGTGACTTATCGGCGGAATCTGGAACTGGAGGTGCGATTGGTATCCAAGTGGTTGACCGGCGAGATTCGCCAGTTCGAGCCTTTTATGGTAAGATAATGGCGACCCGTGGGAATCCCAAACGCACACTCTACATCATCGCTTACGATATTTCCAGCGACCGCCGTCGTAATAAGGTACACAAGACGCTATGCGGGTTTGGACAATGGACGCAGTACAGTCTCTTTGAATGTCATCTCACGGCCAAAGAGTTCCTGGTTCTGCGTGACAAACTGGATAAGCACCTGGATTCAAAGGAGGACAGTCTGCGTTTCTATCCTCTATGTGCGACGTGCGTAGAAAAGGTCGAGACCATAGGGTCGGAGAAGCCGAAGGAAGCGCAGGTGTTTATCGTCTGAGCGAGTTTTTTTTGCCTTACGGCCATGCGAGCGGTGAAGCACCCCGGCTGGACCTGGGAGGCGCTCGCAGCGCGGAACAGATGAGCGTGACAGCCACATAGAGGAAAAGCCAAGCCAATCACCGGCATATATGGGGGATATGGGTTGATGGTGAGAGAAGAGGAGCGGAGCGAAGGAGCAGCGAGCAGGCTCGATATGGCCAGGCGCTCGCAAGCCCAAGTGAAGTGGGGCGAAACTTTTATTTTTAGATTCCTGGAGGGGTCTTTGTGGGGCGTCACACTCAAAATATCCTTCCAGGACGTAGATTGTGGGGCGTGACGCCCAGTGGTGCGAGAGCAGTCTGAACGAACAGAATCCCGACCGAGGGATTGAAACACAAGTGAGTATCAAGCGACGGGTTGAAACATTAGAGTCTGAACGAACAGAATCCCGACCGAGGGATTGAAACTGTCAGAAACGATTCTCTCAAGGAGGGGCATGCCGGTCTGAACGAACAGAATCCCGACCGAGGGATTGAAACCCGTCGTCTACATCGTGGAGAGCGAGCCAGACGACGTCTGAACGAACAGAATCCCGACCGAGGGATTGAAACAC
>DAOTUB010000217.1:0-2562 GCA_034437455.1 Anaerolineae bacterium | reverse complement strand
GCCGCGCTTTCCATAGCGCGCAGGCCCGCGAGGTATGGAAACCTCGGCTACATAGCCCCGTTTTATTGAAAAGATACAGTCTGGAGAAAAAAGAAACCTGTCCCCCAGAGTTCTGAATTATACCCTTTATTCGTCCCGCATCACTGACTCCTCGATTACTTCAGGACAAGCGGCAAGTAGAGGTACGACGGCGGCCCGCACCAGTTTTGCACTGCCAGTGGCAAGTAGACGCGCACCCCGCCCCAGATACCGATCCAGACGTTGTTTCGGGATTGGTGATCGTAAGTGTTCGACGAGACCTCAGCCCGCAGTATGGCTGCCAGCGGCGGTGATTTGGAGCGTGAGGCTGGTTCGACGTCAACGGCCTCCAATCTGACGGCTGCGGTGATCGAACCACCGGCCAGCAGTTCGGGCGCACCGCCAACCTATCTTCTCAATAACTTGGGGTGAATCTGTTCGTAGTGCGCACTTCAGTGCGCTTTTAGGGGCGCTGAAGCGCCTACTACGAACAAGCCCCCGGTTTATTGAGAAGATACCCGCCAACCACCAATCGGTCTCGCATGCTGGCTACCCCAGAACCAACGATCACGCTGGTAACGTCGGCGTCGCCCGTGACGGCGATGGGCACTGTGACCGTCGGTACATCGCTTGGTCCGAGGTTGGACAACATGAGTGTCACTGTCACTGTGTCTCCAGGCGCCATCTCAGCCGGTAGGGTAGATCCCGAAACTGTCAGGTCTGCATACGGCCCGAACCTGGCAGACACCTGGATCTGCTCCCGGTCGCCATACCTGGATTCAAGGGTTACTGATGCTCTCGCTGTGAGTTCCTCCAGGCTTCGCAGGACAAAGTAGATCCTTCCTTCTTCTCCAGGTAAAAGTTCCCACTGCGGCTGACGCCCGTCGAGTATCGTGTGATCCCTCGATGGAGGAGTGTCCATCACCGACAGCCAGGGAGACGCAGTCATAGGGACGGTGGCGATGATGGTCAGCGGGATGTCCGAGTTGTTCCTGATCGTACCGGCAAAAGAGCCGACCTCTCCCAGCAACAGGTTGACTCCGTCCAGTTCACTCAACGACGACGAGAGCGCGGAACCCGGTCCGAGGCTGAGTGGGATCCGGGCGACCTCGATGCCGCCGACCGTCGCCACCAATTCTGTGCCGGTGGTAGGAACCGTGATTCCTGTCGTAAAGTAGAGCCGGACGATCTGCCTTTCGCCTGGCGACAATGCTATCTGGTCGTGTCCGTCGGCCAGATAAATCTCGCTGACCAGACTGCTGAATCTAAAATCGAGCGTCAGGGTTTCCTGGCACACGTTGGCAAACTCGATCTCTCGGTACACCGTCTGCTCGCTGCCCATCAGCACGTCGACGCGTTCTGGCGTGTGCTGGATGCAATCTTGAACGGGAACCGGCGTCGGTGTGGGAGTGGAGGTTGGCGTCGCCGTTGGGCCGGGGGTCGAGGTAGGCGCAGCAGTGGGTGGCGGCGTCGCCGTTGGGCAAGGTCCCCCGCAGGAGCACGCGCCGACCGCGAGGAATCCATCCCGCGTCATCAGCGTGGTCTTTCCCTGCCCCAGGACCCAGGTGAACGGATATGCCCCTTCCTCAAAACCATCCAGCACCACACCGGCGACGGCCGTACCGCCGCCGACCGCCGGAAAGGGAAACTTGATCCAATCGTGCAATCGATCCACGACAGAGGAGGGGGACTTGATCACGTGGGCAAATTTGGCCTCGCCCGTCATCTGCGCTGGCATGATGATCCGCGCCCAAACGTCTCCCAGGCACATGTTGCTTTGGATGGTGACGGATGTTGCCGTCGTCGGTCCACCCAGCGTCATAGCAGGGTATAGATTGTGAAATTGGACATCCAGGCCGCTTAATATCTGTTCTGCCTCTGGCGTCAAGCTCTGAGCGGCGCTCTTGATCTGATCGAGCGACATGCCGGCCAGTGGGTCAAGGACCGTCGAATTTTCCCAGGGGAGAGATTGAAGAACGGGAGAGGAGGAAATGGAGGAGGCGCAGGCACACGCTCCAACCGTGAGGGACCCTTCCCGCGTCATCAAGGTAGTCTTTCCTTGCCCTACGATCCAGGTGAACGGGTACACGCCTTCCTCGAAACCATCCAGCCCGACTCCAGCGACGGCTGTACCGCCGACCGCTGGAAATGGAAATTTCACCCAGTCGTGCAGCCGATCCACGACAGAGGATGGGGACTTGATCGCGTGGGCGAACTTGGCCTCGCCCGTCATCTGCACCGGCATGACGATCCGCGCCCACACGTCTCCCAGGCAGACGCTGCTCTGGATGGTGACAGACGTCGCCACCCTCGCTCCGTTCAACGTCATACTGGGGTTCAGATTGTGAAATTGGACGTCGAGGGCGCTCAACACGCGCTCCGTCTCCGGCGTCAAGTTTTGGGCGGCATTCCTTATCTTGGACTTTGGACAAATGGTTTGAGAGTAACTTCCCCAAAAGCGTGAATTTGGGGGTAAAAAGCTGCTTTTCTCGTCAGAAATGCGGAAATTTGAACATTTTTCCGCTGTTTGGAGCTAAAAAATGC
>DAOTUB010000216.1:0-30476 GCA_034437455.1 Anaerolineae bacterium | reverse complement strand
AGAGATGAATGCTCTCAACATCACATGGCGTCGAGTATGCCCTGACTGGAACTATCAGATCAAACCACGCTGTGCAACCGTATGAGTTCAGTTGTAAAAGTACGAAGTTGTTTTTGGACGACTCCTTAGGATAGCAAGTGGATACCTTCTTGCTAGAAATGGGACACTTTCACTGATCTGCCAAAATGGAAAAACCTCCAATGGACTCAAGTAAACGACTCGCTAGATTTACTGCTCTCACTTTGCTGTTGGTTTTGCTGGCCAGCGGGACTGTACCGAAACGGGTCGAGTCGAGACCGCCGGACACGCCGACGACGGAGCAGGAGACGCCCAGGAAAACGTCCGGTGAAGTCGCCCGGGTAGACATCAACTTGATCGAGGCCCAACGGATCTATGTCGACCGCGACGCTACTACCGGCGAGAACAACGGCGACTCGTGGGCCGATGCCTACACCGACCTCCAGGACGCTCTGGATACCGCCGCTTACGGCGACGAGATCTGGGTCGCCGAGGGCGTTTACACACCGACCGCCGGCGTCACCCGCACCGCGACCTTTACGCTCGTGAACGGCGTGGCGCTCTACGGCGGCTTTGCGGGCACCGAAACTGCTCGCGAGGAGCGTGACTGGGAGGTTCACGTCACCGTTTTCAGCGGCGATCTGGATGGGAACGACATCGCCGACGCCAACGGCGTGGTCACTAACACAAATAACATCACCGGCAGCAACGCCTACCGCATCGTCACCGGCGGCGGCGTGACCGAGACCGCCGTGCTTGATGGCTTTGCCATCACCGCCGGCGGGAATGGGTTGTATAACTCCAACAGCAGTCCTACGCTGGTCAACGTCGCCTTTATCGGCAACCGCGCTTCCTTTGGCGGGGGAATGTACAACGACAACAGCAACCCCAAGTTGACCAACGTCGTCTTCAATGATAATAAGGGTCTCGCCGGAGGTGGGGGGATGTACTGCCAGAAGGAGAGCGCCCCCGTGCTGAATGACGTGACATTCAGTGGCAATACGGCCGGCCTCGGCGGAGCGATGTACAACGACAACAGTAAACTCACCCTGATCAACGTCATGGTCAGTGACAACAGGTCAAACCTTATTGGCACTGGCGGCGGGATGTATAACGCCAGCAGCACTCTCACGTTAACCAATGTTGTCTTCAACGGCAACCGCGCCAGCACTGTGGGTGGTGGTCACGGTGGGGGGATACACAACGACAACGGCAGTAGCCTCGTGTTGACCAACGTCACTTTCAGCGATAACCGTACCAACTCGGATGGCAGCGGCGGGGGCATGTACAACAACGCCAGCGACGCCCGGCTGACCAACTGCATTCTCTGGGGCAACAGAGTGGGCAGCAGTGAAAACGAGGTGGCTCAGATCACGAACGAAAACGGCGCCATCACCGTGACCCATAGCCTGATCCAGAACGTCATGGTGTACACCGGCACGGGGAATATCGATCTGGATCCGCAATTCGTCGATCCTGAGGCTGACGACCTCCGCCTCAGCGCCAGTTCTCCCGCCATAGACGCCGGGGACAACGACGCCGTCACCGTCGCCTTTGATCTGGATGGCAACTCTCGTCGCGTGGATATGCCTGCCGTGGCAGACACCGGGAATGGCGCAGCGCCCATCGTAGATATGGGCGCTTACGAAACCTCTCCACCGCCGCCCGTCGTTTCCCTCGACGGTCCGACAATGGGTGCGCCCAACACCCCGTACACATTTACCGCTACCATTGTCCCATCGACGACGATAACGCCCATCACCTACTCCTGGCAAGCGACGGGGCAGTTGCCGATGACGCATACGGGCGAGTTGAACGATACTATCGCCTTCACCTGGACGATGACCGGCGAGCAACTCGTTACCGTCACGGCGACGAATGTCTATAATGTGGTGACTGCCACTCATGCCATCACGATCAGTCATAGAGTCTACCTGCCCTTGGTGATGCGCAAGCTCTAATTCATCCCATCACTGGCTTTTTCTCGCATCAGTACTCGACCTCGGCGATCTGTTCAAAGTCGAGGGCTACATCGAAATCGTCGTCCGAATCCGACTCATCCTCCGTTTCGTCGAGCGGACCGGCCCTGATTCCCCGCTGGCACAAGGAACGATAACGGCAGTAGCGACAGCGCCGCTCCTGGGTGGTGAGAGGAAAGTCCCCATCTCCTCGGTCTTTGATCTCCTCGATCAGCGAGGTCAGATACGCTTCGTCCGCCTCATATTGGGCTGCGTCGTAGGCGAAGTGTTCGGGGGCCAGCGGAAAGTTGGCGAACCAATAGACCATCTCCACCTGCTCCGGCTGAAGCGGCTGGCCCGCGTTGAGATGAGATCCGGCCCGGACCAACAGGTAGGGATATACCCGGGTCTGCAACCGCTCGGACAGCCACTTCCGCTGCGAGCGTTTGCGAGAAGTCTTCCAGTCCACGATGACGGCCCGATGGTCAGTCTCCACGGCGACGAGGTCGTACTTTGCCGCCAGCCGGTAGTCGCTGATTGGGGCGGACAGGAGTATCTCGGGATAGCCGGGCGCCGGCAGATCTACAGGCCTGCTCTCCAGGTAATTGCGCCACCAGCGGCGGAGATCCTCGTCGGCCACCGTGCTCGACAACCGCTCCGACGAAATGCCCAGCGTGTGTTGATGAATTAACCGGTGGAACGCCGCGCCCTGCTGAAGATACCGCTCGTGCTCCAGAGAAGGTTCCGCTTCATCTGCCGGCCAGACCAGCCGCTCGACGTAGCGCAATTGAAACCGCCGCGGGCAGTCCACATAGTCCTGGAGGCTGCCCTGACTGAACTGAAAGTCAGACGGTAGCATCATAAGTCTCTCCTGTAGTCAATTTTCAATCATCGGAAGCCCAAATAGGTCGTCAATTACGTGCTACCACCGGCAGATACACTTTTGCGTCGAGTGCCGCTCTCTGGCTGCGGAAGGTGTTATGGAGAAGCCAGGCCGGCGTTGGGTTGGTGACGACGCGCAGGTCGTCATCCACGCCGGTGATGTCGTAGGCGTGCTGATGCCAGAGCCGCCGGGCGCTCGCCCAGTTGTCATCCTCCGCCTCGAAGGCGCGCACGCCCGTGTGATCGCCGGTGTAGACGTCGTTGTCGATGATGACGATTTCGGCGTGACCGTCGGCGTCCAGATCGGCGATCACGGGCAACTCATAGCCGGTGACCGAGGAATGGGCGGTCTCGAAAAGGACCTTCCCGTCCCCGCCGTCGTAGATGCGCAGAGCGACCTCGTCGGCGTAGACGACCTCGGCTCGACCGTCTCCCTGGAAGTCGAAGGCCGAAGAGCCGGTAAAGCCAGAGGAGTGGTCCTGGGTGGGGCTTTGCCAGAGCTCCGTCCCGTCCGTGTCGAGCACCACGTAGCTATACTGGCCGGCGACGCCGATCTCGGGCCAACCATCGCCGTCAAAGTCGGCCACGGTTGGCGGACCGCCATTGGCATAGTCGATGCCGCCACTGGCAGGCACAGGAACCGGCCCCCAGATGATGTCCTTCATCTGGTGATCCAGCAGGTAAACCTGGCCGCCGTGGAAAGGATCAACGAGGACGATCTCGGGGTACGAATCGGCGTCGAAATTACCCAGGGCATTGGTCCCCTGGGCTGGGAGGGACGGGTTCTGGAACAAGATGCCCCCGGTACCAGAGTAGATCTTGTTGCCAGCGATCACCTCCAGATTGCCGTCCAGATTCACGTCGCCGACGATACTGCTCAACAACCGATCGCTGCCATCGCCGAGGGTCGTGACCTGGCTCAATGTGTGATCCAGTACGTGGCGCCCCACGACGATCTCCGGCCAGCCATCGCCGTCCAGGTCGGCGACGGCCGGCATGCTGCCTTCATCCGGGTGAAGCGTAAAGGTCGGCACGCTGCTGTGCTTGAGATCGCCGCCGTTGTCAAAGGCGTAAAAGCCACCCTCCTCGCCCTCGACGACGATTTCAGGGTTGCCATCGTTGTCCAGGTCGGCGATGAGAGGGCTGGAGAGAGGACGCACTCGGAGGCTGGGGTCAGTGACGCTGAAAACCTCGTCACCCTCGTCGCCGCTGATCACGCGCAGAACGCCGTCTTGGTACCAGCCGTTCTCCTCTTTCTCAAAGGTCGAGAAAACCACGTCGGGAACGCCGTCAAGGTTAACGTCGCCCACCACGGGCATGCATACCACCTGATTGTGGGTACTGGTGGGGGTGGTGGGAACGTAGGTCCACTTCAGGGTGGGCGTAAGGGGCGCCGTGCCGGTGAGAGAAGGCGCTGCAATATCCGACCCCCCAACAGCCCCGGTAGCCACTAGAGCAGCATCGGTCTTGCTCCCTTGAAACAGGATCGCCGAAGCGAGGGCAAGCATCGACGCAGCCGCAAGACCGTAGAGTTTGCTGCGCCTGCCAGAGCGAACAATCATTGGAATCTCCTTTCTACCGCTGCTCCCAGAACGTCTGCAAGGCGATAAACGGCACTGCCGGTTGTTGATCGCCACGCTTGCCGGTGTTCCAGGTGACGATCAGTTCCTTCTTGGCGCGGGTGATGCCCACGTACAGCAATCGCAGCCGCTCGGCGACGTACTCCAGCCGCGCCTGGCGGGTCGCCTCGCCCTCTTCATATATCCCGTCTTCAGAACGAAGGGCTTCCAGTTGAGCCAGCGCCTCCGCCTCCAGGTTCAGTCGATCCCGCACGAACCACTTTTCCGAGATGAAACTGTCGTGGGGCAACCCCGCCGGAAAGTTGTAGTTGTTGACCGACATCAAATAGACCCGATCCCACTCCAACCCCTTTGCCTTGTGGACGGTGGCGACCACGACCTGTCCCTTGTACCGTTCGGGGTCGAAACCGGTGTCGTCGCCGCTCAATCCCAGAAAGCGACGTTCGTTCCGGGCGACCACCGCCAACTCAGCGATCAGCTCCGGCAACCGCCAATCGGGATGGCTCTCGCTCGCCCGTCGCAGGACCACGGCCAGTTTGTGCGCCACGGCCAGATCTGCCGGCTCGTGGAACAAATCCTGGGCCAGCGTGAGGATGAGCTGGTCTATCGGCAGCAGCGTCGCCTCCTGCCAGCGGCGAACCAGCTCGCGAAATTCGATCAGATGCTCGCGCATTTCCGTAATAGCGACTTCAGTCGCTCCACCCAGCCAATCCCGATCCACCCGCGGCCAGAGGAAATCCTCGACCCGTCGACACTTGCGCAGCATCTTGGCGACCATCTGGAGGCGCGCCTCTGCCTCTTCGTCCTCGCGGTCCTCGCGCCTCCACACCCGGTAGACCGTCGCCAGCTTGGTCGACGAGGCAGGATCGGCCAGGTAGTTGACCACGTTCCCCAAGGCCCCCGCCGTCTCGCGGGTGGAGATCGTGCTCCGCAAAAGCTCGACGTACTCCAGGCCGCGCTTTTTCAGCTCACCGGTCAACTCAAAACCTCGATAGTTGCGCGGCACCAGAACGGCCACGGTCTCGTCCTGATGGTCCGGCAGCCAGCGCGCCAACGAGTCCGCCACGGCCCGGAGCTCGTCCGCTGGTGTGAATTTGCGAGCAAAGATGTGCACTCCTTCGGGATCGTCGGGCGGATTGGGCTGCGGGTCGCCGGGCGGGGCAGGTTCGATGTGCGGCGGCGCCAGGGCGTCTCGGACTGCTCTCACCGGGTGCTCGTGCTGCGTCCAATCTATCAGATGATTCGCCAGGCGGATGATGCTCCGAGTCGAGCGGCCAGAATTGGGCAACTCGCGCTCCTCGACGCCCGGCTCTTGAAGAAAATTGCGCAGGTGTTTGGGATCGGCTGTGGTAAACGTCTCGTAGATGGCCTGGTTGGGATCGCCGACGCGCACCCAGTTGCCGTCTGGTCCAACGAGCAATCTCAGAATCCTTTCCTGCAACCGACTACTATCCTGTGCCTCGTCCTCCAGGATGAAGGGCCACTGCTCGCGCAGCCGTTGCAGCAATTCCTCGTCCGACTGTAGGGCGCGCAGCGCCAGGCGAATGAGATCGTCAAAGTCCACCGCCCCGCGATAGGCCAACGCGCGCTGGTAATCGGCATAGATAGCCCAGCCCATCTCGGCCAGGGGGAGCGGCTGGGGCAACAAGCGATCCAGGCGGTCGCGCAGCTCGGCGGGCGTGAGTTGCAGGTCCTTCGCCTGCCGGATAAAGCTGCGGGCGACGTCGCTCACCAGATCGGGCCACTTGGCGCGGCGCGCCCACTCCAGTCTTCTCTCCTCCAGGTCGAAGGAGAGGAAATTGTCGGCGGCGTAGGGGTGACTGTGCAGCCAGGCCTCTGCCGCGTCCCGTCGAATCTGGTTTGCCGCCCGCTCGTCTACGATCTGAAAGTCGTCCGCCAGCCCCACCAGCGCCGGTCGCTCGCGGACGATGTCGTGGGCCAGGCCATGCAGGGTGCGCACCCGGTAGCCCAGGTGCGGCAGCAACCCTCGTTCCTGCACAAAGCGTCCCACCCGCCCGGCAAAGTTGTCCACGGCAGAGTTGACCAGCGTGACGACCAACACCTCCTGATCGTCCCCCAGTACGCCGCTGGCGACCAGTTGGGCGGCCAGGGCCGAGAGCGTGACCGTCTTGCCGCTGCCCGGCACGGCAGAGACGCCCATCTTGCCGCTGGTATAGTCCAGGACGTTTTGTTGTTTGGGACGTGGTTTGAATGTCATGGCTCGTAAGACGTATTGCGTATTGCGTAAGGTTAACTCTCCGGTCCGGAAGGCAGGCGACGGAGCACGTGCTGGACGGCTTTCAGCAGCGGCCCCTTTTGCTCGTATCCTTGCTCGCCCAATTCGCTCAGCCCCAGGTAGACCTTACGCCGACAGCGCCGGATCAGCCCCAAGGTGAGCCGGTAGAGCGCTTCCTGCCGGGTCTCGACCTCGTCAGCGTCGGTCCAGATGGCGCCTACAGGCCAGCCCCGGCTGAGCACGTAGGGATGGGTGAGGGGCTGATAGAGTCGCTCCCACCAACCCCGGCCCCCAACGTTGAGCCAGAATTGATAATCAACCGGCCGATTGCTGATGATGAACGTGTAGGCCGGAGCCAGCAGCACCGCATCCTCTGGCTGGAGCCGCCAACTGCGAATGTACTGAGCGGCGATCACGCCGTCCTCCACCATCTCGATGTATTCCTGCCCCAACGGCTTGCCATTTTCGGTCGTGTTGCCTCCTGCTACCCAGCGGAACTTGCGCACTGACTCGATCAAGTTGGCGGCTACCGTTCCGGCGTCGTAATCCCGGTGAAAGCCGTACCCCGCCTGCGAAAGCACCTCGCCGAACAGGCGGCTCAGAAAGTGGTCGAGTTCTAATCCTCCCTCACCCCTCAGATCGGCGGCGTAATCTTCGAGCCAGATGCGGAGGCCCTCATAGCGGCCACCCAACACAAAAGTCAGGCGCTCCTGCATCGTGAGGTTGATCGGATCGAACGAGCCGAAGGTAGGTTCGCCCTCCTGGACGCGGTAGACGATCTCGGCCAGGAGTTGCGCCCGCACCAGATCCATCCCCTCGATGGCCTGCATCAGTGCGTAGGCCACGTCGAACCGGCTGGGGCGGCGTCCCGTAGGGGACACCGCCCCTACGGGGCAGATTCCCCACGTCGGGTGGGCGATGGCGGCCAGGGTCAATAGGCAATGAGTGGCCGGTTCCTCCCGCAAGGCCCGCGAGGGGCGGTGGGAACGGGTCGGGACGTCTCGCTGCTCCAGCCTGTTCGTCAGCGCAAAGCGGAGGGCGTCGGTGAGGAAGGGGGCTAAAACGACGATCTCACCCGACGGGACGCCCTCGTCGTGCACCAGCGCCGCGATCTCCTCGGCGATCCAGTCGAGCATCTGCGGATGGTAGCGATGATATTCGTAGGTCAGCGCCGCGCGCGCGTCGCCCGCCCGCTCTGCTGGCGTCAACCGGTTCATACTTTGGGCCAGTTGCTCGCCCAGAGCTTGCAGATCCGGCGACGTGACGTGGGACTCGGCAAATGTGACGTGCTCGTCGCAGAATTCCCGGAGTGCATGGGCGCTCTCCGGGTCGGCGCCCAGGAATTGGCGGTAGCCCGCCTCCTGGTCATAGATCAAGAGCGCCGACCGGCAGTGGGGCAGCCAGTCGCGCAGTAGATCGTGCGCCACTGGCGTATCCTCCTCGACGTTGTCCACGATGAGATGGGTGTAGGTCTCGAGTAAATAATCACGGCAGATCGGCAGATGCCATAGATACTTGATGAACACTTCGATCTGGAGCGAAAAGTCGAGCAGGTTGTGGGCCAGGCAGTACTCGCGGAAGCGGATGGCGCAAAATTGGGCCTCGTCGTAGACACGCTTCTGGCTCTGCTCACCGCCCCAGGAAGTCTTGAGCCGCCGGCCGATCTCCTGGTAGTCGAAGCCGACCACAGCAGCTTTGTTGAGGTCGTCGAGAATCTGGCTGTAGAGCCGGTTGCGATCAATGACCACGGCCTCGAAATAACCCTGGTCGAGCAGGGGGCGGACGAGACGGGCCATGTAATATTGGGCCGTCTCCAGTGTGAGAAAAGTGGGCGGCTGATCGGGATGGGCAAAGCCCGCTTCCTCGGCGATCCGCGGCCAGAAGAGGTCCACCATCCGTTGGGCCAGGCCGCCGACGGTAAAGATGGCTACCTGCCCGCCAGCATCCACCGTCGGGCGGCGCAGCGCCTCGTAGTATGGCGCGGCCAATGTCCGCTGCGGCGCGATCACGAGGATGGAGCGGGCCGGGACGCCATCGTCGAGCAGGCGCAGGAGCCAGGCGACGCCGGCGGTGGTCTTGCCTGTGCCAGCCAGACCTTCGAGAAAGAGATTGCTCTCAATGGGACGCTGGACGAGCGCGAGTTGGCGGTCGGAAAGGACGGGTATGTTCATAGTGTCCAAATGTGCTTCTAAACCAAGTACCCCAACAAGCTTACAATACCCCTCCCTCAGCCAGAATATCTCGCAAAGCTTGGCGTTCGCTCTCGGTGAGACCTAACAGCGGAGAGCGGACAGATCCACCGTAGTAGCCCAGCATTTCCAGCGCCGCCTTCAGGCCTGCGATGCCAAAGGTAGCCGTGATCGCTGTGTTGACCGGGACCATCCGCCGCTGAAGCTCGGCGGCCTCGTCCAATCGCCCCGCTTTGAACAGGTTATAGATGTCCAGGCATTTCTGAGGAGCGACGTTAGACAGCGCCAGAACGCCTCCCACAGCGCCCACCGTGAGGCCGGTCAAGAAAAAGCCCGCCGATCCGGCCAGCACTTGAAAGTCGGGGCCGGTCAGCCGCACGACGTCGGCCATCTTGGCCATGTTGCCGCCGGTATCCTTGATACCAATGACGTTGGGATGGGTCGCGATGCGAGCGATGGTGGCCGCATCGATGTCCACGTGGGTGAACTTGGGCACAGTGTAGAGCAACACCGGGATGGACACAGCCTCGGCCACTGCCTGGTAATGGTGGGCCAGAGCATCGGACGTCATTTTGCCGCCATAGTAGTGGGGCGTGAGTAAGAGCGCTGCATCGGCGCCGACCTGAGCGACCTGATTGGTCAAGGCGATGGTCTGGCGCGTGGATTCGCAGCCCGTCCCGGCGATCAACAGTTTTTCCGCCGGGATGGCCTGGCGGGCGGTCTCCAGGACGCGCAATTTTTCCTCCACGTCGAGATAGCCTGCCTCGCCGTTGGAGCCAAGTACCACGTATCCGGTCAAGTCGTGCTGATTCAAACGTTCGAGATTATTGGCCAGGGCGCGGTGGTTGACTTCGCCTGCTGCATCGAAGGGTGTGGGAACGGGCGGGAACACTCCGCTCAGGGAGATGGTGGATTTGTCAGATTTGTTCGTCATGGTATGTTCTCCTGATGATAGGATATATCGCGATGGATCGGGGGCCACCTGTGACCTCAAGCCAGTAGAGACTCTAACGCCGAAAGCAGCAGAAGCACATTCTCGCGCCGAGATGAATAGCCCATCAAACCGATGCGCCACGCGCGCCCCTTGAAGATGCCCAGTCCGCCGGCGATCTCGATATTGTACTCGTTCAACAATCGTCGCCGGATGGCTCCTTCGTCTATGCCTTCCGGCACCAGCACCGTCGTCAACGTCGGCAGACGGTGGTCCAGCGGCACGTGGGATTGAAGCCCCAGCGCCTCAAATCCCTCCCATAAGGCGGCGGCATTCGCCCGGTGCCGCTCGAACCGCTTCTCCAATCCCTCTTCGTAAATAAGCCGCAGAGCTTCTCTCAGTGCGTAATTCATGCTGATGGGTGCGGTGTGATGGTACGTGCGCTCGCTGCCCCAGTATTTTTCGATCATGGTCAGATCGAGATACCAGTTGGCAACCTTGCTCTTTCTCTGATGAAGCGCCTCGACCGCGCGCGGGCCGACTGTCAGAGGAGCGAGGCCCGGCGGGCAACTCAGGCATTTCTGTGTCCCGCTGTAGGCGATATCCACGTCCCAGGCGTCAATGTTTACGGGCACGCCGCCGAGAGACGTGACGCAGTCGAGCAGCAGCAACCCGCCGTGGCGGTGGACGACGTTCGCTATGCCCTCCATGGGCTGCAACGCGCCGGTCGAGGTCTCGGCGTGCACCAGGGCCACCAGCTTGGCCGGTTTTTCCTGGAGCGCCTTCTCGATCTCCTCGACTGTGAACACATCGCCCCACGGGCGTTCCAGGCGGTGCACCTCGCCGCCGTACCGTCCCGCCACGTCGCACAACCGCTCCCCAAAGTAGCCATTCACCCCGACCAGCACTGCGTCGCCCGGCTCGACAAAGTTACACAGCGCCTCCATGCCTGCGCTTCCCGTACCAGAGACGGGGATGGTCAGCCGGTTTTCCGTTTGGAACACGAACCGCAGTAGCTCCTGCACCTCGTTCATCAGGGCGATGAATTGGGGATCGAGATGGCCTACCAGGGGATGGGCCATGGCGCGCAGGACGCGCGGCGACACTGTGCTCGGCCCCGGACCGAGCAGGATACGAGCAGACGTATTGAGATCTGTATACTTTTTCATCGGTTTTCTCCTTGGTATAAATGATTCGGAACCGTAAGTGTCCTTCGGATTACGGAAAAATCTTGCCTGGGTTCAGGATGTGGTTCGGATCGAAAGCGGCCCTGATCCTGCGCATAACCTCGATCTGGGCATCGTCCAGCGCCAGGGGAAGGTGCTTGCGGCGGGTGGCGCCGACCCCGTGTTCGCCGGTGATCGTCCCCCCCAGCGCCAGGGCGAGCCGGTAGATCTCCTCGGCCACCACCGGCACGAGCGTCTCCCATCCCTCGTCGGAGATATCATCCTTGAGGACGTTGACGTGCACGTTCCCATCGCCCGCGTGACCAAAGTTGACGATGCGCACAGACCGCCGCCGGGCGATCTCTTTGATCCCTTTCAGCAGGGCCGGGATCTCGGCGCGGGGCACGACCACGTCCTCCATGTGGTTGATCGGACTCGCGTGGTTGAGAGCGTCAATGATCGCCCGCCGCGCCTCCCACAGCCGGTCGCGGTTGCGGCTATCTCGGGCCACGAGCACGTTCCGCGCTTCGTGCTCCAGGCACAGCTCGCCCACGACCTCAAAGTCCGCGTCCACCGCCTCGCTCCGATTGCCATCGAGTTGGATCAGCAGGTGAGCCGCCGCGTCGTCGTGGGGAATCTCCTTTTGCAGCAACCGCTCGACGGCCAGGACGGAATCCCGCTCCATGAACTCGATGGTGGTGGGCACGATGCGGTGGGCGATGATGTCGGACACAGTGTCGGCTGCCGCCTGAAAGTCGTCGTAAGGCACGAGCAAATCGATCTGCACCTTGGGCAGCGGCAGCAGGCGCAGAACGATCTTGGTCACCACCGCCAGCGTGCCCTCCGAGCCGATCAGCAGTTGGATCAGGTTGTAGCCGGTGACGTTCTTGACCAGCTTTCCGCCGCAGGTGATGATCTCGCCGGAGGGCAGCACCGCCTCCAGGCCGCAGACGTAATCCTTCGTCACCCCGTACTTGACCGCCCGCGGGCCGCCCGCCCCCTCGGCGACGTTCCCCCCGATGGTACAGGAATCGAGGCTGGCTGGGTCGGGGGGATAGAACAACCCCTCCGCCTCGACCGCGCGGTGGAGGTCGCCCGTGATCACCCCCGGCTCGACGGTGACCATCAGGTTCTTTGGGTCAATCTCCAGGATGCGGTTCATCTTTTCCGTCGAAAGGACGATGCCGCCGCGGACAGGCACGGCTCCGCCGCTAAGCCCATAGCCCGCGCCACGGGGCGTCACCGGAACGCGCTCTCGCTGGGCCAGCCGGAAGATCGCCGCCACCTGCTCCGCCGACGTGACACGCACGACTACTTCAGGGTCGGCCCGCAGGCCCACCGTTTCGTCGTGGGTATAAGGCTCTATCGCCTCCGCATCGACTAGGACGTTGCCCCTGCCCACGATCTGGCGCAGCGTCTCAATGATGTTCGCGTCTACTTTTCTGTACATTGCAAGGTGAACCTAATCCAGAACCCGATCTTGCTGATGCCTTTCCATCGCCCTGGTGTAACGACGCGTAAGTTCGGGCATGATCGTCTCTCCGGCGGGGGGCCGTTCCAGGCCGAATATTTCCCCTGGAAAATCCAACGGCTCCTGAATAGCCCAGATACGCTCGTGATCCTTGGGCGGCAGAATCTCGGCCGGGTCGCCTACCGCGATCCAACCAATGGGCACCGTAGCATCCTCCGGGAGAACCGTCTTGAGGTGAACCAGGCCGTTGATCCGCACCTCGGCCCGCGCGCCGATTCGAGCGCCGTTGAAAATCGTCGCGCCCGTCGCGAGAAACGCGCAATCCTCCACCGTGCAACCGGTCAAGTAGGCGCGCGGCCCCACCAGGACGTGATCGCCAAGGTGAGTGGGATGCTTGCGCGTGCCTCGAATGACCGCGTTCTCCATCACGATGCAGTGCGAGCCGACGACGACAGGGCCGCCCTCGGCCGTCAGCACTGCCCCAAAGAGCACGCGACTGTTCTCGCCGATGGTCACGTCTCCACATACAGTCGCTGTCGGAGCGATGTAAGCCGATGCGTGGATCTGAGGAGCCTTACCTTGATGTTCAAGTAGCATGTTTGGCCTCCATCACTGGCGAGCGAGAACCATCTGCCCCCGCGCGGCCCATAACCCGCCACCAATAATCAACGCGCCGCCGAGCAGGTGGCTCAACCCGATCGGCTCGCTCAGGAACAGGTAGCCGAGCAGAGCGCCGTAAAGGGGCAGGGTGTTGTAGAAAACCATCGCCCCGCCAGGCCCCAGGCGGCGCACGCCCGCGTTCCAGGAGAGGAATCCGATCACCGTCGGCACGACGCCGATGTACAAAACAGCCAGAATGAGTTGAGGTCTGACGTCAACCGGAAACGTCCGCAGTTCCCAGAAAGCTGTGAGCAGCAACAGGGGAAACCCCAGAAAGGCCGAAAAGGCCGTCGCAGACAGCGCCGAGCGGCGGCGCATGACCTGGCGGCCCAGGACCGAGTACAGTCCCCACAACACTACCGTCCCCAGCACGATGAGATCGCCGACGTTGATCTGCATCCCCTGCCAGAAAAGCAGGCGTCCGCCAGAGATCAGGACGAGCACGCCGACCAGACTGGCGAGCGCGCCCACGATCTGCCGCCTGGACATCGGCTCCTGGATCAACAAGGCGGCCAGAACGCCGGTGATCAGGGGTCCCGTGCCGTTGATCAGCGTGGCGTTGACCACCGTGGTGAGGCGCACTCCAAAGTACAGGGTGGGTACAAAGATGGCCACTCCGCTCAAGGCCATCCCCAGCAAAAGCCAACGATCCGACCCCAGGCGGCGCTCCTCCTGCGGTTGTCGTCGCAACAGCGCCGCAAAGAGCGCCGAGGCGATGAGAAACCGGGCCGCAGCCAGCGTCAGCGGGCCGATGTCGTCTCGCAGCCAGCGACCCAGCGTCATGTTGGTCGCCCAGGTGAAGGTGGCCAGGTTCACCAGGCTCACGCCGCCCAACTGCGCCAACCACTGGCGAGATGATCGTGCTCGTCGATCTGTAGCGCTCAAAGGCAACCTCCTGATGGGGTTTACCCTACCGGTTCGGCTGCCTCTGATTATACCCAACAGTCTGCTTACAGGGAAGCCGATCGCCCGATATATCGTGGGAACGCACACACTATATATCGCCTGGCAGACTTTGTCAATTGCGCGCAAGGTTATACGATCACTTTGGTTTTTTATCGTTCCTCTCGCCGCAGCATCCAGACGACGGCAGCGAAGGCGACGATCACACTACCCAATAAAATCGCCAGATGTCCTCCTACCCGCGCCAGAGACGCCTCTCCGGCCAGAGCCAGGCCCAGGGCTTGCGTCAGGTAATAGGTGGGCGTCAAGCGTAAGGCGACGTCCACAGGCGCCGGCAAACTCACGATGGTGAACCAGCTCGGCGACATCAGGGCCAACATGACGATGCTCGCCCAGGTGTTCACCTGCATCGTGGTGCGGAGAAGCCCACCCACCAGCAGTCCCACCGCGATCAGAAACAGCGAGCCCAGCAGCAACACCAGGATCGTCACTGGCCAGTCTCCCGCCCAACCCCGGTTCATCCCAATCAGCACGCCGGCGGTGAGCAGGCTGTAGAACAGACCGGCCAGAGCTTTACCCACCACTACTTCGGTCGGAGTGGCCGGCGAGACCAGCAAGACCTGCAAAGTCTGTTTCTCCTTCTCCTCCACCAAGAGCAGTGGCACCACAAAAGCTCCCGTCGTGGACAATGCCATCACCAGAAACATGGTCAGCAGGTAGTGGTTAAAGTTGATCTCGTCCCGCTCTCGCGTTTCTGCAGATGCCGCTACGTTGGTCCAGATGATGCGAGCCGGGAACTCGCGCCCTGCCAAAGCCCACACCTGCTGCTCCACCAGTCGCCTGAAGGCCAGTCGTTCGTATCCCACTCGTCGCTGGTTGAGATAGACGGTCAACTCGGGCTGCTCCCCCGCCTCCACGGCGGCGTCGAACCCAGAAGGCATGGCTAACCCTCCCACGGCGTTTTCCTCGACCTCTTTCGCCAATCGGTCGCCTGAGGCCACCTCCAGCAATTCCACCTGGGGCAACGCTCGCAGTTCGGCCACCATGCGCGAGCCATCGGGGTCGTGCACAGCGATGGTGAAGGCGTTCGACTCATCCGCGCTGGGAAAGACGAGGCGAAGCAACAACGATATCACAATCGGCATGACGATGCCGCCCAGGATGTACAGGTTCTTGACCGCGTCCACGATGTCTTTTCGTGCAATAGCCAGGATCACGCGCCATTTCATTCCAACAGCCTCCTTCCAGTGAGCTTGACAAAGACTTCCTCCAGCGTGGCCTCGGCGGAGTGCAGGGTCAGAATTCGACCCGTCGCGGCCAACTCTCCCAGCCGCCGCCCATCCGACGGATCGTCCAGGGACAGACTCAAGTGCGTTCCGTCGTTCAACGTCGCTTTTAAGCGCCGCTGGCCGTGGGCTACCTTCAATTGTTCGGGAGCATCCAGGGCCACGATGCACCCCTGGTCGAGGAAAGCCACCCGCTGACAGAGGTGATCGGCCTCCTCCATATAGTGAGTGGTTAAAAAGACCGTCATCCCCTGACCCGCCAGACCGGCGATCAGGCGGCGGATTCCCCGCGCCACGCTCGGGTCCAGGCCCTTGGTCGGTTCGTCCAGGAAGAGCACCCGCGGACTGTGCAGCAAGGCGCGAGCGATGAGCAGGCGCTGCTTCATGCCGTTGGAATAGTGCTGGACGAGATCGCCCGCTCGCTCTTGTAGCTCCACCTGCGCCAGCGCCTCGTTCACCCGGTGCCCATCCACGCCATAGAGCCGGACGCTAAAGGCCAGGTTCTCCCGGCCCGACAGCCGCTCGTACAGGTTCTGGCGCTCAAAGACGACGCCGATCTGCGGTTTGAGACGTTCTCGCTGGTTCACTACGTCGCAGCCGATCACGCGGGCCTGGCCCGCCGTCGGGCGCAGTTGGCCGGTGAGTATGCGGATGGTCGTGGTCTTGCCTGCCCCGTTGGGTCCCAGGAAGCCAAAGACTTGGCCTTCCTGCACCGCAAAGGTGAGACCATCCACAGCTCGCAGGCCGTTGAAAACGCGGGTCAAGTTCTCGGTCTCTATGGCGTTCATTCGTATTGGAAACCTCCTCTGGGTCGAATGATGATGGCCTTTGTCCAACTTTTCATAAGCGGTTCTATGGCCAGTGTTCGCTATCATTATAACGTAGCGGAGATTCTTTTTCAACAAATTCACGCCCAACGGCGACTGGAGCGATTGAATGGCGTAGGATGGAGGCTGAATGGCGCGGATTCAATAGCCCAGCAGCTCGCGCAACTCGCGGGCCGCGGCCTTGCTGAGCGGGATTTCGGTGCTGGCCGGATCGTTCAGTACCAGGGTGAAACTGTCCCGCGTGTAGGGGATGACGGCCTTGACCCGCTGTAGGTTCACCAGGTGGCTCCGGTGGGCGCGAAAGAAACCGCTGCGTGCGAGCCGTTTCTCCAGTTCAGTCAACGTGAAGTGGGTAGGCACTCGATCCTCGACTGTGTGCAGACAAGTCCGGCCACTCTCAGCCGAGACATAAAGAATGTCTGTGGGATCGATCAGGGCCACCTTGCCCTCCAGACGGGCAGGCACCTTGAAGGGAAGCTCCGTCTGGCGATCTTGCTGTGGATTGTAGGTGCGCACGACGCGCCCCTGCTCCAGTTCATGCACGGCCTGGCACAGGTCGGCCAGGTTGGCCGCCTCTGCGGTGAGGATCAGGGCGGCGGCCCCCTAGCTCGTCAACTGGCGAATCAACCGGGCCAGCAGGGCGCACGAATCGGCGTCGCATCCGAAGAAAGGCTCTGCCAGGATCAGGGCGATGGGACGGTGCAGTATAGCACGGCCAAAGGCCAGGCGGCGGGCCAATCCTGGGGACAGTTGGTCTGCCCGCACCGAAGCATGGTCGGCCAGCCCTACCTGGGCCAGCACCTCGTCCGCCCGAACGAGCGGCAGGCCTCGCAGTCGGCAGTGAAAGGTCAGATTTGCACGTGCCGAGCGCCGCTCGTAGAGGGCATCTTCGGCAAAGAGGACGCCGATCTGTTGGCTCAACCGATCGCGGTCGCGGGCCGGATCCAGGCCCGCAACCCGCACTGTGCCGACGGTGGGTCGGGACTGTCCCATTAGCAACGCCAGGAGAGCCTCTTTGTCGCCGCCAGCCGGTCCCGCGACGGCGACGCTCTCCCCGGCGCTCACGGTCAGGCTCTCAATGTCCACTACGGTGTTTTGGCCGATGACCTTCTGTAATCGCTCAAGTTCGATCATTCTGACAATTCTCCGACACGGCACTCGCAGAGGATTCTAGGATTGGAGTATACCTGAAAATCGGAGATTCGCCAGCGTCAATCAGAAGATTCAGAGCACCTGCCGCAAAAACTGCCCCGTATAACTCTCCGCCGCCCGCGCCACCTCCTCCGGCGTCCCCTGCGCGACGATGTATCCGCCCTCGTCGCCGCCCTCTGGCCCCAGGTCGACGATCCAGTCGGCGGTCTTGATCACGTCCAGGTTGTGCTCGATGACGATGACCGTGTTGCCCGCGTCCGTCAGACGATGGAGCACGTCGAGCAGCTTTTGGATGTCGGCAAAGTGGAGGCCGGTGGTCGGCTCGTCGAGGATGTAGACTGTGTCGCCGATGGCCACGCGGGCCAACTCCTTCGCCAGCTTGACACGCTGAGCTTCACCGCCACTCAACGTGAGGGCGCTCTGGCCGAGCTTGACATAATCCAGGCCGACGTCGCGCAGCGTTTGGAGGATGTGGGAGATCTTGGGATGGTGTTGATGATTATCATCATCACTAGCGAAGAAATCGAGCGCCTCCTGCACGTCCATATCTAGCACGTCAGCGATGGACTTGCCCTTGTACTCGATTTCCAACGTCTGGCGATTGAAACGTTGACCGTTGCACTCAGCACACGTCACCCACACGTCGGGCAGAAAATGCATTTCCACCTTCCTCCTGCCGTGGCCCTTGCAAGCCTTGCAGCGCCCTCCTTTGACGTTAAAGCTGAAGCGCCCGGCCTTGAACTTGCGAGCTTTGGCCTCGGGAGTGCTGGCGAAAACCTTGCGAATTTCACCGTACACCTTGACGTAGGTGCCCGGATTGGAGCGGGGCGTGCGGCCGATGGGAGCCTGGTCGATGTTGATCACCTTGCCAATCCGCTCCAATCCCTCGATGCGGTCGTGGGGACCAGGGAGAGTCTGCGCGCCGTGCAGGGCGCGGGAGAGCACAGGGGAGAGTGTCTGAGCAACCAGACTGCTCTTGCCCGATCCGCTGACGCCAGTGACACAGGTCATCAGCCCCAGAGGGAAGCGAACGTCAATGCCCTTCAGATTGTGCCGCTGCGCTCCCACGACGGTCAACCACCCCTCGGGGTCCCGTCGCTCCCTCCCATTGGGGGACGCCACCTGCAACTCGCCGCTCAGATACCGCCCGGTCAGGGAATCGGGGTGAGCCATCACCGTTTCGGGCGTTCCGGCGGCGACCAGTTCGCCGCCCAGCACGCCCGCGCCGGGGCCGAGGTCGATCAGCCAGTCGGCTTCGCGCATCGTGTCGGTGTCGTGTTCGACGACCAGGATCGTGTTGCCCGCGTCCCGCAATTGGCTCAGCGTGTCGAGCAAGGGGCGGTGATCGCGAGGGTGCAGCCCGATGGAAGGCTCGTCGAGGACGTAAAAGATGCCCACCAGCCCACACCCCAATTGAGAAGCCAGGCGGATGCGCTGCCCCTCGCCACCAGAGAGCGTGGGCGCGGGGCGGTCAAGCGAGAGATAGTGCAGACCGAGGTTGAGCATGGCTTGCAGGCGCAGACTGAGTTCATTGAGAGCTTCGGAGGCGATTTCGAGTTGCTCCGGCGTGAGTTTCCGTGGCAAGCCGGCGACCCATTCGTGAGCCTGGGCGATGGTCATCGTGGTGACCTGGGGCAGCCGTGTGCCGCCGACGGTGACGAAACGAGCCTCGGGACACAGACGCTCGCCCTGGCAGGTGGGGCACGGCTGCTCGCGCATGAACTGGAGCCAGCGTCTACGACTGGCCTCAGACTTGGTTTGCTGAGCGAGGCGTTGGATGTTGTTGACCGCTCCCTGGGCGGGGCGCTCGAACTCGATGGAGCGGCCTCGATTCTTCATGTGATAGGTCCAGTGTATGATCTCGTCACCCGTTCCATAGAGGGCGGCATCCTGAAACTTTTCGGGAAGCTCGTTCCAGGGCAGTTCGAGATCCACATTCATCAGATCTGCCAATGCAAACAGTTCACTCCGCATCCAGTTGCCTGAAGGTTTCGTCTGGCGCAGGTTGCCATACCAGGGAGACGCGCCGTCGAGCAGGGAAAGATGGGGCTCGGTGATGATCAAGTCAGGGTCTATGTCGAGCTTGACCCCCAGCCCGGTGCAGTCGGGGCACATCCCGTCAGGATTGTTGAAGCTGAACGACGCGGGGGAAAGCTCAAAGAAGATGACGTTGCAATGTGGACACTCGCTGTGCTGGCTGAAAAGAACCTGCTCGCCGTTTTCCAACGTGACGATCAGGCGACCATTTCCAGCTTCGAGGGTGACGTCGATAGCGTCGCTCAGATGCCTGTGGAATTCGGTCTGTGAATCGACGTCATCGGGAATAATTAGCTGATCGGCGATCAAGTCGACGGTTTGGGATTTAGGAGCAAACAGTTGGAAACAAGTGCCGGGAGCCAAGGCCGCGAGTTGATCGACAATCTGCCGCACCGTGTGCGGCTTTACAGCTCGACCGCACTGAGGGCAGTGGCGCGTGCCGACGCGAGCGAAGAGCACGCGCAGGTAATCGTACACCTCGGTGATGGTGCCGACGGTCGAGCGGGGATTTCTGGCGATGTTTTTCTGTTCGATGGCGACCGTGGGGGTCAGCCCGAGGACGTGATCGACCTTTGGTCTTTCCATCTGCCCCACGAGCCGGCGGGCCAGGGTTGAGAGGCCCTCCATGTAGCGGCGCTGGCCCTCGGCGTAGAGCGTGTCAAAGGCCAGCGAGGATTTGCCGCTGCCGCTGACACCGGTGATGACGACGAACTTGTCGCGGGGGATCGTGACGTCAATGTTCTTCAAGTTATGCTGCCGCGCCCCGCGAACGATGATGGCGTCTGAATCAGTGGGAATGTCGGTGACGGGGGGCGTATCGGATTGAGACTTCACCCGGGGTTTTGGCTGAGCAATTTGAAAAGCGGCCAACCGATCACTATCTGCGGGTCGCAGGTCGTCAGGAGTGACCGTCGATTCATACCCATCTTCCTGCCACTATTCTGACCAATGGGAAAGCCATTCCGGCACGCGAAACTCTTTTACCCGGTCACAAAGTGGGATGTAGGGTTTCAAGTCGACGATGGGCGTGTCGTCGTAAGCGTCTATGTCGGCTATTTCAACCATGCCTCGCTGGTGGTCAACGTCCAAAATTCTCGCCGTAGTCAACCCGATGGGATTGGGACGAACGGGCGAGCGCGAGGCAAACACGCCTGTGACTGGCGCGTTTTCGTAAGGCGGCGTGCTCTGGGTGGCTCGTCTGAATCGATCGTTTTGGAACCGGTCACACCACCAAAGCACAGAAACGTGGCTGAATTGTTCCAATTGTTTGAGGGCGGGCGCGTAAGGAGCCAAGATCTCCAGATAGGTTTTCCCATCGCTCTTACGTACCCGGCCAATTTGGGATATATCGAAGCGTTCTTTTTTGTCTTGCAATTTCTTTTCCTCACAGCGCTCACGAACACGAGTCACGCAGTTCGCCGGCTGAGTAGGAGCCCTTCGACGGGCTCAGGATAAACTCCGCGACGTATCGAAGCCAAGAACGGGTCCTGCAATCGCCGCTCGGCCTGGTTTCGATACGCACGACGCTTTGCTTCGCTGCTACTCAACCGACGGGCTCGCTATTGGCCACGTAACAGCAATTCCCGTTTTGTAGCCGCGCTTTCCATAGCGCGTGCATTTTGCCACATGAAGCACCCTTCGCGATATAGAAATCGCGGCTACAACTCTCGTTTTTCCCATAACGGGAATTGCTGGCCACGTAACCTCTGTCACTAATACTCAATGGCCTTGGGAATCATCTTGACGATATCGAGAAACAACGCCATCCCGATCTTGCTTCGACCTGGCTCGCTCAAAAAGCTGCTTTGTATTCTTGATGCCTACCGTAGCCAGTCGTTCGATCGGTTCAGGGGCGATTCCGATCATCTTCTTCAACGGTACTGGCTTGGGTGTATAGAGTCCGGCGCGGCGTCTCAATATGACGAGGTATTCCTGTGGCAGCCCCGATTCCTGTGCAAACCGTTCCAGTTTCTTCTTGGTGCTCAACGCCCTGGTCAGATCTTGCAGATGCTTGATTCCCATTTCTTCCAATATGACAAACCGTTGAGCAGGCTCTTCCTTCAGGATCTTTTCACTGGGCAACAGGTTGCTCTTTTCCAGGAAATCCTGGAACCATTCCAGATCGAGTTGTTCCAAATCTATGTAGTATTGATCCGTCATTACCTTCTCCTTGACTATCAAGTTGCCGAGGTCTGCTTGACCCTTAGCCCTTTGCGAATCTCTTTCCTGGCCCAGAGATAGTGACTGCTGGTCGCGGAAACAAAGTAAGTGCCCATTGTATTCTTCTTGGTCCACGCATACCGTCCAGCCGTGAACAACTCTTCGTTGGACAGCCCCTGGATGACGCCAAGAATCTCACGATGCGAAGCCCGGAACTGATCCAGTACCTCGCCCAGCGGGCGATCGCGATGCTTTTCGTAAATCTGTTGATTGAGTTGCGGCGTCTGGTTCCACTTGAATCCCGGCGCTGGAAGCGGTGGAATCTCATCGCGCAACCCGGCCCTGTACCATCCCAGGCACATCTGCTCCCACTCGACCAGATGAGCCAGTACATCTTTCACCGACCAGTCGCCAACTACTCCGGGGTCGATCATCTGCTCGGGCGTCAGAGTCTCCAGAAACGTCTCCAACGCCCCCCGTTACTTGTCGATTGCTGCCAAAAGTTCTTGTTTGCTCGTAGGTCTCGGCATGATTCACCTCTCACTCTCTCAAAGTCATTCTTCCAGCCCATGTCCCTCTTCCGGCATCCACTCCGGCCAATCGGCGATCCATTCAGGGACGCGGACATCTTTCACGCGGTCGGTAACCGGGATGTAGGGTTTGAGATCGACCACTGGCGTGCCGTCGAAAGCATCCATGTTGACGATCTCGATCACGCCGGTATCGTGGTCGACGCTCAGTATCTCGGCGATGGTCAACCCGATGGGGTTTGGACGCACAGGAGAGCGACAGGCAAATATGCCGGTTGCGGGAGCTTTATAAGGCGGTTGGGCCTCGGTGATCGTTCGGTATTCGTCGTCCTGGAATTCGCTGAACCACCAGAGCACCTGGACGTGACTGAAATGTTCCAACTGCTTCAGCGCAGGGACGTACGATTCGAGGACATCCAGGTAGATGTGTCCCTCTTCTCTCCTGACGTACCCGATAGGGAAAATCTGATAGGTTTCCTTTTGTTGTTCCGTCATTTCATCCTCCTCAACTATTTTATCTATATTCTACCCTGGTTGCTTTCTCCTGTCTTGACGGTATTTGCCCCCAGATCATCCAGATCGGGGGCAGATTGGAATGTGATTGACGTTTCTTGCGGAGTACGTTACTTGAGCGAGGGCAGCGCCCGTGGCGTCATCGGCCTTACCGCCTTGATGGGGATAAAAATTTCAATCTCAGACGACTCGTCGCGCAGACCCAGGAATTTGGGGCCAAAGTATTCCAGCTCGATCGGCATAGACAACTCATAGCCCGATCTCGGCAGCCACGTCTGGTAGACGTAATCAAAGGAGAGACCAATATCCCCGTACGCTCCCTTGTGAATGAACCGTGCGTACGTCAATGGCGGTATCGGTTTCGCCACCAGCAAGGGATGAAGGTCGTCCAGACGCTCCACCTCCACGCCGTTCATGTAAAAAAAGCCTTCTACGTTCGCCCGGCGCGGATGAATGCTGATCCCGTAATAATCGGGCAGGCGACCGAGGATCGCCAGGAAACGTTTCTGCAATCTCACCTTCTGTTCGTCGTCGTTTACGATGGTCGTAGCGATGCCAGCGAAACGGAGCGCGGGTTTCTCGACGAGCACGGGCACGAGATAATCCCCCTTGTTAATGTGGAGGATCTGCTGATAGGTCGTGCGTGATTTGAACATCAAGCGGTTGATCGGTTTGCCCTTTTGCGCCTGGCTCGGCAGCATCCCAAACACACGCTTGAAAGCGCGGGAATACGTCTCAGGGTTATTGAACTGATAGTCCAGGGCAATGGTGATGATCCTTTTCTCGGTGGTCAATAACTCGCGGACGGATTCGGACAGCCGGCGACGCATGATATAATCATACGGGCTGTGTTTGATCGCGGCGTTGAAGGTTCTGCTGAAATGATAGAGCGAATACCCCACCGCGTCCGCGACGTCGGAAACGGAAAGCGGTTCTTGCAAATTTTCCTCGATGAAATCCACCGCCTCAAGCGTTGCCTCTAGGTTGGCCATCGCGCGTGCCTTCAGACTATGGGGACGAGAACGTCCAGTTCCGATTCCTCAAGCTCCTCGCCCTCCAGACCTTTGAAGCGTTCGTCGTAACGTTCGATAAGATAATTGTGATGCGATTGGAAGCCGGATTGGGGCAACCAATCGTAATAGATCAGCCTGCCCCAATCAGACGTGATCTCGGCGCCTTTGAACGTAAACACAGCATACTTGGTCGGGGGAAGCAGTTTGACGACCAGTTCCAGAGGAAGCTTCTCCAATTCGGACACCTCGATGCCCACAAATACCTGACGATGACCGGTCGATTCCGTCTCGTCCGTCGTGATGTGGACCTCAAAGCCAACCGCGGGGTTCACTTGATGCTTGACCATGCTGGCTTTCCTGGCCATGAACTGCATAAATCGCTTCCACAACTGTCCGATCTCGTTTTCCTCGGACCAGGGAGACGCCATCGCGCACGGATCGCCAAAAAAGTCCATCCCCACCAATATCAACTCGGCGCTTTCTATGATTTTGGGTTCCATCGCCCACGCTCCTTTCAAGCTTTTTGGAGACTATACCAGATCTTGGGACGTCTTTCTTGACAACTCCTGCGGTTTGTTCGTGGTTTTCCCGGTTTGGACACGACCAGATCGACGTTTCTTGCTAGAGGGCCAGCAATTCCCGTTTTGTAGCCGCGCTTTCCATAGCGCGTGCATTTTGCCGCACGAAGCATCCTTCGCGATATAGAAATCGCGGCTACAACTCTCGTTTTTTCCCATAACGGGAATTGCTGCTAGAGGGCAGTCTTGATGCATTGCCCTCCCCGACTATGCTGTCAAACAACTGAGCACGCCATCCCACGCAAGTTCCGAGGCGAGCACGCCGAGGGCGATCTCGCCGAGCGCCGGGTTCTCGACCTCGCCCGTGGTGACGGTAAAGAACACGTCGCCGTCGTAGATAGTGTGAAACGGCTGGATGGCACGCGCCATCGAGGTATGCACCTGTTTGCCCACCTGTCGCAGCGATCGGGGACTGAGTTTCTGATTCGTGACGAGCAGCGTCAGTGTGGTGTGTCCTCCGTCTCCACCGGGAAGTTGTTCGTGGTTGGCGAGTCGCCGTTCGAGATCCTCAATCGCGTGGCGCCGGACACCAGTTTCTCGATCAAGGTGCCCCCGCACCACCTGCCCCTGTCGGTTGACGATCGCGCCTATCGCGTTCACAACGGTAAAGACCGCGATCTTGGTCGGCCCGACCTGGCGGAAGGCCCCGCCTTGCCCGGACTGCTCGCGCTGGTCGAAGCTGAAACCGATTCCCACCGCAGCGGAGCACCCCGCGCCCCTCGCGCCCAGTGGAAACCAGCCAGGGCGGGTAGCGCGCAAGGCCGCTCGCCCCAGGGCGGCGTCCGGGCAGATAACGTTATCGCGCAGCGGGAAATCATAGATCACCGCGCCCGGTGCCAGGACGAGGTCCCAGGGGGCCGTGGAGTACCCGCGCATAGCCAACAACTCGTCGGAGACGCCCGCGACAGCCCCAAAGCCATACTCCGACCCGCCAGTGAAACAGATGGCATCGACCTGCCTGTCGCCCGCTTCGAGGTGCTGCGTCTGCACCGTGGCGCAGTCGCCGCCGCGGATGTCGGCAGCGGCGGTCACACCCTCTGGGAAATAAAAGACGGTGCAGCCTGTCGGGCCTTTTTCGTACTCGGCCACGCCGATGTGCAGTGCCGGAAAGTCAAACTCGAGTACGGGGCCATCAATTGAGGTTCTGGGCACGAGCTTGGTGTTATTGTTCGTCAAAGTTTCCTGGTTCATAATTTTACAATAGCACATTAGATGTGCCATTTTCGAGATAATTGCCTTTTTTCATCCACCATCTCAATGGTCAACGGTGTCATTATACTTGATAGTAAAAGAGATTGTCAATTCGCCTGATAGAAGCTGACTTTTCAGAATACAGCCTCTGTGGTACACTTCCCGACTGGAGCCGACAGGGATTTTAGGACATCAACGGATTAGGCCCTAACCAGTGAGATTCTTGTTTTTTGTGCAAGAATTTTCATACCAATAACCTTTTTGGCTCCGGCTCGTTTGGGTTAGGAAAAGGAGCTTACAATTGACGCTACCACAAATTGCCCGCATCCGTCATATCCAGGATGAGGCGCGCGCCATCGGCACCTTTGTGCTGGATGCCGAGGTACCCGAAGCCAAACCAGGACAGTTCATCATGCTCTGGCTGCCTGGCGTGGATGAAAAGCCGATCTCCATTGCCAGCCCTGCCCCCCTCACCCTGACCGTTGCCCGGGTGGGACCTTTCAGTACCGAGTTGCACCAGCGCAAAGTGGGCAGTCGTGTGGGTTGGCGCGGGCCTTATGGGCGAGGTTTCTCGTTACATAAAGATCGCCCCGCTTTATTGGTGGCCGGTGGATACGGCGCAGCACCGCTTTACTTCCTGGCCACAGAGGCTGTCGAACACGGTGTGCCTACCACAGTCGCTATCGGCGCCCGCACTACTCTGGATCTGCTCTACGTCGAACGGTTTCGCACATTGGGAGTGGATCTTATCCTGGCCACCGATGACGGATCAACCGGCTACAGGGGGTACGTCACTGACGCTATTAAATCTCCAATTTCTGATCTTGAATCTCCCGTAATATACGCCTGCGGTCCTGAACTAATGCTCGTCGCCCTGCACCATCTATGCCGCGAGCGTGATATTCCTGGTCAATTCAGTGTAGAGCGATACATGAAGTGTGGCTTTGGCATCTGCGGGCAGTGTGCAATGGATGGTCTGTTGGTTTGTCAGGATGGCCCGGTATTTGACGTGGAACAACTGAACGGTCTGGGCGATTTTGGGCGCTTTCACCGCAGTGCCACCGGGCGTCGGTTGCCCATTCTATGAGAAGCATGGACAAATCACAACTGCGCGGGCGATTTTGCACTCTGCGGGAGTGTCTTCCCGTTGAGAAGATCAACGAGGCTTCTATGGCTCTCTGTCAACGGCTGGCCAGATGGTCGGTGCTCCGAGATGCCGGGACTGTGCTCACCTACCTGGCCTTCAAAAACGAGATCGACCTGCGGTTTCTCCTCGATCTTTTCCCCGGTAAGCACTGGATTGTTCCCCGTATTGAGAACCAACGCCTGATCCTTCACCCCTATGATTCTGCCCGCTTGATCCGCCACCGCTTTGGTATGCTGGAGCCAGCAGCGGAGATGCCTGTGGTGGATCCGATGACGTTGGATTTAGTGTTGGTGCCCGGTGTGGCCTTTGATCGGCAAGGAAGAAGACTGGGGTTCGGTGGGGGGTTCTACGACCGTTTTCTCATCACCACGCCGGCTTTGCGCGTGGGGGTGACTTACGAGGAGTGCTTGGCCGACGAACTGCCCTGCGGCGATCACGACCAGTGTATGGATTGGGTGGCGACGCCCAGCGAGTTAATAGCTGGCAGTAGAATAAACCGATAAAGGCGTCAGTGCTTAACGACACCGGCACTTTCTCGATTAGAGCGGATTGAGGTTCTGAACACAAGGTTGATGTTACTCAGCATTCAGTGTTCCCGATG
This sequence comes from Anaerolineae bacterium, assembly GCA_034437455.1. GTDB lineage: Bacteria > Chloroflexota > Anaerolineae > B4-G1 > B4-G1 > DAOTUB01. Next base: position 3,447 of record DAOTUB010000216.1, on the reverse strand, counting down.
ATATTGCCCTCTTCATCGGTGATCAGCGTCCCCTTGCTTGAATCCAGGAGGATAAATTGGTTTCCCCACGGATCCTCAACCACTGTGCACCGTCCGATCTGAATGTCAAACGGCGGCGCGACGATCTCGCCTCCGGCTTCCTCGAACCGGACCGCGGCTTCATCTGCCGACTGTACCTTGAAATCAATCTCCGGCTCCTGCCGCTCTGTGTGCAGGACGATCTCGACGTCGGTATCGGACATTCGCAATCCCACCTGCTCCTCGGTGCGCCAGATAAGCTCGTGTCCCAGTTGGTCGCGGTAGAACGCGAGACCTACGTCGAGGTCCGAGACGTAGAACCGCACGCAATCAATCTTTTGCACCAGCGGCTCAGGTAGGGTGTGCTTCGTTGGTCGTTTCTTGGACATTCTCTCCTCCAGGTATATTTGATTCTCTGTGAACTTGCGCCGCTATACCTTTCAGTGGGGGGAAAGTCAAGTCTCGGTTAAAAATTCAAGTCTCTATCAGACAAAGCCCAGGCCTATGGCCTGGGCTTGTTTTTTTTCGGCAGGCTTTAGATACCCAAGTAGGACTCTCGCACCTGTTCGTTCTGTGCTACCTCTCGCGACGGCCCCTCCAGTTCGACCCGACCGTCGGCCAACACGTAGGCATAGTCGCTGACGGCCAGCGCCATCTGGACGTTTTGCTCCACCAGCAACATGGTCAGTCCCTCTGCCTTCAGCTTTTGCAACACCTGGAATATGTTGAGCACGAGAAACGGCGCCAGACCCAGCGAGAGTTCGTCAAACATCAGGATTTCGGGCTGCGCCATCAGCCCACGCGCCACGGCCAGCATTTGCTGCTCGCCACCAGAGAGTGTGCCGGCCTTTTGACTGCTTCGCTCCTTCAGGATGGGGAACATGTCATAAACCCATTCCAGATTTCGCTGGAAATGCGCCTGCGCCCGCCTGGTAAAAGCGCCCATCTCCAGGTTCTCGTGGACGCTCATGTCGGTGAACAGTTGGCGGCCTTCGGGAACCAAAACCACGCCTTGAGCGGCCTTGGCGTGGGGCGACACGCGGGTCACGTCGTGGCCGTCAAAGGCGACCGAACCCTGCCACGGTTTGATCAGTCCCACCACCGTGCGCAACAGCGTGGTTTTACCCACGCCATTGGAACCAACCAGGGCCGTGAGCTTTCCGCGTTCCAACTCTAGTGAAACGTCCCACAGAATCTGGACCTCGCCGTAGCCAGAAGAAACGTTCTGAATCTCTAATAACGCCATAGGTCATTCTCCCACAGTGCACGACACGTGTTACGCATTCTGCATCATCTCCTCAGCCAACTTTGGATCGCCCAGGTAAGCTTCGATCACCTTGGGATCGTTGGCGACCTCGTCAGGCGTTCCTTCGGAGATCTGCTCCCCATAGTCCAACACGATGACGCGATCCGAGACGTTCATCAGCGCGTGCATCACGTGTTCGATGATGAGGATGGTCACGCCCTGGTCGCGGATCTGGCGCACCACCTGGACCATTTCTGCGATCTCGGTGGGATTCAGCCCCGCCAGCACCTCGTCCAGCAGGATCAGATAGGGGCGGGCGGCCAGGGCGCGGGCCAATTCCAATCGCTTCTTCTGGGCCACGTTCAGGCTGGCGGCCAGCTCATCCCGCCGCTCGGCCAGGCCGACGAAAGAGAGCACCTCATCGGCAATCGTTTGCGCCTGACCCAGGGGGCGCTGCTCGTGCCCAAAGCAGGCGCCGGCCATCACGTTTTCGAGCACCGTCAACTCGTTTAGCGGCTGCACGATCTGATGTGTGCGGGCCAGCCCCAGGCGGGCCACGTCGTAGGGCTTCCACCCGGTAATCTCCTGGCCTCGAAAGATCACCTGCCCCTCTTCCGGCGAATACACGCCGTTGATGCAGTTGAAAAGGGTCGTTTTCCCCGCGCCGTTAGGGCCGATCAAGCCCAGAATCTGTCCCTCGGGCAGGTCAAAGGTGACGCTCAATAACGCCTGCAGACCACCGAAGCATTTGGAGACACGTTGAATTTGTAGTATGGCTTCTTCAGTCATTCCAGTATCCTCCGCAGACGGGGAAAGCGGCCGCGCAGCCAACCGACCACGCCCGCCGGTACAAAGAGAATGATGACCAGCAACAACACACCGGCGACCGCCAGTTGGATATTCTTGAAAAGAGGGCTGACGAGCAGAAAACCACGCAAGCGTTGGTAGACGGCCGAGCCGACCAGCGGGCCGAGCACCGTGCCGTGGCCGCCCAGCATCACCATGACGATGGTTTCGATAGACTGGTGCAAGTTGAAGGCGTCGGGCGGCTCGATGTTCCCGTTCTTGAAGAAAAAGAGCACGCCGATCATCCCCGGAAAGATCGCCGACAGAACGTAGGCCCAGGTCTTGGCGTTGGGCGCGACCACCCCCATCACTTCGGCGGCGTCCTCGTTTTCGCGGATCGCCAGCAGGCCCAGCCCAAAGCGAGAGGACTTGATCAGGAAACTGGCGAAGACAACGGCTACCGTCAGAATCGCCAGGGAGGCGTAGGCGATCCACAGCGCCCGATCGGTGCTGCCGTAGGCGTCCCGGTACACCTGCATGTGCAACGTCATCCCGATGGGGCCGCCGAAAGGCTCAAAGTTCTTGATAAAGGCGCGCGCCGCTTCATTGACGCCGATGGTTGCCAGGGCAAAGTAGGCGCCACGCAGGCGCAGGATCGCCTTTCCTAGCAGGAAGGCGAGCAATCCGGCGCTCAGAGCACCTCCCAACACGGCGACGTAGAGAGGAAAATGGTGAACGCTGAGCAGGTAGAAGCCGACGTAACCTCCCAGGCCGAAAAAGACGATCTGCCCGAAACTTACATAGCCGGTGTAGCCCAGCAGAATGTTCAAGCTCGAAGCGAGCGCCACCGCCTTGAGGATGGTAAAGGTCACTTCTCGCGAATACGCTTTGTTCGCGGCGATGGCCGGCCAGATACCGATGGCAATCGTGAGTGCCAACACCAACCACAGTCCGGGGTTTCGCCAGGCGGGTTTCATGCTTCACCTCCCAGCAGGCCAGATGGCTTTACCAGCAGGATGACGACGAACAGGACGAACTCCAGGACGGGGACCCAGGTGGTCTCGATAAAAGCCGGGATGACCCCCTCCAGTGCACCCAGGATCAAGCCGCCCATCAGCGCGCCCAGCGGATTACCCAGACCTCCCAACACGCAGATCACAAAACTCTTCAACTCGTAGGAACCACCGGCGAGGATGGTGAAGGGGAAGAATGTGGCGATCAACCCGCCGGCGATAGCAGCCAGCATCGTGCCCAGGCCAACACTGAGGGCTAGCAGCCTGTCGGAGAGGGTTTGTTTTTACAGGAAATGTCCCATTCAGGCGCATTTTGGGGTCTAAATTGAGGCTTCGCGCCCCATTTTTGCCTCGAAAACGTTGAGATTTAGGGGCAGCGTTTTT